>NZ_PSUE01000003.1:0-231186 GCF_002931645.1 Rathayibacter sp. AY2B5 | reverse complement strand
AGGCAGGTCGAGGCCCCGCCGATCCGCCCCCCGCGCCCGAGAACCGCTTCGTGCTCTGGCTGCGCGGCCTCGACCTGCCTCGCCGCCCCGGCTGGATCGGCGGCGTCTGCGCGGGGATCGCCGACCGGCTCGGCATCGACCCGCTGATCGTGCGCGGGATCGTGCTCGTCGTCGCGGTGCTGGGCGGGCCCGCGCTCCTCCTCTACGCCGCGGCCTGGCTGCTGCTGCCCGACCAGGACGGCGCCCTGCCGGTGGAGCGGCTGCTCCGCGGCTCGCTCGACCGGGTGCACGCCGGGATCGGCGTCCTCGTGCTCGCCTCGATGCTGCCGGTGGCGCAGGGCTTCTGGTCGCTCGGCGGCGCGTACACCGGGGCGATGCCCTGGGCGCCCGCGACCGGGCGGACGCTGTGGTCGCTCGTGGTGCTCGGGCTGATCGTGGCCTTCGTGGTCTGGATCGTGCGGCGGAGCCGGCGATCGGACGACGCGGCCGCTCACCCGGCCCCGGGCTCCCCGTCCGCACACCCCTCCGCGACGCTCCCCTACCCCGCGCCCTCCGCTCCCGCCTACCCCGCACCCGACCCCGGGCTGCAGGACGAGCGCCCCTCGTCCCCCGAGGCCGTCGCCGAGTGGCGCGAGCGTCAGGAGGCCTGGCGGGCCGCGCGGGAGGCGTTCCGCGCCCAGCAGAGCGCGTCTGCCCGTGAGACGGCCCGCGCCCGGGCGGAGGAGGCGCGACTCGCCGCCGCCGCCGTCACCGCCGCGCGCCTGGAGCGCCAGCGTCTCCGACGCGCCGCGAACCCCCGGCTGCGGGCGAGCCTCACGCTGCTCGCCCTGGGCGCCGCCGCGCTGACCGGCGCACTGGTCTCGCTCACCGCCTCCGGACCGACGGCCCTCGTCGTCGGAGCCGCCTCGGTCGCGCTCGTGCTCGCCGTGGTGATCGTGCTCGCCGGCCTGTTCCGGAGGCGCGCGATCGCGCTGATCGCCCTCGCGACGGTCGCGCTGGTCACGGCCGCCTGCGCCGCCGTGCTGCCGACCGACCGCGAGCTGCTCCCCGTGCTCGGCACCTACGGCTTCTCGAGCGCCGCTCCCGGCCGCTACGCGACGCTCGCGGCGAGCGACCTGCGCGTCACGGTCGCACCCGGCTACGAGACCTCCGGCGAGCCGCTGGACCTCTGGATCGGCTACGGGCACGTGTCCGTCGCCACGATGGCGGGAACGGCGGTCCGCCTCGAGGCGACCACGGAGGACACCGAGCTCCTCGTGCTGGACGCCGACGGAGGCGCGATCGACGCGCCCCGCGAGGTCCGCACCGCCGACGGCCGTCAGCTGTGGACGCAGACCTTCGGCGATCCCGAGGCCGAGCCGTTCGTGGTCCGCATCGCCCAGGAGGGCGGGTCGATCCGAGTCCAGGACTCCACACCGGGCGCCGACTCCGGCACCACCGCGCCGGACGCCGACGCCACCCCGACACCCACCCCCGAGACCGGAGCCGCACGATGACCACCACGCCCACCCCCGCCACCGCCCGCCCGCGGATCCGCGTCGGCGCCGTCCTCTACGGACTCGTCCTCGCCGCCGCCTCGATCGGCCTGCTCGTCGTCTCCGCCGACCCGGTGCTGCGCGCGCAGGTCGTCGAGCGCGGGATCACGCTCGAGCCCGGCGCCGCGCTCGCCCTGGCCGTCGCGGCGCTCGGCGCCATGGCGCTCCTCCTCGGACTCGCCCGCCTGCTCGACCGCCGCGCCGCTCGCGACGACGGCTGACCCCGGCGCGGGACGCCGGGTGCTCGCAACCCCCTGCCCCGCATCCGCCGAGAGGCGCAGACTCGTCCCGGGCGATCGCCCGCCACCCCCTGGAGACGAGACCATGCCCTTCTGCGCCCTCGAGAGCCTCCGCTGATGGAGCTGGGCATCGCCGCGATCGTCGGCGTCTCGGTCCTCGTCGCGGTCGCCGTCTTCTCGCGGCGCCTCGGCGTCGCCGCCCCGATCGTCCTCGTGCTCGCCGGCGTCGGCCTCTCGTACATCCCCGGGGTTCCGGAGGTGGTCGTCCCGCACGAGTGGGTGCTCGACGGCGTGCTGCCGCCGCTGCTGTACGCGGCGGCGCTCAGCGTCCCGTTCATCGACTTCCGCCGGAACCTCACCACCATCACCGGCCTGTCGGTCGTTCTGGTGCTGATCTCGGCGGCCGGCGTCGGCGCGCTCCTCTTCCTCCTCCTCCCCGAGCTCGGGCTGGGCCTGGCGATCGCCGTGGGCGCGATCATCAGCCCGCCCGATGCGGTCGCCGCGACCTCGGTCGGCCGGCGGCTCGGCCTCCCGCCGCGTCTGCTCACCCTGCTCGAGGGCGAGGGGCTGATCAACGACGCGACCGCGCTGGTGCTCCTCCGCTCGGCCCTCGCCGCCGCCGCCGGGACGCTCGCGACGCCGTGGGCCGCGATCGGCGACTTCCTCTACGCGGTCGTCGTGGCCGTCGTGGTCGGGTTCGTGGCCAGCGTCGTCACCGTCTTCGTCCGCTCGCGGCTCGAGGACCCGGTGCTCAACACCGTCCTCTCCTTCATCGTCCCCTTCGTCGCGTTCATCCCCGCCGAGGGCCTGGGCGCCTCGGGCGTGCTCGCCGTGGTCGTCGCCGGCCTGCACACCGGGCACGCCTCCTCCCGCGCCTTCACCGCGCAGTCGCGGGTGAACGACCGGATCAACTGGCGGACCGTGCAGTTCCTGCTCGAGAACGGCGTGTTCCTGCTGATCGGGCTCGAGATCCGCTCGCTGATCCACGACGCCGACAGCGCGCGCCTCTCCGTGCCCGGAGCTGTCGGGATCGGCCTGATCGCGGTGGTCGGGCTGATCGTCGTTCGCTTCCTCTGGGTCGGCCCGGTGCTCCTCGGCGAGCGCTGGCAGACCCGCCGGGCCGAGCGCCGGGCCCGCGAGCAGAAGGAGCTGCTCGAGTCGCCCGAGGCGCAGGAGCTGCCGAAGGAGGAGCGCGGCCGGGCGAAGCGGCGCTACCTGCTGCGGCGCAGCGACTACCGGCACTTCAGCCGCAACGGCATCGGCTGGCGCGGCGGTCTGGTGCTCGGCTGGTCCGGGATGCGCGGAGTGGTGACCCTCGCGGCCGCGCAGTCGCTGCCCGAGGACATCCCGTACCGTCCGCAGCTCGTGCTGATCGCCTTCACCGTGGCCGTCGCGACCCTCCTGATCCAGGGCAGCACGCTGCCGCTGCTGATCCGCGCGCTGGGCATCCGCGGGATCGACGTGCCCGAGGACCAGCGGGCGCTCGCGGGCCTGCTCGACGAGATCACCGAGAAGGGCCTCTCGGTGCTGGAGCACCCGGGCGACGCCGTCGAGGGCGCCGACGGCGTCGCTCCGGACGTCCTGGAGCGGGTGCGGCAGACGTCGTTCCTCCGCTCCGAGGCCGCCTGGGAGCGCTCGCGCGGCACGGAGAGGTCGGTCGCGGACACTCCGCACCGCCTCTACCGAGCGCTGCGCCTCGCCGTGGTCGCGGCCGAGCGGGAGGCGCTGCTGGACGCGCGCTCGCGCCGCGCCTACCCGCAGCGCATCCTCCGCGACGCCCAGTCGCTGCTCGACCTCGAGGAGACGCGGCTGCGGGTCCGGCGGGGCTCCGAGTCCTGAGGGCTCGGGATCGTGACGATCGCTCCCGGGGATGCCCGCGCTGATCCGCGCCCTGTGGAGGAGCGCCGAGCTCCTCGAGTGCGCCATCCGGATCGACCCCTCGGACCACGGCCGTCCGGCCTCCCCGGCATAGCCCGCCGATGCGTCACCCCCCGTTAAGCCCGCGCGCCCCGCTTCCTCTGGCACTGCCGTCACCCCGCCCGTAACCTGCGGATCGCCTGAGAATCGAAAGCTCGATTCGCCCGCATTCGAAGAGGGGTGGCGGGCCGGGGCGGATCCCCTCGGGCGATATCACGAGGGCCGATCCGCGCGCCAGCCCTCGCAGAGAGGGCAGACGGGGCGCTGAGAGGAACGCTATCCCGTGCGGCGCCGGAGCGCACGCACCACTTCGTTCGAGTGCTCTCAGGTCCAGTCGAGAGCGGAGCGCTCGGCCCAGTAGCGGACCGGATCCACGGCGAGCGCCGGGAGGTCCGGGAGCTCCCGGGGCTGCGCGCGCAGGTTGGCCCGCAGCTGCTCCGGAGTCGCCGCGCCGCTCAGCACGACGTCGGCCCAGGGCTGCGCGAGGACGGCCCCCAGGGCGACGGCGTCCGGCGCGGCGCCGGCGTGCTCGATCGGGTGCGCCACGAGCCTCCCGTTGGCGAGGGCCTCCTTGACCACCACCAGCCAGCCGTCGTCGTGCGCGGCGGCGAGCGCCCGGCCCGCGGACTGCTCGAGCGGGTTCCAGGTGCTCTGGACCGCGCTGAACGGCGACTCCGGGATCGCGCGGGCGAGCTCGATCACGCGCGCCTGCTCGGGTCCGCTGGTGGAGAGGCCGACGCGCACTCCGGAGCCGGCGAGGCCGCGCAGTCGGTCCAGCAGCGGGCGGTCGGTGAGGGCCGGGCTCTCGGGAGTGATCGAGTGGACGAGGTAGGAGTCGGGCGCCGAACCGAGCGCGTCGAGCGTGAGCGGCCACTGGCGGTCGAGCATCGCGACCGAGTGCTCCTTGCGCTCGTGCACCGGCGCATCCATCGCCCACCCGCCGACGTACTCGTAGCCCCACTTCGACTCGATCGTGAGCGCCGCCCGCCGCTCCGGATGCCGGGCGAGCCAGCCGCCGAGGAACTCCTCCGCGCGCCCGTAGGAGCGCGCGGCGTCGAGGAAGCGGACGCCGGCGTCCCACGCCGCGTCGAGCAGCAGGTGCGTGCGCTCGCGCAGCGCGTCGACGCTCCGCTCGGCCGCGGGGCCGAGGTCGTCGTCGCGCCCTGCCGTGATGTACGCCGGCCGGCCCACGGCCGCCAGCCCGATCCCGAAGCGCTGCATCCCGCCCACGGTACGCCGGTCCCGGAGCTCCGGCAGCCGCTAGCGTCGAGCGGTGACCTCCGCCCTCGACCGCGGCATCCTCCGGCTCGCCGTCCCGGCGCTGGGCTCGCTGGTCGCCGAGCCGCTGTTCCTGCTCACCGACTCCGCCCTGGTCGGCCATCTCGGCGCCGTCCCGCTCGCCGGGCTCGCGCTGGGCGGCACGGTGCTGCAGACGATCGTCGGCCTCATGGTCTTCCTCGCATACAGCACGACTCCGCGGGTCGGCCGGGCCCTCGGCGAGGGCGACGAGCGAAGGGCCGTGGCGGCCGGGATCGACGGCGGCTGGCTGGCCCTGCTCCTCGGCGCCGGCATCGCCGTGGTGGGCGCGCTGACCGCTCCGGCCGTCGTGGCGCTCTTCGGCGCGGAACCGGCGGTGGCCGAGGCGGGCGTGCGGTACCTGGCGGTGAGCATGGCCGGGATCCCCGCCATGCTCGGCGTCTTCGCGCTCACCGGGCTCCTCCGCGGCTTCCAGGACACCCGCACTCCGCTGGTGATCGCCGCCGGCGGATTCGCCCTCAACGCCGCTCTCAACGCCGTGCTGATCTACCCGGCCGGCCTGGGGATAACCGGCTCCGCACTGGGGACGGTGATCGCGCAGTGGGCCATGCTCGCGGGCTACGCGGGAGTCGCGCTGCGGCTCGCCCGGAGGGTCGGCGCGCCGCTGCGGCCGCACCTCGCGGGCCTGGCCTCCTCCGCGGGATCCGGCGGCTGGATGCTGCTGCGCACAGCGAGCCTCCGCGCGGCGATCCTGCTCGCGGTCGCGACCGCCACCTCGCTCGGGGCGGAGGAGCTGGGCGCCTTCCAGGTGGCGATGACGCTGTTCTCGACGGTCGCCTTCGCCCTCGACGCGGTGGCGATCGCCGCGCAGGCGCTGCTGGGCCGCCTCCTCGGCGCGGGCGACGCCGAGCAGGCCCGAGCCGTCACGAAACGCTGTGTGACCTGGGGAATCGGTGCAGGAGTAGTGCTCGGAGCGCTGGTCACCGGTCTAAGCGGTGTCCTGCCGTACGTCTTCTCGAGCGACCCGGAGGTGCTGCGGCTGCTGCCCGCGGCGATCGCCGTCGTGGGCCTCACCGCTCCGCTCGGCGGCTACGTCTTCGTGCTCGACGGCGTGCTGATCGGCGCCGGCGACGGCCGCTACCTGGCGCTCAGCGGCCTCGCGAACCTCGCCGTCTTCGTCCCGCTCGCCCTGCTCGCCCCCGCCGCGCCCGCCGAATGGCGCCTCCTCGCGCTCTGGCTCGCCTTCGCCGTCGGCTTCCTCGGCGCCCGCGCGGTCACCCTCGGGCTCCGGGTCCGCAGCGACGTCTGGCTCCGCTGACCGCACTCCTCCCCTGTGGAGAAGCCTGTGGACAACTCCGGTCAGCGCGGCGGTGCGCTGGTGTTCCCGCGGTGGAAGACGGCGTGGAAGCAGACCGCCTCCGCCTCCTCGTCGGCCAGGAGCGCGACCGCGGCCCGTCCCGCCGCACGGCCCTTCTCGACCGCGGGCTGGGCCATCGTCGTGAGGTCGTACTCGGCCGCGAGACCGGGCACCTGCACGCCGTCGAAGCCGACCACCGAGAGGTCCTCGGGCACGCGCAGCCCGCGCTCCTCCGCCGCGAGGATCACGCCCGCGGCCAGCAGATCGCTCTGCGCGACGACCGCGGTCGGCGGCTCCGCCCCCTCGAGCAGCGTGCGGCCCGCGGCGACGCCCTCGTCGACGGAGCTCGCCGCGGCGGCGACGACCGACGCCTCCGGGAAGACGTCCTGCACGCCGAGGAGGCGGTCGACCGGAGTGATGCTGGGGCTCGAGCGCCAGCCGGCCGGGATCGCGCCGCGGCGGCGGTCCTTCGCGAACGGGAGCGCGACCACCGCGACCCGCTCGTGGCCGAGCTCGCGCAGGTGCTCCGCGAGGGTCCGGCTGGCCTCGCGGTTGTCGAGCGAGATCACGGCGCCGCCCAGCTCCGAGAGGCCCTCGACCACGACGACCGGCACCCCCCGGCGGCGCAGCACGGCGACGGAGTCGTCGACCGACGGGCTGCAGCCGACCAGGATCATCGCGTCGACCGGGGCCGTCGCCAGCAGGCCCGCGCCGTCGCCGGTCTCGGTGAGCAGCAGGATCCCGGCGTCGACCCCGCCGAGCACGTCGGCGATCCCGTCGAGCATGGCGATCTTGATCGGGTCGCGGAACGCGTGCAGCATCCGCTCGTCCACGACGACCCCCACGATCCCCGAGCGGCCGCGGCGGAGCGAGCGCGCCCGCGGGTCGGGGCCGGCGTAGTCGAGCTCGGACGCCGCGCGCAGCACCCGCTCCTTCGTGGCCTCCGAGACGGGGCCGGAGCCGCTGAAGACCAGCGAGGCGGTGGAGGGGGACACTCCGGCCCGGCTCGCGACGCGGGCGAGCGTCGGCCGGGGGCTCTTGCGGGGTTCCACGTTCCTCCTCGTGGGGGCGGCGCGCTCGTCGTCGGTTGACCGTCCCCGGGGTTCCGGATAGCTTAGACCGGCTCGCTTCGAATCGATTCGACCGTGCCTCTCGATCCGGTGTCCGGATCCCGCCCGCACCAGGAGAACCGCCATGACCTCGACGTCCGCGCTCACGCGCCCGCAGCTGGTCGCCTGGCGCAACGCCGTCTTCACGATCTTCGTCCTCAGCGGGATCTCGATCGCCACCTGGGTCTCGCGCACCCCCGCCATCCGCGACGAGCTCCAGCTCTCGACCGCCGGAGTGGGCCTGCTGATCCTCTCGATGTCGATCGGCGCGATCGTCGGACTCGCGTTCTCGACGCCGGTCATGGGCGCGATCGGCGCCCGGCGCGGCATGGCGCTCGGCCTCACCGTCTCGGCGGCGGGGCTCGCGGTGCTGGGCGTCTCGGCCGACGTCATCGGCGTCCTCCCCGCGGCCTTCGCCGGCATGGCGATGCTCGGCTTCGGCAACGGAGCGGTCGACGTGATGATGAACGTCGAGGGAGCGGCCAACGAGAAGGCCTTCGGCAAGACGCTCCTGCCGCTGTTCCACGCCTTCTTCAGCCTCGGCACCGTGGCCGGCGCGCTGATCGGCGCGGGCGCCTCCGCCCTGGCCGTGCCCGTCGCCGTCCACCTCGGCGCGATCGCCGTGGTGATCGCGGTGACCGCGGTGATCGCGATCCGCTTCGTCCCGGTCCGCGAGGAGCTCGACACCTCCGGCGCGGCGACCACCGTGAAGCCGCCGGTCCGCGAGCGCGTCGCCGCCTCCCTCGGCGTCTGGCGCGACGGCCGCCTCGTCCTCATCGGCCTGATCATGCTGGGCATGGCCTTCGCCGAGGGCTCCGCGAACGACTGGCTGACCCTGGCGATGGTCGACGGCCACGGCACCGACAAGACGACCGCCGCCGTCGTGTTCGGCGTGTTCGTCGCCGCCATGACCGTCGGACGCGTGATCGGCGGGCCCGTGCTCGACCGCTTCGGCCGCGTCCCGGTGCTGCGCGCCTCCGCCGGGCTCGCGATCGTCGGCATCCTGCTGTTCATCCTCGCCCCGGTCGACGCGCTCGTCGTCGTCGGCGCGGTCGCCTGGGGTCTGGGCTGCTCGCTCGGCTTCCCGGTGGGCATGTCGGCCGCGGCGGAGGGGCCGCACTCGGCCGCCCGCGTCAGCGCGGTGGCGATGCTCGGCTACGTCGCGTTCCTGGTCGGACCGCCGGCCATCGGCTTCCTCGGCGAGCACTACGGCCTGCTGAACGCCCTCTTCCTGGTGCTGGCCCTGGTGGTCGTCGCCGGGCTCGCCTCCCCCGCCGCCCGCAGCCGACGGAGCTGACCGCCCCGCTCCACGCGCCTCCGCAAGCCCCCGTGGGGCCCGGGCGCCCCGGCGCGCCTCCCCCTAGGCTTCCCAGGACGGCGGCGGAGGGGGAGCGGATGCGGTACCGAGCGCGCGACGGCGCCCTGCTCCACGTCGACGAGCACGGAGCCGGTCAGGGGCGGCCCCTGGTGGTCGTCCCCGGTGAGCCGGAGCGCCACCCCTCCTACCTCGGCTCGTTCGCCTCGATCGCCTGCACGCGCCGCGTCCTCGTGCTGCACCCGCGCGGAGTGGGCGACTCCGCGGAGCTGCCTCCCGCTCTCCCGGCCACGACGGCCGCCGACGTGGAGGACCTGCGCCGCCACCTCGGCGTCGACGAGCTCGATCTCGCCGCGCACGACTCCGGCTGCCGCGCCGTCCTGCTCGCCGCCGTGGACGCGCCCGAGCGCGTCGCCCACCTGCTCCTGATCGCCCCCGGCACCGCCTGGCTCGGGATCGACGACCGGGCTGCCGGTCACACGACTCCCGCCGGCTCCGACGACACCGCGGCGATCCGCGACGCTCTGCAGCGCCTCGACTGCCCCGCGGTCGTCCTCGGCGGCGAGGACGATCCGGTGACGGGCGTCGCCGCTCTGGAGGCGCTCACCGCGCTCCTGCCGCAGGCGAGCCTGGCCGTCATCGAGTCGAGCGGCCACCACCCGTGGGCGGAGGCGCCGGCCGAGTTCGCGGTCGCGCTGCGCGCCTCGCTCTCGGTGCCGCCGCCCGCTCCTCCGCTCGGCCGCCGGCCTCCCGTCGCCGCGCACTGAGCCGGGAGCCCGCCGGGGCCGTGCCGTCTATCCTCGACGGGTGCGTCTCGTCATCGCGCGCTGCTCCGTCGACTACACCGGCCGTCTCAGCGCCCACCTCCCGCTCGCCACCCGCCTCCTGCTCGTCAAGACCGACGGGAGCGTCCTCATCCACTCCGACGGCGGCTCCTACAAGCCGCTGAACTGGATGAGCCCGCCCTGCACGCTGATCACGGGCGAGCCCGACGAGGAGGCGCGCGCCGCGGGAGTGACGCAGCAGTGGACCGTCGCGCACCGCAAGACCGGCGACGCTCTCGTCGTCTCCATCCACGAGGTGCTGCACGATTCGGCGCACGAGCTCGGCGTCGATCCGGGACTCGTGAAGGACGGAGTGGAGTCGCATCTCCAGCGCCTTCTCGCCGAGCAGATCGGCCTCCTCGGAGAGGGGCACACTCTCGTCCGGCGCGAGTACATGACCGCGATCGGCCCGGTCGACATCCTCGCCCGCGATTCCTCGGGAGCCGCCGTCGCCGTCGAGATCAAGCGCCGCGGCGAGATCGACGGAGTGGAGCAGCTCACCCGCTATCTCGAGCTGATGAATCGCGATCCGCACCTCTTCCCGGTGACGGGAGTCTTCGCCGCTCAGGAGATCAAGCCGCAGGCGCGGACTCTCGCCGAGGACCGCGGAATCCGTTGCGTGGTGCTCGACTACGAGGCCATGCGCGGCACCGACGACTCCCACACCCGCCTGTTCTGACAGGCACGGCGAAGGCCCCCGCGATCGGATCACGGGGGCCTTCCGCTCACCGGGCGCGAGGCCCGGGAATGCGGCGTCTCACCGGGCCGAGAGCCCGGCGGCCGCTACTTGTGGGCGGCCTGGTAGGCCGCCTGGACCTCGGAGGGGATGCGTCCGCGGTCGGAGACGGGGTGGCCGTTGGCGTTCGCCCACTCGCGGATGGCCTTGAGCTGCTTGGGGTCGCTCTTGGAGGCGGTCGCGACGCTCGTGGCGGCCGCGGGGCGCGAGCCGACGCGGCGGGCGCTCGAGACGAACTTCTCGAGCGCCGAGTGGAGCTCGGCGATGTTGTCGGGGCCGAGATCGATCTCGTAGTTGGCGCCCTCGATGCTGAAGCGGACGGTACCGCCGTCACCGGAATCGATAAGGGTTCCGTCGATATCGTCGACAAGCGTGATCTTCTGGGCCACTTTTCCTCCTGGAGTTCGCGGGACCGGACTGTCTCGACCCGGACCGGGAGAGACATTACCCCCTTTCACAATCGAGTGCGCCATGAATGGCGCCATTCGTCCCTTTCTCGCGCCATGTCGAGGGGAATGTTCAGGATAAGCGGAGGCAATCAGGGCGGAATCGAGCTGTTCGCCACCAGCCGTCGAATAGAGGACACGGTGTCCGCAGACGGCCGTAACGATTCCGGACACCGATCGCGCGCATTCCCGGGAACCGGTCCCGGCGATTCCGATCACGCCCCGGTCTTCGTTAGCGTGGAGTCATGGCACGACGAGGCGGACCCCCTGCACGCCCGGCGCGACCCGGTCCGTACCGCAATGCGGAGGCTCGGGAAGCACTGGAGGCACTCGTCGCCGCTCCCACCGCCGAGGCCGTCGACCGGCTGCTCGAGGCCTGCCTCGACGGCTCCCTCGTGGTCGACGTCACGGGCTCCCAGCCCGGAGGCGTGCCGCACGTCCGCACCGTCGCGACGACCACCGGGGAGCAGGTCCTGCCGCTGTTCACCTCCACGGACGAGGTGCGCACCGCGGTCCCCCGGCAACAGCATCCGCAGGTGCAGATGCTGGTCCTCCCCGGACGCGAGGCCTTCGCGCTGATCCGCACCGCCGACTTCGTCGCCGTGCAGCTCGACCCCGGCTCGATCGCTCAGGTCGTCACCCGTTCGTTCGTCGAACGGGCTCTGGACGCCGAACGGCCGTAGAGTGTGGCCCCCGGCGGGGCAGCGCCGGCGTCACCCCGTCCTCCGAGGTCAGGAGCCCGCCATGTCCGACACGACCCTCGCCGCCACCGGCCTCGACGCGCGAGCCGGCACCTGGTCCTGCATCCTGTTCGACCTCGACGGCACGATCACCGACTCCGCCCCCGGCATCACCGGCACCCTCGTCGAGACCTTCGTCGAGCTGGGCCGCCCCGTGCCCGCTCCGGCCGAGCTGCTGGCCTACGTCGGCCCTCCGCTGCTCGAGGCGTTCCGCGAGCTCGGCGGGATGACCGTCGAGGAGGCGCAGGCCGCGCTCGTGGTCTACCGCCGCCGCTACAACGCGGGCGGGCTGTTCGACTCCTCGGTCTACCCGGGGCTGCCCGAGGTGCTCGCGCGCATCGCCGAGGCCGGCGTGCCGCTCTCGCTCGCGACCTCCAAGCCGGAGTCGGCGGCCACGCGCATCCTCGAGCACTACGGCCTGGCGCAGTACTTCACGGTGATCTGCGGCGCCTCCGAGGACGAGGTCCGCAGCGCCAAGGCCGACGTCGTGGAGGAGGCGCTGCGCCGGCTCCGCGAGCTCGGCGTCGACCTCTCGGCGCCGGTGATGGTGGGCGACCGCGAGCACGACGTGCAGGGCGCCGCCGCCCACGGCGTGCCGACGATCATGGTCGAGTGGGGCTACGGATCGCCGCTCGAGGCGGTCGGGACGATCGCGCTGGTGTCCGGCGCCGAGGAGCTCGCGGACCTCCTGCTCCCGTGACCTGCGTACGATGAGGGCATGACTGGTCTGGGCGTCGTCCTCTCGTTCGTGCTGTTCCTCGGCGGGATCCTCGTTCTCGGCAACTCGTTCCTGCTGCCCGACATCGCCGGATTCCTCTTCGTCGGCGGCATCCTGATGATCTCGGGATCGCTCGCCGTCGCGTTCCACGTCCTGCCGAAGTCGCAGTAGCCGGGTCGCTCTGAGCGGCCGCCTCCGCGGCTCGCCGCTCCGCTCAGCCCAGCGTGCTCGCGTCGAGGTTGATGACTGCATTGATGTAGACCGCCTCGCCGGCTCCGGCGATCGTCGGGTTCATCCGGAGCAGCTGCTGCACCGGGATCCCGAAGCGCTGCGCGATGTCGAAGAACGTGTCGCCCTGCACCACGGTGTAGCTCACGATGTCCCCCTCCCCGTCGCGGGTCGGCTCGCCGTTCGCCCCGGGAACCGCGCCGTTGTCGACCGCGAAGGCGGTCTCGGGGATGTCCGGTGTCGCGTTCGGCGTGAAGGTGACCGTCGCCTCGGGGACCGGCGCGAAGACCGTGGCCGTCGCTTGCGGGAGCGCCGCCGTGACGGTCGGGTCCGGCACCGGAGTCGGCGTCGCCGTGGCGAACACGGTGACCGTGACCGTGGGAGCCGGAGCGGGCGCCGAGCACCCCGCGAGCGCGAGCACACCGGCCAGTGCCGTCGCTCCGATGACCGTCCTGCGCATGTCCCCCACCCTCCGCGCCCCGCGGCGCCCGCTCCACCCTAGGAGACGGGGCGGCCGGGGGCACGTGCGCTGTCGCAGGAGGCCGGTGCTGCGGATCCACCGTCGTGCAGGGAGCTCCGCGGTCGTCCGGGCCGGGTCGGCCTCACCGGGACCGGGTCACGACGGGGGCTCGGGGAGCAGGCGCAGCCCGCCGCCGCTGTTCGCCGCGTCCATCAGGAGCTCGACCCAGGCCGGGTTGATCGTCGGCTGCCGGCTCCCCGCGAAGTGGAACTGCAGGGCGATGTTCGGGTTCATCCAGAAGGAGTGGCGGCCCCGCGCGCCCTCGGGCATCGAGTCGAGGGTGAGGCTGAATCGCTCGTCGCGGCGGAACTTCGCGTAGATCACGATCTGGAGGTGGGCCAGGGTCCGGTCCTCGATCTCGATGACGGCGGGAGGAGTGCCGTAGAGGAATTGACCCATGCCGCCAGACTATAGGCCCCTCGGCTTATTACTAGTCCGTCTAGCTATTTCGCTGCGGAGGGTTCCGCGTCGTCCGCTTCGTCCGTATCGTGCCCGTCGCCGTGCTCCGCGTCGATCTCGTCGACGGCCGCGCTCATCCGGCGGAGGAAGTTGACGACGACCTCGGCCTCGGGTGCGTCCAGGTCCTCGGCGATCTCGAGCATCCGGCGGTGCATCTCCTGGAGCGTGGCGCGCACCTCGTCGTCGCTGTCGACGGTCGCCTCCACGACGATCCCGCGCCGGTCGGTCGGGTTGGGCTTGCGCACGAGGTGGCCGCTGCGGACCAGGCGGTCGATGAGGACCGTGGTCGACGCGGACGAGATGGAGAGGTGCGAGGCCAGGTCCTTGCCGGTCACCAGCTCGCCCTTGCGCTGCTGGCGGAGCAGGTACTGGATGGCGATCAGGTCCGTCTCGCCCATCGCCATCCGCTCACGCGTGCGGCGGCGCATCGAGACCTCGGAGACGCGGTACGTGCGCATCGCGCTCAGCACCTCGACAGCGCGGCGGGTGGACGACTCGTCCGGGTACCAGTACCCGGCGCCGCTCCGCAGGCTCGTGTCGCTCATCCGCACATCCTAGACCGGCTGATCACCAGGCCGTCTAGCGAGTCGCCCGCGCCTACGCTGGACCGGTGACCGCCACCCTCGTCGCCAAGGGCCTCTCCGGAGGCTATGCGCACCGCACCCTGTTCGACGGACTCGACCTGACGGTCGCCCCCGGGGACGTGGTGGGCGTCGTCGGGGCGAACGGAGCCGGCAAGTCGACGCTCCTGCGCATCCTCGCGGGCGAGACGGCTCCACTCGAGGGCTCCGTCGTTCTCTCGCCGGGCGACGCCTTCGTCGGCTGGCTGCCGCAGGAGCACGAGCGCCGCGAGGGCGAGACCGTCGCCGGCTACATCGCGCGCCGCACCGGCTGCGCCGAGGCCTCCGCCGAGCTCGACGCCGCCGCCTCCGCCCTGGCCGACCCCGATCCCGACGGCTCGATCGCCGACCGCTACGCCCTCGCGCTCGACCGCTGGCTCGCGAGCGGCGCGGCCGACCTCGACGAGCGCACCCCGGTCGTCCTGGCCGACCTGGGCCTGTCGCTCGGAGCCGCGGCCGCCTCCTCGACGATGACCTCCCTCTCCGGCGGGCAGGCGGCGCGGGTGGGCCTCGCGGCGCTGCTGCTCTCGCGCTTCGACGTGGTGCTGCTCGACGAGCCGACCAACGACCTCGACCTCGACGGCCTGGAGCGCCTGGAGGCCTTCGTCCGCGGGCTCCGCGGCGGCGCGGTCCTCGTGAGCCACGACCGTGAGTTCCTCGCCCGCAGCGTGACCCGCGTGCTCGAGCTCGATCTCGCGCAGGGCACCAACCGGGTCTACGGAGGCGGCTACGACGCGTTCCTGGAGGAGCGCGAGACCGCGCGCCGCCAGCGCCGCGAGAAGTACGAGGACTTCGCCGAGCAGAAGGCCGACCTGGTCTCCCGCGCCCGCACCCAGCGGGAGTGGTCGAGCCAGGGCGTGCGCAACGCGATGAAGAAGGCCCCCGACAACGACAAGATCCGTCGCAAGGCCTCGGCGGAGTCGAGCGAGAAGCAGGCGCAGAAGGTGCGCCAGATGGAGAGCCGGATCGCGCGGCTCGAGGAGGTCGAGGAGCCGCGCAAGGAGTGGCAGCTCGCCTTCACGATCGGCAGCGCCCCGCGCTCGAGCTCGGTCGTCTCGACGCTGAACGGCGCGGTCGCCCGCCGCGGCGCCTTCACGCTCGGGCCGGTGTCGCTCCAGGTCGACGCGGGCGACCGGATCGGCATCACCGGGCCCAACGGCGCCGGCAAGTCGACGCTGCTGTCGCTCCTCCTCGGCCGCGCCGAGCCGGAGGAGGGCGGCGCCTCTCTCGGAGCGAGCGTGGCGATCGGCGAGATCGATCAGGCCCGCGGGATGCTCGCCGCCGACGTGCCGCTCGCGGACGCGTTCGAGGCGCTGGTGCCCGAGTGGCCGACCGCCGAGGTCCGCACGCTGCTGGCGAAGTTCGGGCTGAAGGCCGACCACGTCGGCCGCCGCGTCGGCGAGCTCTCGCCGGGCGAGCGGACCCGGGCCGCCCTGGCGCTCCTCCAGGCCCGCGGCACGAATCTCCTGGTGCTCGACGAGCCGACCAACCACCTCGACCTCGTCGCCATCGAGCAGCTGGAGGAGGCGCTCGAGGCGTACGAGGGCACCCTGCTGCTGGTCACCCACGACCGGCGGATGCTCGAGACGGTGCAGCTGACGCGGCACTGGCACGTCGAGGCGGGCGTCGTCACGGAGGCGTGACGCCCGCCGCCGCGTCAGTCCCCGGAGGCGCGCGCCGCCTCGTCCTCGCGCCAGCCGGCCTCCTTCTGCACGTACTCGTTGTCGGCGAACTCCGCGAAGTCGCTCTCGTCGGTGATCCGGCGCACTTCGAGGCGGTTGCCGGGCACCAGCGGGCAGCGCAGCGCCCACTCGCGGGCCTGCTCCTTGGAGTCGACCCCGATGATCCAGAAGCCGTTGAAGAGTGACTCGGTCGGGCCATAGGCGCCGTCGACGACGGTCGGCGGCTCGGAGGAGAAGTCGACCACGAAGCCGGAGGAGGCGACGTCGTCGGCCAGGC
Organism: Rathayibacter sp. AY2B5; assembly: GCF_002931645.1. Classification (NCBI taxonomy): domain Bacteria; kingdom Bacillati; phylum Actinomycetota; class Actinomycetes; order Micrococcales; family Microbacteriaceae; genus Rathayibacter; species Rathayibacter sp. AY2B5. Next base: position 215,207 of record NZ_PSUE01000003.1, on the reverse strand, counting down.
CGTCGCCCGAGAGCAGCACGCCCGCCTCGATCATCGCCTCGTTGTACTGCCCCATCCGGGTGATGATCTCGTCGAACGGGATCGAGGCGTAGGTCTCCTTCGCCGCATCGGTCGCGCGCATGATCAGCATGTACTTCATCGGGTCTCCCTGGGGTCGGTGCGCGGGGGCGCAGGGCCTACTCTGGCCCATCCGGGGTACCGGCGGAACGGTGGGTCCCGAGCGTCTGCGCCACGGGGGCGAGCGCGGAGCGACGGACCTTGCCCGCGTCGCTCCGAACGGGCTCGTGCACGATCCGGAGGGCCCGGAGGCGCCGCTCAGCGCCCAGCTCGGCGTTCGCCCGAGCGAGCAGACCGGCCGGGTCCACGCCCGCGTCGCCCACGTCGACGACCGCCTCCACCGCCTGCCCCAGCTCCGTGTCCGGCACGCCGAAGGCGACCGCCCCGCGGACTCCGGGCAGGGCCTCCAGCACCCGCTCGACCTCGGCCGGCCAGACGCTCACTCCGCCCCGGAGGATCAGATCGTCGGCGCGGTCGACCACCCAGAGCCACCCGTCCCCGTCGACGCGGCCGACGTCGCCGAGGGTGTCCCAGCCCTCCTCCGTCCGCCGCGAGCCCGCGCCGAGGTAGCGGTAGGCGGGGGCCTCGCCGCGGTGCAGCCAGATGCGGCCGAGCTCGCCGGTCGGAGCCTCCGTGCCGTCCTCCCGCAGGATGCGCAGGGTCGTCCCGCTGATCGGCCGTCCGACACTGCCCGGGTGCTCCAGCCACTCCCGGCCCGTGATCATCGTCAGTCCGTTCGACTCGCTGCCCGCATAGACCTCGACCACCCGCTCCGGGCCGAGCCAGCCGATCAGCGCCCGCTTGTCGGCGGGCGCGCAGGGCGCTCCGAGGTGCAGCACCGTCGCGAGCGAGGACACGTCCGCCCCCGACCGCTCGGGCGCAACCAGCAGGCGGCGGATCGTGGTCGGGACGAGCAGGGTCCAGGTGACGCGGTGCTCCTCGATCGCCGCGAGGACCCGGGCGGCGTCGAACCGCGGCAGCAGCACCAGGCGCTGCCCGGTCATCAGCCCGCGGAAGGCGTAGGTGAAGGTCGCCGAGTGCATCAGCGGGCCGCTCACCAGCTGCACGCCCTCGCGCGGCAGGAACGGCGCGACCGGCGCGTCCGGATCCAGCAGCGCCGGGCCCGCGGCCAGCACCACCTTCGGCCGCCCCGTGCTGCCGGAGGAGGTGGGCGCCTTCCAGGACGAGGCCCACCGGTCCTCGAGCGAGCCGGCCGGCACCTCCGGCCCGGGCCGCCAGTCGCCCGCGCGCCACGGGACAGCGGAGGAGGAGGGCGCGCCGATGACGAGCGCCGGCCGCGCGATCCGCTCCACCTCGGCGCGCTCCGCCGCCGACAGCCCGGTCGAGACCGGCTGCGGCACGGCGCCCGCCTTCCAGACCGCCGCGCAGACGACGAGCGCGTCCAGCGAGTTCGAGAGCGAGACGGTGACGAGGTCGTCGGTCCGGACGCCGAGATCGCGGTAGGCGCGGGCGAGGCGGGTGCTCTCGCGGTCGAGCTCCCCCGCCGTCAGCGCGCCCTCGTCGGCCACGGCGACGATCCGGTCGGGATCGGCGTCGGCGAGACCGGTGACGATGCGCGAGATCGACCGGCGGGTCACCGGCGGCGCCCGATCGTGTCCAGGCGGCAGGACGGAGTCATCCGGGCACGCCTGCTCGCGCGGATCCCGGCCCGTCCGGAGGAGTTCCTCCTGAGCTCTGAACCGAGCCGTCGAGCACCCGCTCGTAGAACCGCAGATGCGCGGCCGCGACGTCGTCCCAGGAGTGCGAGGCGGCCAGGGCCCGGCCGTCCGGCGAGGGCAGCGTCAGGGCCTCCTCCAGCGCGTCGGCGAAGGAGGCGGGGTCCCGCCCGTAGCGGACCGCGTCCCCGAACACCTCGTGGATCACCGGCAGCTCCCGCGCCACGACCGGCACCCCCGCGGCGAGCGCCTCCATCGCCGCCAGCCCGAACCCCTCCTTCACCGAGACGAAGCCCAGCGCGGAGGCGCCGGCGACGAGCGGAGCGAGCCTCTCCTCCGGAACGGTGCCGAGGATCACCGGAGCGATCCCGAGCTCGGCCGCCCTCCGGTCGAAGGCGGCCCGGTACTCGCGGTAGTCGAACAGGGTCTCGCCGCCGCCGAACACCAGCGCGACGTCGTGGCCGCGCTCGCGCAGCAGAGCCCACGCCTCGAGCAGCTCGATGCTGCCCTTCCGCGGCTCGATGCCGCCGAGGGCGAGGAGGTACGGGCCGAGCTCGGCCCGCCACCCCCCGGTCAGCGGATCGTCGACGGCGGCCGCGAACCGCGCCGCGTCGACACCGTTCGGGATCACGTCGGGCAGCAGCCCCCAGCCGGCGCGCACCTCCTCGGCGACCGCAGCGGACACGCACAGCCGGGTCAGGGGGAGCCGGACGGCGCGGTCGTGGCAGGCGCGCAGCTCCGGGGTGGTGAAGTCGTCCAGGTGGTGGATCGTGCGGATCGGCGCGAGTCCGGCGGCGAGCGCCGCGTTGGCCGAGATGCAGTCCTGCGCGTGGACGACCGGGGCGTCCTCGCCCCGCAGGGCCTCGGCCATCGCGGCGATGGACCGGACGATGCGGGCGCCGACCGGCTCGCCCTCGCGGTGCGGAAAGGGCACCACCCGCACGGTCACGCACGGATCGACGGGGCGGAAGAAGGAGTCGTCGCCGCCCCGGGCGAGCGTGCGCACCGTGACGTCGTGTCCGGCGCGCGCGAGCGCCTCGGCGAGGGCGAGGGTGTGCACCACCCCGCCGCGCGGCCGGGTGGAGTAGGTCAGCAGGCAGATCCGCATCTCAGCTCCGGTAGGCGTGCTCCGCGCGGTCGCGGAGGTGGTGCATCGTGCGGCGGGCGCGGGCGACGGAGCCGGCGACGTCAGCGGAGGCGAGCGCGAGCCCGCCCTTCGCCCAGGTCTTCGCGATGATCTCTCCCGCCGGATCCACGACCTTCGCCTGCCCGAGGAACCGCAGGCCGCCGAGCACGCCGGTCTGGTTCGAGGAGACGAGGTAGACCTGGTTCTCGGCGGCGCGGGCGCAGTCGTAGAGATCGAACAGGTGGGCCTGGCGGTCGTTGCGGATCCGATCGGAGCGGTCGGTCACGCTCGCGGGCCACGCGCTGAGGCAGGCCAGCACCTCCGCGCCGTCGAGGGCCAGCGAGCGCGAGGACTCCGGGAAGGTCTTGTCGAAGTCGATCAGCATCCCCATCCTCCCGATCGGCGAGTCGAAGGCGGCGAAGCCGCGACCCGGCAGGTACGCCTCGGACTCGCCCAGCGGCAGGTGGACCTTGCGGTGCGTGCCGATCACGCGCCCGCCGTGCACGCAGACCGCGGTGTCGTAGCGGACCTCGCGACCGCCCTCGAGCGCGCGCTCCGCGATCCCGAAGCACACGGTGAGATCGCCCGCCAGCTCGGCCACGCGGGCGACCTCCGGCCCATCGAGCTCGAGGCTCGGCGGCAGGTCCGGCCCGGGGTGCTGGAGGTCGAGCAGGTAGCCGCCGAGGGTCGCGTCCGGGAGCACGAGCAGGTCGACCGAGCGCTCGCGGGCGTGAGCGATGATGCCGGCGAGCTTGGCGAGGGTGCGGTCGATGTCGCGACCGAAGTGCGCTGCGACCGCACCCATCACCGTCTCCGTCATGCGAGGAGGCTATCCGGCGAGATCCGGCTCGCGCTCCCGAGCGAAGCGCCCCGCCTCGCGCACTCGCCGGACCTCCTCCGCCAGGTGCCCCGCATCGCGGGCGATCGCCTCGAAGCGGCCGGACCCCCAGGTGTGCAGCCACGGCAGCCCGAGGAACGACAGGCCCGGCACGCTCGTCACTCCGCGCTGGTGGGTGGGATGGCCGGCGCCGTCGAACACGCCGATCTCGACCCAGCGATAGTCGGAGCGGAACCCGACCGCCCAGACGACGCTGCCGATGCGCGCGAGGTCGAGCCCGGTCGCCTCGGACTCCGGCCGCCAGACCGGACGGCAGCGGTCCTCCTCGGGAGCGTCGATGCCGTGCGCCGCGATGTAGCGGTCGATGTCGTCCTTGATCGACTCCGCGACCGAGTCCGCGTAGTCGAGCGACGCCTCCGCCGTGGGGGCGAAGCGCAGCCGGGACCCCTCCACCCCGGCCAGTCGGCCGTAGAGGTGCATCCCGTCGCGGGCGAAGGCGCGCAGGTCGATGTCCCGCCCGCCCCCGCGCCCCGTCACGTAGTGGTTGGTCGACTCCCGCTTGGTGAGCCCGCCGACCTGCGCGTGGACGGGCACGTCGTACACGCCCATGTCCTGGAGCCAGGCGACGCAGTCGCGGCCCCGGTAGAAGCGCGCCACCCGCGGCGCGCTGCCGAGGGCGAGGTGGACCTCGCGCCCGGCGAGGAAGAGGTCCTCGGCGATCTGCGCGCCCGACTGCCCGGAGCCGACGACGAGCACGCCGCCGGGCGGGAGCGCCTCCGGCGAGCGGTAGTCGGCGGAGTGGAGCTGCAGCACGTCCGACGGCAGCCGCGCGGCGACGGCGGGGAGGACCGGGCGGTGGTAGCCGCCGGTCGCCACGACGACCTGGTCGGCCGTGATCGCGCCCGCGCTCGTGATCAGCTCGAAACCTCCCCCGGCGCGCTCGCGGAGCCGGCTCACCTCCACGCCCTCGACCACGGGGGCGTCGAAGCTCTGCGCGTAGCGGCGCACCCACGCGTGCACCTCGTCGCGCGTCATGAATCCGTCCGGGTCCGGCCCGTCGTAGGGGTACCCGGGGAGGCGGCACTGCCAGTTCGGCGTGACGAGGGTGAAGGCGTCCCAGCGGCGGTCGATCCAGTCGTGGCCGATGTTCGCGCGCTCGAGCACGACGTGCTCGATGCCGTCGTCGACCAGGTGCCGGCTGATCGAGAGCCCGGCCTGCCCGCCTCCGACCACCGCGACCTCGACGTGGCGCCCGGGCTCGATAGCGGCGCTCACGGCCGCACCCGCTGCCCGGCCGGAGCGGGCGGCTCCATCGCGAGCACCCTGACCGTGCCGCCCTCGAAGCGCTGCGCCGTGCGGAGGATGTCGGACTCCTGCTGCATCGCGGAGGTGCAGGCGAACCCGAACCGCTCCCGCACCCGGTCCGACGCGATGCGCAGCGCCTCACTCGAACGGGCGACGAAGTCCTCGAGCGAGTAGGCGGTCCCGGTCCCGAGGAACTCGTGCACGACCAGGCTCGGCGAGTAGCAGCGCTCCTCCGAGCCGTCCGGCCAGCGGACGTGGAAGGTCATCTCAGGCATGGACGAGTCCTCCGTTCCAGACCCGGTCGATGTCGTAGGCGTCGGGCCGCCGGTCGCGCAGGTGGAACATCCCGCCGCGCATCGCCTCGAAGGCGCCGCGCACGTCGATGTCGGCGACGGCCATGCCTGCTCCGAGCAGCGTCGTCGCGAGCACGTTGCCGCCGGGATCGACGACCTTCGCGTTCCCGACGTAGCGGAGCGAGCCGAAGGTCCCCGACTGGTTCGAGGCGAGCCAGAACACCTGATTGTCGAGGGCGCGGGCGATGTCGAACTGATTGAACCGGTACGTCCAGCGGTCCTCCTGCAGGTTCTCGGCCGTCGCCGTCCGAGCGGCCGGCCACGCCGAGAGCGAGGCGATGATCTCGGCGCCGTCCAGCGCCATCGACCGCGCCGCCTCGGGGAACGCCTTGTCGTAGCAGATCTGCAGGCCCACCCGGCCGACCGGCGTCTCGAAGGTGCCGTAGCCCGGGCCCGGCGAGTACGAGAGGTGCTCGCCCAGCGGCTGGTGCACCTTCCGGTAGCTGCCGTAGACCTGCCCGCCGTCCAGGAGCGCGGCCGCGTTGTAGCGGGTCTCGCCGTCGTCGTCGAGCTCGCAGAAGCCGATCGCCACCACCAGGTCGCCGACGATCTCCTGCACCCGCCGCAGCTCCGGCCCGTCCAGGCGCACCGCCGGCGGGAGGGAGCGGCGGGTGGTGGCGACCGTGTCGCCGTGGTTGCCGAGCGAGGAGAGGTAGCCGCCGATCGCGGCCTCGGGGAGCACCAGGAAGCGCACTCCCCTCTCGCGGGCCTCCTCGGCCAGGGAGGCGATGAGCGCGTAGTTCTGATCCAGGTCGCGGGTGAAGTTCGCCGCGACCGATCCGACGAGGGTCATCGCGATCGCCTACAGGTTGTAGGTGGAGTTGATGATCGCGCCCTTGCGGGCGTAGTGGATGAGCGCGTCCTGCACGTCGAGCGGGTGGCAGGGGATGCAGCCCTCGATCAGGTCCTCCTCGCGGAGGCCGTGGAGCGCCATGCCGAACCGGCAGACGAAGACGCGGTTCCCCTCCTGGATGAAGGTCTCGATGGCGTTGTTGAGGTTCTGCTCGCCGGGGAATCCGGAGTCGCCGACCGTCGGGAAGCCGCGGGTGGCCATCGCGTTGATGGTGCCGGGCCCGTAGAAGTAGAGCGCGGACTCGTAGCCCTTCCGCGCCGCGCGGGTGGCCTGGAGCACTGCGACGAAGCTGACCGAGGACTCGTGGGCGATGCCGTGCACGAGGGTCAGGTACGACTCCCCGGGCTCGGCCTGGTAGTCGGGGAAGACCTTGGTGGAGCCGTAGAGGTTGCTGCCCTTCGGGAGCGCCGGGTGGGCGATCTCGGAGCGCGACATCTCGATGTTGGCGCTGACCTGGTCTTCGATCTCCTGGGAGACGGACATGGTTCCTCCTGGTGTCGGTCCGCCGAAGCGGCGTGCGAGTGCATGGCTCCGGCGGGATGCGCTGAGACGACGCGGGACGACGTCCGCCGGGGTGGAGCAGTGGTGCGGAGTGGAACGCGTCCAGTCAACGGCCGGGATGTTTCGGAGTGGTTTCCACCGGAAGAAGCTCCCGTGACGGCGGATCCGTAACGAGACCGCGTTCCTCCCGTCACGAGGGCGAAACACGAGGCGCCTTGACTGGGGGGTGAGACGACCGCACCGACATCCCGGCCGCCGCTGTGCGCGGCCCGTCCGGCCCGCTCCGCGGTGCCACGAAGGAGTCCTCGTGACCGATCTCCGCAGTCCCTCCCCCGCGTCCTCGCCGCCGGCAACCGGTGCGGCGCACCCGGCCGCCGGCCCGCACCCGGTCGGCGGGGCGCACTCCCCGGGCGGGGCGCACTCGACCGGGATTCGCCGCACCGGCCCCTCCGCCCTCCGCACTCGCGTCGACATCGCCCTGCAGGGCATCCGCGTCGAGGCACCGGTGCACCGCGAGGCCGGCGCCGGCCCGAGCGACGACGGGCACGTGATGCTCGGCGGCCTGGGCGCCGCGATCCCGGTGAACCCCGACAGCCCCTACGTGGTGAGCGGGAACCGCCTCCTGCTCGAGGGCGCCGACATCGGCCTGGACGTGACTCCCGTCCGCCGCCCGCGCTTCTACGATCTCGACACCGCCGACGGCGTCTCCTACGAGAAGATCGCCCGGCTGCACGGCCGTGACATCCTCGCGACCACCGTCGTCCAGACCTGCATGCGCTATGACGAGGCGGAGCGCTGCCGCTTCTGCGCGATCGAGGCCTCGCTCGAAGCCGGTGCGACCATCGCGGTCAAGACCCCGGCCCAGCTCGCCGAGGTCGCGGAGGCGGCGGTCCGCCTCGACGGCGTGCGCCAGATGGTGATGACCACCGGCACCTCCAAGGGCCGCGACCGCGGAGCGGCCCACCTCGCGCGCTGCGTCCGCGCGGTGCTCGCGGCGGTCCCCGGGCTGCCGATCCAGGTGCAGTGCGAGCCGCCCTCCGACGTCTCGGCGCTGCAGGCGCTGAAGGACGCGGGCGCCGTCTCGATCGGCATCCACGTGGAGTCGATGGACGACGCGGTGCGGCAGCGCTGGACCCCGGGCAAGGCGCGGGTCAGCCTGGACGAGTACCGCTGGGCGTGGCGCGAGGCAGTGCGGATCTTCGGCCGCAACCAGGTCTCGACCTACCTCCTGGTGGGCCTCGGCGAGGACCCGGACGAGCTGGTCACGAGCGCCCGCGAGCTGATCGGGATGGGGGTCTACCCCTTCGTGGTGCCCTTCCGTCCGCTGCGCGGGACCCTGGCGACCGAGGTCGACCACGTGCTCCCGCCGGCCGGGTCACTGCTGGAGCGGGTCAGCGCCGAGGTCGCCGCGCTCCTGATCGAGGCCGGGATGCTGAGCAGCGGGCAGAGTGCGGGCTGCGCGGCGTGCGGGGCCTGCGGCGTCCTGAAGACGGCCGGCGCCTGATGGTGGAGCTCTCGATCCTCGAGGGTGTTCGGGTCGCGCCTGCGTTCACGGTGGTGCGGGCGGAGGAGCGCGAGCTCGCCGCGCACCGGGCCCTGCGGCGCGAGGTCTTCGTCGCCGAGCAGGGGCTGTTCGCGGGCGACGACCACGACGACGCCGACGACGATCCGCGCTCGGTGGTGCTCGTCGCGGTGGCTCCGGACGGCGCGGTGCTCGGCGGGGTCCGGATCGCGCCTGTCGGCGGCGGACGCGATCTGGGCTGGTGGACCGGCAGCCGCCTGGTGGTGGCGCGCGAGGCGCGGGGCGGCTCCGGGATCGGTGCCGCCCTCGTGCGCGCGGCCTGCGCGGAGGCGGAGGCGCGCGGGGTGCTCCGCTTCGAGGCCTCGGTGCAGCTGCGCAACGAGGTGCTGTTCCGGCGGCTCGGCTGGCGGAGGATCGGCACGAGCACCGTCGCCCGAGTCGAGCACGCCCGGATGCGCTGGCCGGTCGACCGGCTCGACCGGGCGGCCACCGCGGCCAAGGCGGCCCTCGGCGCCCTTCTGGCTCCGCTGGCGGCCGAGGGGGGCCTCGGTGGGGCCGGCTTCGTCGGCGACGACGGAGCACCGGTCCCGGGCAGCGACCTGATCGCCGTCTGCGACGCGATCGTCCCGTCCATGGTGGAGCGCCACCCGGAGTGGGCGGGGTGGTGCTCGGTGCTGGTCAACGTCAACGACCTCACCGCGATGGGCGCGACCGGCATCGGGCTGATGGACGCGATCGGCGCTCGCGACGCGGCCGCCGCCGCGCGCATCGTGAGCGGTCTGCGGGCCGCCTCCGCCGCCTGGGGCGTCCCCGTGCTCGGCGGGCACACCCAGCTCGGAGTGCCGGCGGCCCTGAGCGTCACCGGTCTCGGCCGTACCGCGGCGCCGGTGCCGGGCGCGGCCGCTCCGGGCGACGAGCTCTCGCTGACGGCCGACCTCGGCGGCGGCTGGCGGCCCGGCTTCGCGGGCGCCCAGTGGGACTCGACGTCGTCCCGGCGCGCGGAGGAGCTCCGGGCGATGGCCGCCTCCGTCGGACTCGCGCGGCCGAGGGCGGCGAAGGACGTGAGCATGGCCGGGCTGGTGGGGACGGTCGGCATGCTCGCCGAGGCCAGCGGAGGAGGAGCGGTGATCGACCTCGCGGCGGTCCCCGTCCCCGAGGCGGCCGGCACCGCCGACTGGCTCGGCTGCTTCCCCGGCTTCGCGATGATCACCGCCGACCGGCGGGGGGAGTCGAGGATGGGCACACCCTGGACCGCGACGGCCGCGGTGGGGAGCGTCGTCACGGAGCCGGGCGTGCGGCTGCGCTGGCCGGACGGCGAGGAGACGACGGCGATCGCCGGTGCGGTGACGGGGCTCGGCGCAGCGGGCTGACGGGCCGGGCCGGAGGCGCATCGTCCTCGGCGCGGCCGTGAGACGCAACCCCGCGCAGATCCTCGCCGAGCGGCGGAGACTGGCGGCGGCCCGTTGCTCGACGGGCGCTCATCGACGGAAGGAACGACCCCATGGTGGATCTCGGAGGACTCGCGGACAAGGCGAAGAACGCCGTGAACAGCGACAAGGGCGAGGAGCTGACCGACAAGGGACTCGACAAGGCGGGCGACGCCGCCGACTCCGCGACCGGCGGGAAGTTCGCCGGCCAGGTCGACAAGGCCCAGGAGGCCGGCGACCAGCACGTCGGCAACGACTGACCGCCGGGCGGCCCTTCCGCGCTGTCGCGGAGGGCCGCCCGTCCATCAGTCCCGGTCGCCGAGCCCGCGCAGCAGCGCCCGCACCACGGCGACGGAGCGATCGGCCGCGTCGTCGACGTGCGCCTCGAACTCGCCGGGGGCGCAGAGGTCCGAGATCCCGCGGACCGAGACGAACGGCAGCCCGTGCACGTGCGCCGTCTGCGCGAGGGCGACGGATTCCATGTCGGTGGCGAGCGCGCCGGGGAAGTCGTTCCGCACGCGGTCCACGTGGGCGCTCGAGACGAAGACGTCGCTCGAGACGATCAGGCCGCGGCGCACCGGCGGCCCCTCCAGCAGCTCGAGCTCCGCGGCGAGCGCCGCGTCGTCCCCGGAGTAGCGGGCGGGCATCCCCGGGACCTGCCCGAGCGCGTAGCCGAACGCCCGCGCATCGGCGTCGGTCTGCACGTACTCGGCGCCGATCACGACCTCGCCCACGCGGACGTCGGCGCCCAGGCCGCCGGCGGTCCCCGCGCTCACCACGAGCGGCCGGGAGCCGCCCTCCTGCAGGATCGCTGCGGTGAGACCGCCGGCCGCGTTGACGAGGCCGATGCCGGTGCGGACGAGCAGCACCGCGCGGGAGTCGAGCTCGAGCTCCCACTGCAGCGCGTTGCCGACGGCGCGCGGCTCGGAGGCGCTGGACGCGGCGGCGAGGAACGGCGCGGCCTCCTCGTCCATCGCGACCAGGACGATCGCCGTGCTCACGCGGTGACCGTCTCCCACTCCGAGCGGTGCGCGAGGAACGTGCGCGCCGCCTCCTGCGCCCCCTCGAGGGAGTGGTTGGCGCCCCAGCCGCACTGGGTCTCGTTGGCGGCCGGGACCTCGTCGGCCTCGGTGATGTCCTGGAGCGTCGCCTCGACCAGGCCGAGCACCTCGGAGAGCTCGGGCTCGCCCGAGAGGAGCAGGTAGAAGCCGGTCTGGCAGCCCATCGGCGAGAAGTCGATCACGCGGTCGGAGTGGTTGCGGGACTTCTCGGCGAACAGGTGCTCGAGCGAGTGCACGGTGGGCATTTCGAGGTGCCCGCGGTTGGGCTGGGTGAAGCGCACGTCGTACTTGACGAGGTGGTCGCCTCCGGGCAGCGTCTTCGCGTCGGCGAGGCGCACGTACGGCGCTGCGACGGTGCGGTGGTCGAGGTTGAACGACTCGACGTTCATGCGCGGCTGATCCACGGTGGTCTCCTTCGCTGGGGGTCCCTCCATTGTCCTCCGCTCCGCGGAGCGGAGGCGGACCCCGGCGGATCCGGCTGCTTCTTCTCCGGGGCTGCGCCCGGATGCGAAGAGCTCCTCGCCGGCCACGACGAGGTACGCCGTGTCGAGCGCGATGATCACCAGGACCGCCCTGAACAGGCGCGCGGAGACCGTGCGGTCGTCCAGCGGGACCCCGCCGCCCAGACCCGCACGGAGGCGTGGAGCACCCCGGACAGCACCAGCGCGACGAGCGCCGTCACGCCGAGCACACTGTCCGGAACGACCACCGCCACCACCTCCTCCGTCGACGGGTCGAGCATGCCGTCGCGCCCGACGCGGCGGGGACCCGGGCCCCTGAGCGGTGGAGAACGGGCCGCTCCGATCCCTGGGGAGGAGCCTCGGCCGCTCCTCAGAACAGGTCCGAGAAGCCCATCGCGACGAGGTTCGCGTGCGAGGTCCGCAGGCAGTCGAGCGCGCTCCGCCCGTAGCGCTCGTCCTGCTCGACGAGGAGGTGGTCGACGCCGAGCGCGAGGCTCGTCCCGATGATCCCCGGGAAGTCGAGGTTTCCCTCCCCCACCTCGGCGAACTGCACGTTCGAGGTGAAGGCGTGCACGGACCACCCGCCGGACATGTCGGCGGGCGGCCCGACCCGGTAGTCCTTCAGGTGCACCAGGGCGACGCGCTCCCCGTACCGGCGCAGCGTCGTCACGGGATCGAGCCCGCCCCGCTGCACCCAGTGCACGTCGAGCTCGAGCCCCAGCAGCGGAGCCCGCTCGGCGACGACGTCGAGCAGGAGGCGGCCGCCGTGCCGCGCGAACTCGTGGTGGTGGTTGTGGAGCAGCAGCCGCAGCCCGTCGTCGCGGAGCCTCGCCGCGGCGGCCTGGCAGCGGTCGGCGAAGTCGAGCAGAGCGGCCGGCGAGGCCGCCGCGGAGGCGGGCAGCATGCCGATCCGGACCGTGCGCGTGCCGAGCGCGCGGGCGTCGGAGACGATCCCGGCGAGCCCGCCCTCGAGCGCGGCGCCCGGGGAGTCCCCCGGTGCCAGGCCCGCCGAGATCGCCGCGATCTCGACGCCGAGCTCGTCCCGCGCCCGCTGCAGCTCGGCCACGGTGGCCGCCGTCAGCGGGATCTGCGAGATCTCCACCGACCGGTAGCCGATCGCTCGGACCTCCCGGAGCGTCGCGAAGGCGCCCGCCGAGGCGAACGCGTCCTTCAGCATCATCGCCTGCACGCCGATCCTGGTCACGGCAGTCCTCCCGGTCGCGGTGGGGGCCGGCGTCTCCGCGGCCCGGAACGCCCCCGACGGTAGAGGCGCGCCTCCGATCTTGTCAATCGGTTGCCAATACGCGTATGGTCGTGGCACGGCGGCGCTCCTGCCCGCCGGTTCCCGACGACGAGAACGAGGCACGCACCGTGACCACCGCACCCGCGAACCCCGCACCCTGGACCCTCTCCGGCTTCGGCGACGAGATCGACCCCGACCCGGTCGTCCAGGTCGCCGTCCTCCGAGCGCTCGGCGCGCACAGCATCGAGGTGCGCAGCGCCTGGGGCCGGAACGTCGTCGACCTCGACGACGAGCGCCTCGCCCGCCTGGCCGCCGTGCTCGAGCGCGGCGGCCAGTCCGTCTCGGCCGTCGCCTCGCCCATCGGCAAGGTCGACGTCGCCCTCGACCCCGAGCTCGAGGTGGCGCGCCTCGACCGCGTCATCCGCGCCGCGCACGCCCTCGGCACACCGAGCATCCGCGTCTTCTCGTTCTACCGGGGCGAGGGAGTGCCGGTCGAGAGCATCCGCGACGACGTCCTGCTGCGCATGCGCATGCTCGCCGATCGCGCCGAGCGCGAGGGCGTGATGCTGCTGCACGAGAACGAGAAGGACATCTACGGCGACGTCCCCGAGCGGATCCTCGACCTGGTCGAGTCCGTCGGCTCGCCCGCCCTGCGCCTCGCCTGGGACAACGCGAACTTCGTGCAGTGCGGGGTACGGCCCTTCGACGACGGCTGGACGGCGCTGCGGCCCTACGTCGACTACCTGCAGGTGAAGGACGCGGTGGCCGCGACCGGCACCGTGGTGCCCGCCGGCGAGGGCGACGGCCAGCTGCGCGAGACGCTCACCGCCCTGCGCGACGACGGCTGGACGGGCGTCGCCTCGCTGGAGCCGCACCTCGCGATCACGGACGCCCTCGGCGGATTCTCCGGCCCCGAGTCGTTCGGAGTGGCCGCTCGGGCCTTCCGGGGGCTCGCCTCCTCGCTCGGGATCGACCTGCGATGACCGTCCGCGCGGCGGTGATCGGCTGCGGCGACATCTCCTCCGTCCACCTCGCGGCGATCGGCACCGCACCCGGCGCGGAGCTGGTGGCGGTCTGCGACACCGACCCGGGCCGGCTCGCCGCGGCCGCCGAGAGGCACGCGGTGCCGGGCTTCCCCGAGGCGGTCCGGATGCTCGACTCCGTCCGCCCCGACGTCGTGCACGTCTGCACTCCGCACAGCACGCACGCCGCGCTGGCGGTCGCGGCCCTGGACCGCGGCGTCGCGGTGCTCCTCGAGAAGCCGCTCGCCTCCTCCGTCGCCGAGGGCGAGCAGGTGATCGCCGCGGCCGAGCGGGGCGGGGCGCGCATCGGCGTCTGCTTCCAGAACCGCTACAACCCGCCCGTGCAGCGCCTCCGCGAGCTGCTGGCGTCCGGCTCCCTGGGTGCCGTGACAGGTGCGGCCGCGACCGTGCTCTGGCACCGCGCTCCCGGCTACTACCTCGACCGCCCCTGGCGCGGGATGCGGGCCGAGGGCGGCGGCGGGATGCTGATGAACCAGGCGATCCACACCGTCGACCTCCTGCAGTGGCTCCTCGGCGAGGTGGTCGCGGTGAGCGGCTCCGCCTCCACGCGCCTGCTGCCGATCGAGGTCGAGGACACCGCCGACCTGGTGCTCACCCACGCCTCCGGCGCGCGCAGCGTCCTCTACGCGACCGTGGCGAACGCGTGGGACGAGCCGGTCGAGCTCCGCCTGCGCACCGAGCGCGCCATCGTCTCGCTGCGCGGTGCCCTCACCGTGCGGCGCGACGACGGATCCGTCGAGGTCGTCCCGGACACGGAGCGCCGATCCGGCGGGCGCTCGTACTGGGGCGCCTCGCACGAGCTGCTCGTGCACGACTTCTACGCCCGCCTCGGCGAGGACGAGCCCTTCTGGATCTCGCCCCGCGAGGCGGCGAGGTCGCTCGCGATCGTCCAGGCCGCCTACGCCCCGAGCGCGCCCGCGCGGATCCCCCACTCCACCCCGAACGAAGGACTCCTTCCATGACCACCGTCCGCCTCGGCATCATCGGATTCGGCGCCCAGGGCTCCTCCTACGCCCGCTTCCTCGCCGACGGCAGAGTGCGCGACCTCGTCGTCACCGCCGTCGCCGACGTCGACCCCGCCCGGGAGGCGGCGGCCGCCGCGCTCGCACCCGGAGCGTCCTTCCACGCCGACCACCGCTCCCTCCTCGCGAGCGGGGAGGTCGACGCCGTCGTCGTCTGCACTCCGCACTACCTCCACCCCGGGATCGGCATCGACGCTCTCGAGCACGGGCTGCACGTGCTGGTCGACAAGCCGGCGGGCGTCTACGCCGCGCAGGTCGCGGAGCTGAACGAGGCCGCCGCCGCCCGTCCCGGTCAGCGCTTCGCGATCATGTTCAACCAGCGGGCGAACCCGCTCTACCGCCGGCTCAAGGAGGTCGTCGACGAGGGCGGGATCGGCCGGATCCTGCGCTCGAACTGGATCATCACGACCTGGTGGCGGCCGCAGGCCTACTTCGACCAGAGCGCGTGGCGCGCGACCTGGGGAGGCGAGGGCGGAGGCGTCCTGGTCAACCAGGCGCCCCACCAGCTCGACCTGTGGCAGTGGCTGTGCGGAGTGCCGGAGTCGGTGGTCGCCAAGGCCGGCTACGGGCGGTGCCGCGACATCGCGGTGGAGGACGAGGTGACGGTGCTCGCCGACTTCGGCGGGGGCACGACCGGCGTGCTGGTCACCACGACGCACGACCCGATCGGCACCGACCGCCTCGAGATCATCGGCGACCGCGGCCGGATCGTCGTCGACGACTCCCGGGTCGCGACGATCACCCGGCTGAACGCCCCCGAGCGCGAGGTCAGCGCCGCCCTCAGCGCCGAGGACGTGGGCCTCCTGCTCAGCGGTCGCTACGACACCGCGGGCCTCTCCACGACGGAGCGGATCGAGTCGGCGTCGGTCTGGGGCGAGCAGCACACGGCCGTCCTGCAGGACTTCGCGGACAGCATCCTGCACGGCACGCCGCTGCTCGCACCCGGGGCGGAGGGGATCCTCGGGGTCCGGCTCGCCAACGCCATCCACTACTCGAGCTGGACGGGACGCGAGGTACCGCTCGACCTCGACGAGGGCGTGTTCCTGGCGGCGCTCAACGAGCGCATCCGCGAGGAGGGGGCCTTCCCGGAGCGGAGCTGACGGGGCGGAGCCGCGCGGACCCGCGCTGGAGGGGCCGGAGCGGTGGGCGGCCGACCGGCGACGGCGGCCTCCCGGAGCGCGGGCTCCCCGATCCGGCCCGACCCGGACGCGAGCGACGGGCCGGGCGGGCTTCTCGGCCCTGTGGCAGCATGGGCGGCGGACGGCGCCCCGTCCGCCGCCGTGCCCCTCGAGAGAAGACCGCGATCGTGCCCAGCGAAGACGCGCCCACCGGCCCCTCCGCCGCGAGACGCCGCGGCCGCTCCGCGACGACGATCTACGACGTCGCCCGACTCGCCGGCGTCGCCCCCTCCACCGTCTCCCGCGGGCTGAGCACGCCCGGACGGCTGAACGCCGCGACCGAGCAGCGGATCCGCGCCGCCGCGAAGGAGCTGGGCTACCGGCTCAACCCGATGGCGCGCGCGCTGCCGACGGGCCGCACCTCGACCCTCGGGCTGCTGGTGGCCGACATCACCAACCCGGCCTTCTTCCCCGCCGTGCGCGGAGCGGAGCGGGCGGCGTCGCTCCGCGGCTTCACGATGATCCTCGCCGAGTCGCAGGAGTCCGGGGAGCGCGAGGCCGAGGCGGCCGACCGCATCGCCGCCTCCACCGACGGGCTCGTCCTCGTCAGCACCCGCCTCAGCGACGAGGAGATCATCGCGCTGGCCGGGCGCATCCCGGTCGTCGTCCTCAACCGCGTGGTCCCCGGCGTCGCGGGGATCGTGCCCGATCTCGCCCCCGGGATCGACGCCGCGCTCGACCACCTCGCGGCCCTCGGCCACCGCTCCCTCGCCTTCATCGCCGGTCCGCCCGACTCGTGGATGAGCGCCGCGCGATGGGAGCTCCTCCTCGACCGCGCTCCGCAGCGGGGCATGACGGTCGTCGAGATCGGGCCGGGCGTCTCGACCCTCGAGGGCGGGAGGAGCGCGCTCGCGAGGGTGACCGCCTCCGGCGTCGGCGCGGTGATCGCCTACAACGACCTGGTCGCCATCGGACTGATGCGCGCGGCTCAGGAGTCGGGCGTCGCGATCCCGGAGCAGCTCAGCATCATCGGCTTCGACGACATCTTCGGGAGCGACTTCACCTCGCCGCCGCTGTCGACCATCAGCGCACCGCTGGGCCGGATGGGCGAGCGGGCGGTCCGCCGGGTGCTCGGCGACGAGGAGCCTCCGGAGCGGGCCGACGACCTGCCGACGGAGTTCGTCCCGCGCGCCTCGACGGGGCCCCGCCGCGACTCCTGACCCCGGTCCGCGCCCGGCGCGCCATCCGGTGCGACACCTCTGGCAATCGGTTGACACTTCTCGGCACCCATACTTGGATGGCCCCGTGCCGACGAAGCTGCTGAACGATCCCGACCGACTCCTGCCGATCGACCCGACGACCCGGGCGATCGCCCGCGATCTCCACACGAGCGTCGCCGACCTGCCGATCCTCTCCCCGCACGGGCACGTGGATCCGCGCCTCCTGCTCGAGGACCGCCCCTTCGCCGACGCATCCGAGCTCTTCCTCCGGCACGATCACTACGTCACCCGGCTGCTCCACTCCGCCGGGATCGACCTCGGCGATCTCGGCATCCCCGGAGGCGAGCGCCTCGCCGGCCCGGAGGAGGTGTGGCGCACGTTCTGCGCGCACTGGCGGATCTTCGCGGGAACCGCCTCGGGCTACTGGCTCCAGTCGATCCTCGCCGAGCAGTTCGGCATCACCGAGCAGCCCGACGCCTCCAGCGCCGACGCCCTCTTCGCGGCGATCGGGGCCCGGCTGTCGTCCGCCGCCTTCCGCCCGCGCGCGCTCTTCGAGCGGTTCGGGATCGAGGTGCTGGCGACGACCGACGATCCGCTGGACGACCTGGCCGTCCACCGGGCTCTGGCGGAGGATCCGGCGTTCCCGGGCCGCGTGCTGCCGACCTTCCGCCCCGACGCCTACCTCGATCCCTCCACCCCCGGCTGGCCCGAGCGCGTCGCCGCCCTGGCCGCCGCCACCGGAACGAAGGAGTCCAGCTTCCCCGGATTCCTCGAGGCCCTCCGCGCCCGTCGCCGGTACTTCCTCGACCACGGCGCCGTCTCCGCCGACCACGGAGTGCTGGAGCCGCTGACCGTCGACCTCGATCCCGCCGAGGCGCAGTCCCTCTTCGCCCGCGCCCGCGCCGGCACGATCGACGCCGAGGGCAGCCGCGTCCTCGCCGCGCACCTGCTGCTGCAGTCCGCCCGCATGAGCGTCGACGACGGCCTGGTGATGACCGTCCACGCCGGGGTGCTGCGCAACCACGATCGGCCGACCTTCGAGCGCTTCGGTCCCGACACCGGCCACGACATCCCCGTCGCGACCCGGTTCGCCGAGCCCCTCCGCCCGCTGCTGCAGGAGCTCGGCAACGCACCGGGCTTCCACCTCGTCCTCTTCGGGATCGACGAGAGCACCCACTCGCGCGAGCTCGCTCCCCTCGCCGGCTACTACCCGTCGGTGTTCCTCGGAGCGCCGTGGTGGTTCCTCGACGCGCCCGACGCGGTGCTGCGCTTCCGCGCCGCCGTGACGGAGACCGCCGGCTTCTCGCGGAGCTCCGGCTTCATCGACGACACCCGCGCGTTCCTCTCCATCCCGGCCCGTCACGACATGGCGCGGAGGCTGGACGCCGCGTTCCTCGCGCGCCTGGTCGCCGAGGGGCGCATCGACTCCGAGACGGCGAGCGCCGTCATCCTGGACCTCGTCGACGCCCAGCCGCGGAAGGTCTTCAAGCTGTGAGCGGGCACGGCGGAGGAGGCGCGCTCGATCGCGCATCCACGGGCCTGCCGGCGGCTCCCGTCCGCATCGTCCACCTCGGCCTCGGCGCCTTCCACCGAGCGCATCAGGCCTGGTACACGCACGCCGTCGACGACGACCACGAGTGGGGCATCGCCGCATTCACCGGCCGGAGCCCCCGCGCGGCCGAGGAGCTCGCCGCGCAGGACGGCCTGTTCACGCTGATCGAGCGCGGACCCGAGGGCGACTCGGCGACGGTCGTGGGCAGCATCGTCGAGGCGGTCGACGGCGCGGAGGTCGCGCGTCTCGTCGAGCTCGTCGCGGCTCCGGCGACGGCGATCGTCACGCTGACGATCACGGAGGCCGGGTACCGTCTCGCCGCGGACGGCGGCCCCGACCTGGACGACCCCGCCGTCCGGAGCGACCTCGCCGCCCTCCGATCGGGAGGAGCGCCGACGACCGCGCTCGGCCGCCTCCTCCTCGGCCTCACCGCCCGGCGCGACGCCGACTCCGGCCCGCTCGCCGTCGTCCCCTGCGACAACCTCTCCGGCAACGGCCCTCTCGTGCGCCGTGGACTGCTCCTGCTCGCCGAGCGGCTCGACCCGTCGCTCGCCGACTGGATCGACAGCACCGTCTCGTTCGTGGCGACCTCCGTCGACCGGATCACCCCGGCCACCACGGCGGCGGACCGGGAGGCGGCGGCCGAGCTCACCGGCATCAGCGACGCCGCGTCCGTCGTGACCGAGCCGTTCCGCGACTGGGTCCTCTGCGGCGGCTTCCCCGCCGGCCGACCCGCCTGGGAGCGCGCCGGAGCCCGCTTCGTGGACGACATCGAGCCCTTCGAGCGGCGCAAGCTGCGACTGCTCAACGGCGCGCACACGCTCCTCGCCGCCACCGGCCGCCGGCGGGGCCTCGCCACCGTCGCGGAGGCGATCGCGAACCCCGCCTGCCGGAGCGCCGTCGAGGCGTTCTGGGCGGAGGCGGCGGCCGGCCTCCCCGCCGGTCTCGACGCGGACGCCTACTGCGCCGCCCTCCTCGGGCGCTTCGGCAACCCCCGGATCGAGCACCGCCTCGAGCAGATCGGCGCCGACGCGACCGCCAAGCTCCGCATCCGGATCGCGCCCGTGCTCCTCGCCGAGCGCGCGGGCGGACACGACGGAGCCGCCTCCCTCCGTGCCGTCGCCGACTGGATCGCACTGCTGCTCCAGGGCGACCGCCTGCCCGACGCGCAGCGCCCCGCCCTCGACCGCGCCCTCGGCTCCGCCCGACCCGTCGAGGCACTGCTGCGGCTCGTCGACCCGCGCCTCGCCGACGACCCGGCCCTCGTCGCCGCGGTCACCGCTCAGGCGGCCTAGACCTCCACCCCGCCCCTCCGCGCGGCGCCTTCCGGCGCCGTCGGCAACCGATTGCCACCCTCGCACCGTCTCGATGCGGCGCGGATCCCCGACGGGTCCGCGCCCGGGTAAAGGAGCCCGCATGACCCCCCGCACCACCGCGCCCGGAGCGCCCGCCGCTGAGAAGCTCTCGAAGCTGAGCATCGTGGGCTACGGCGCCGGCGACACGGCGAACAACCTCGCCTTCACCACCGCCACGATGTTCCTGCTCGTCTACTACACCGACGTCGCCGGGATCTCCGCGGCCGCGGCGGGCACGCTGCTGCTCGTCGTGCGGATCTTCGACGCGTTCGCCGACGTCTTCGCCGGCCGGGTCGTGGACCGCACCTACAGCAGGCGCTTCGGCAAGTTCCGGCCCTTCCTGATGTTCGGGTCGGTCCCGCTCCTGCTGCTCTCGGCCGCGACCTTCTCCGTCCCGCAGATCGGCGAGAGCGGAACCCTGCTCTACGCCTACCTGAGCTATGCCGCGCTCGGCCTCGCCTACAGCCTCGTCAACATCCCCTACGGCTCGCTCGCCGGAGCGATGACGCAGATCGGCACCGAGCGCGCGAAGCTTGCCAGCGCCCGCGCCATCGGCGGCGCGATCGTGGGGGCCGGGCTCGGCACCTTCATGGCCCCGCTGGTCGTCCCCGGCGCCGATCTGCAGTCGCTCTTCTCGATCGTCACGCTGAGCTTCGTCGTCGTCGGCTCCGCGCTCTACCTCTTCACGATCCTGACCGCGAAGGAGCGCGTCCAGCGCGACGTCGCGCACGTCACGTTCCGTCAGAGCATGACGACCCTCCGCTCCAACCGGCCGCTGCTCTTCCTCTGCCTCAGCTCGTTCCTGTTCCTCACCGGGACGCTCGCGCTCCAGACCGTGCAGCTCTACTACCTGCGCGACGTGCTCGGATCGGTCCAGCTCTACGCCGCGATGTCGCTGATCCAGCTCGCCCTGACCTTCGGCCTGGCCGCCCTCGTCCCGACGATCGTGCGGCGGTTCGGCAAGCGCAACGCCTACATGGCCGGAGTCGGGGTCCTGATCAGCGGCGGAACGGTCGTCTTCCTCGCCCCGGGCGACGCGGTGGCGGTCGGCTTCGGCGGACTGGTCCTCGCCTACGTCGGCATCCAGCTCGTCAACATGCTCGTCTGGGCGATCGAGGCGGACACCGTCGAGTACGGGGAGTGGAAGACCGGCATCCGCTCCGAGGGCACGATCTACGCCCTGTTCTCCTTCACCCGCAAGACCGGCCAGGCGGTCGGAGGCGCCCTCGCCGCGTACGCGCTGGCCTGGGGCGGCTACGTGGCCGGGGCCGCGGAGCAGAGCGAGCACGCCGAGTGGGGCATCCGCGCCGCCGCCGGCCTCATCCCGGCCGTCGCCGCCCTGCTCGCGGTGCTGATCATGGCGTTCTACCCGCTGACCGACCGCCGGCACGCGCAGATCGTCGCCGAGATCGCCGAGCGCCGCGAGAGCACGGGGCAGGCCGCGCCCGTGGCGCCCGGCCTCTCGACCGCCGCGTTCTCGATGGACCGCGCTCCCGGCCGGAACCCCTGACCCGATCCCCCACCACGAAAGGCACCCCATGAAGATCGACAAGGCCGAGGTCGTCGTCACCAGTCCCGACCGCAACTTCGTCACCCTCAAGCTCACGACCGACGACGGGCTGACCGGCCTCGGCGACGCGACCCTCAACGGCCGCGAGCTCGCCGTGGTCTCCTATCTCGCCGACCACGTCGTGCCGCTGCTCCTCGGCCGTGACGCCTCGCGCATCGAGGACACCTGGCAGTTCCTCTACCGGTCGTCCTACTGGCGCCGCGGGCCGGTCACGATGGCGGCGATCGCGGCGGTCGACACCGCCCTCTGGGACATCAAGGGCAAGGCCGCGGGCATGCCGCTCTACCAGCTGCTCGGAGGCGCGTCCCGCACCGGCCTGCTCGCCTACGGCCACGCGTCCGGGCGGACGGACGCGGAGCTGTTCGAC
This sequence comes from Rathayibacter sp. AY2B5, assembly GCF_002931645.1. Classification (NCBI taxonomy): domain Bacteria; kingdom Bacillati; phylum Actinomycetota; class Actinomycetes; order Micrococcales; family Microbacteriaceae; genus Rathayibacter; species Rathayibacter sp. AY2B5. The sequence continues at coordinate 193,537 of NZ_PSUE01000003.1, read as the reverse complement.
AGCATCCGCGAGCACCAGGAGCAGGGGTACCGCGCGATCCGCGTGCAGACCGCGGTGCCGGGACTGACCTCGATCTACGGCATCGCCTCCAACGCCGTCCTCGAGGGCAACGCCGGTGTGCGCTACGACCACGAGCCGGCGCAGCGCGGCGGCCTGCCGACCGAGGAGGACTGGGACACCCGCGCCTACCTGCGCCACGTCCCCCGCGTCTTCGAGGCCGTCCGCAACGAGTTCGGGCCGGGGCTCCCCCTCCTCCACGACGGCCACCACCGGATGACGCCGATCCAGGCCGCGGCCCTCGGCAAGTCCCTCGAGCCGTACGACCTCTTCTGGCTCGAGGACTGCACGCCCGCCGAGAACCAGGAGGCCCTCCGCCTCGTCCGGCAGCACACCACCACGCCCCTGGCGATCGGCGAGGTCTTCAACACCGTCTGGGACTACCAGCTCCTGATCCGCGAGCAGCTGATCGACTACATCCGGAGCGCGGTCACGCACACCGGAGGCGTCTCCCACCTCCGGAGGATCCTCGACCACGCCGCGCAGTACCAGATCAAGTCCGGGATGCACGGACCCACCGACGTCTCCCCGGTGGGAATGGCGGCCGCGATGCACCTGGGCCTGGCGATCCACAACTTCGGGATCCAGGAGTACATGAAGCACGGCGAGCGGACCGACAGCGTCTTCCAGCAGTCGTTCACCTGGAGCGAGGGACGGCTGCACCCGGGCGACGCCCCCGGTCTGGGCGTGGAGCTCGACGTCGACGCCGCCGGGAAGTACCCCTACGTGCGCGCGTACCTGCCCTTCAACCGACTCGCCGACGGCACCGTACACGACTGGTGACCTGCCCGGCGATCCCGGACCGTCGAGGGAGCCACGACCAGCGGGCTCCCTCGACGGTCCGGGGTTCCCCCCGCTGAGCAGAGGCCGGTCAGGGCACGAAGCGGTAGCCCATGCCCGCCTCGGTCAGCAGGTGGCGCGGATGCGCGGGGTCGGGCTCGAGCTTCTTGCGCAGCTGCGCGAGGTAGAGGCGCAGGTAGCCGGTGTCGGTGACGTGCGCGGGGCCCCAGATCTCGGCCAGCAGCGAGCGACGGGTGACCAGCTTGCCGGCGTTGCGGATGAGGATCTCGAGCACCTGCCACTCCGTCGGAGTCAGCCGCACGGAGACGCCGTTCCGCGTCGCGCTCTTGGCCACCAGGTCCACGGTGACCTCGCCGATCACGACCAGCGGCTCGCCGTCGGCCGGCTGCACCCGCCGAGAGAGGGCTCGGATGCGCGCGAGCACCTCGTCCATCGAGAACGGCTTGGTGACGTAGTCGTCCGCGCCGGCGTCGAGCGCGCCCACCTTGTCGGCCGCGCCCGTCCGCCCCGACACCACCAGGATCGGCGCGCTCGTCCAGCCGCGCAGTCCGTGGATGACCTCGACCCCGTCGAGCCGTGGCATGCCGAGGTCGATCATGTAGAGGTCCGGATGCTCGTCCACCGCGCGGTTGATCGCCTCGGTGCCGTCGCCGGCCGTCACCACGTCGTATCCGCGGGCGGTGAGGGTGATGCGCAGGGCGCGCAGGATCTGCGGGTCGTCGTCGGCGATCAGGATCTTCATGCGGCTCCTCCGGAGTCCTCGTGCGGAGCGGTGCCCGACCCGCCGTCGTGCGGGGCGGCAGGAGCGACGTGAGCCGCAGGAGCAGCGGCAGCAGCCTCCGGCGCCAGCGGCAGCGTCACCACCATCGTCAGCCCGCCCCCCGGAGTGTCCTCCGTCTCGAGCGTGCCGCCCATCCCCTCCGTGAACCCCTTCGAGAGCGCGAGGCCGAGGCCCAGGCCCGTGAGGTTGTCGTCGTCGCCGAGCCGCTGGAACGGCACGAAGATCTCGGCGCGCCGCTCCTCGGGCACCCCGGGGCCGTGGTCGACGATCCGCAGCTGCGCGCTCCCGCCGAAGGCGCTGGCGGCCACGCGCACCCGGGTGCCGGACGGCGCGTAGCGGACGGCGTTCGCGAGCAGGTTGACCACGACGCGCTGCAGCAGAACCGCGTCGGCGAGCAGCGCCGGGCCCTCCGGATCGAGGTCGAGGTCGACCTCGCCGGGACCGAGCCCGAGCTCGTCGAGCGCGGGGAGCACCACGTCGGCGGCGTCGAGCGGAGCGAGCGCCACGGCGAGCGCCCCCGCCTCCAGCCGCGTCACGTCGAGCAGGTCGGTGACCAGCGCGGCGAGCACGGTGAGGCTCTCGTCGGCGGTGGCGAGCAGCTCCGCCCGGTCGCGCTCGCTCCAGACCACTTCGGGCGAGCGCAGACCGCTGACGGCCGCGGTGGCCGCGGCGAGGGGCCGGCGCAGGTCGTGGCTGACGGCCGACAGGAGGGCGCTGCGCACCCGGTCGGTCTCGGCCAGCGGAGCGAGGGAGCTGGCCGTCTCGCTGAGGGCCGCGTTCTCGAGCACCGAGTCCAGCTGGGCGGCGACGACCTGGAGCAGTCGCCGCTCACTCCCCTCCAGCTCGCGGCCGTGCAGCTCGAGCACCGCGCCCTCGCCCACCGCGATGCGCGCGGGATCGCCCTCCGGCTGCGGCTCGCCGTCCGCCGCGACGAGCTCGCCGCCGCGCAGCAGCCGCACGCCGGTCAGCCCGAACGCCTCGCGCGAGCGCTCGAGGATCGCCTGCAGCGCCCCCTGCCCGCGGATCACGCCACCGGCGATCGTCGCCAGCAGCTCCGACTCCGCCCCCGACCGCTTGGCGGCCCGCGCCCGCCGGGCCGCGCGGTCGACCACGGCGCTGACGAGCGCCGCGTTGAGCACGTAGAGCACCAGGGCCAGCGCGTGCAGAGGCTCGTCGACGGTGATCGTGTAGAGCGGATCGACGAAGAAGAAGTCGAGGGTCAGCCCCGAGAGCACGGCCGCGAAGAGGGCCGGCCAGAGCCCGCCGACCAGCGCGACCACCACCACCAGCAGCTGGTACGAGAGCACGTCGCTCGTGATCGACTCGTCGCTGCGGAGGCTCGAGAGCAGCCAGGTCACCAGCGGGCCGCCCACGAGGGCGAGTGCCAGTCCCAGGAGGCGGCGCCGCAGCGTCAGGGCGCCGTCGAGCCTCGGCAGCACCGCGGTGCGCCCGGCGGCGGAGTGGCTGACGATGTGCACGTCGATGTTGCCGGACTCGCGGATCACCGTCGACGCGGTGCCGGGCGTCAGCGCCGAGGCGAGGCGGCTCCGCCTGCTCACGCCGATCACCAGCTGCGTCGCGTTGACCGAGCGGGCGAACTCGACCAGCGTGCGCGGCACGTCCTCGCCGACCACCTGGTGGTAGCTGCCGCCGAGCTTCTCGACCAGCACCCGCTGCGCCTCGAGCACGTGCGGGCGCGGGGTGCGGAGGCCGTCGGGGGTCACCACGTGCACGGCGAGCAGGTCGCCCCCGGAGGCGCGGGCCGCGATCCGCGCGCCGCGCCGCAGCAGGGTCTCCCCCTCCGGCCCGCCGGTGAGGGTCACGACCACGCGCTCGCGCGCCTCCCAGGTGCTGTCGATGCCGTGCTCGACGCGGTAGTCGCGCAGCGCGCTGTCGACCTCGTCGGCGAGCCAGAGCAGCGCGAGCTCGCGCAGGGCGGTCAGGTTGCCGAGCCGGAAGTAGTTGGACAGCGCCGCGTCGATGCGCTCGGGCGGGTAGACCCGGCCGTCGGCGAGGCGGTCGCGCAGCGCCTGGGGCGCCAGGTCGACGACCTCGATCTGATCGGCGGCGCGGAGGACCGCGTCCGGGATCGTCTCGCGCTGCGGCGCTCCGGTGATCGCGTGCACCACGTCGTTGAGCGACTCGATGTGCTGGATGTTCACGGTCGAGAAGACGGTGATGCCGGCGTCGAGGAGCGTCCTGACGTCCTCCCAGCGCTTCTCGTGCCGGGAGCCGGGGGCGTTGGTGTGCGCGAGCTCGTCGACCAGCGCGACGTCGGGCCGGCGGGCGAGCACCGCGTCGAGGTCCATCTCGTCGAGCAGCACACCGCGGTGCTCGACGGCCCTCCTCGGCACGACCTCCAGCCCCTCGACCATCGCGGCGGTGGCGGAGCGGCCGTGCGTCTCGACCACGGCCACCACGACGTCGCGGCCCTCGGCGGCGAGCCGGCGGCCCTCCTCGAGCATCGTGTAGGTCTTGCCCACTCCGGGCGCGGCTCCGAGGAGCACGCGCAGGCGGCCCTTCGTCATGCTCCCGGCCTCCCCTCGTGCTCGCGGCTCCGGGGCGCCCCGGGCTCGCGGGACCGGCGTCGATCCGCTCGATCGGACGGTCGCGACGAGCCGATCGCGATTCTACGAGCCGGAGGCGCCACCGGAGCGGTCACAGCCGCGCGAGAGCGGCGTTGAGCTCGAGCACGTCCACCGTCGGCTCGCCGAGGTACCCGAGCTCGCGGCCGGCGGTGTGCTCCTCGACCAGCGCGCGCACGGCGCTCACGTCGAGCCCGCGGGCGGCGGCGACGCGGGGCGCCTGCAGCTGCGCGTAGGCGGGGCTGATCGCGGCGTCGAGCCCCGAGGCGGAGGCGGTCAGCGCATCGGCCGGCACCGCGGCCGGGTCGACGCCCTCGAAGGCCGCGATCGCGGCCCGGCGCTCCTCGACGGACGCGACCAGGTCGGCGTTCTCGGGGCCGAGGTTGCTGCCGGTCGAGGCCGCGGCGTCGTAGCCCGCGGCGGAGGGACGCGACTGGAACCACTCCGGCAGGGGCGCTCCGTCGGCGTCCGTGAACGACTGGCCGATCAGCGACGAGCCGATCACCGCGCCGTCCTGGCGCAGCAGCGAGCCGTTCGCCTGGGCGGGCAGGGCGAGCTGCCCGATCCCGAGCACCGCGAGCGGGTACGCCGCTCCCAGCAGCACGGTGAGCACGATCATCGCGCGCAGCGCGACACCGTAGGGACGGAACATGGTCTCTTCTCTCTGTCTTCAGTGGTCGGGACGGGCGGGTCAGAAGCCGGGGATCGCGGCGACGATCAGGTCGACGAGCTTGATCCCGAGGAACGGAGCGATCACTCCGCCCAGCCCGTAGACCAGGAGGTTGCGGCTGAGGATGCGCGAGGCGGCGACCGGGCGGTACGCCACTCCCCGCAGCGCGAGCGGGATCAGCACGACGATCACCAGCGCGTTGAACACGATCGCCGAGAGGATCGCCGAGGCCGGCGAGTGCAGCTGCATCACGTTCAGCACCGCGAGCCCGGGGAAGACCCCCGCGAACATCGCCGGGATGATCGCGAAGTACTTCGCCACGTCGTTCGCGATCGAGAACGTGGTGAGCGCGCCGCGGGTGATCAGCAGCTGCTTGCCGATCCGCACGATGTCGATGAGCTTGGTGGGGTCGGAGTCGAGGTCGACCATGTTGCCCGCCTCCTTCGCCGCCGAGGTGCCGGTGTTCATCGCCACGCCCACGTCGGCCTGCGCGAGGGCCGGGGCGTCGTTGGTGCCGTCGCCGGTCATCGCGACCAGCGCGCCACCCTCCTGCTCGCGCCGGATCAGGGCGAGCTTGTCCTCGGGGGTCGCCTCGGCGAGGTAGTCGTCGACTCCCGCCTCCGCCGCGATCGCCTTCGCGGTCAGCGGGTTGTCGCCCGTGATCATCACGGTGCGGATGCCCATCGCGCGCAGCTCCGAGAAGCGCTCGGCGAGCCCGTCCTTCACCACGTCCTTCAGGTGCACGACGCCGAGCAGGCGGGCGCCGTGGGCGTCCTTCACCGCGACGACGAGGGGCGTGCCGCCGCTCTCCGAGACGCCGTCGACGAGCACCGTGAGGCGCGCCGCGACCGCGGACGGCAGCGGCCCCTCCTCCTCCACCCAGGCGCGCACGGCAGAGCCGGCGCCCTTGCGGATGGAGGAGCCGTCGGCGAGGTCGAGCCCGCTCATCCGGGTCTGCGCGGTGAACGGCACCACGGCGGCCTGAGCGGGCTCGGCGGCGGGGCGGCCCGAGTCGCCCGCGAGGTCGACGATCGACTTCCCCTCGGGCGTCGGGTCGCTGAGCGAGGAGGAGGCGGCCGCGTCGACGAGGGCGGCCTGCGCCACTCCGTCGAGCGGGAGGAACGCCACCGCGCGGCGGTTGCCGTAGGTGATCGTCCCCGTCTTGTCGAGCAGGAGCGTCGTGACGTCGCCCGCCGCCTCCACCGCCCGGCCGGACATCGCGAGCACGTTGCGCTGCACGAGCCGGTCCATGCCGGCGATGCCGATGGCCGAGAGGAGGGCGCCGATGGTGGTCGGGATGAGGCAGACGAGCAGGGCGACCAGCACCGGGACGCTCACGGAGGCTCCCGCGAACGAGGCGATCGGGTTCAGGGTCAGCACGACCACGACGAACACGATCGAGAGGCTCGCCAGGAGGATGTCGAGCGCGATCTCGTTCGGCGTCTTCTGCCGCGACGCGCCCTCGACCAGGCCGATCATCCGGTCGACGAAGGTCTCGCCCGGCCGCGAGGTGATGCGCACCACGATCCGGTCCGAGAGCACTCGCGTGCCGCCCGTCACCGCGCTGCGGTCGCCTCCGCTCTCGCGGACGACCGGTGCCGACTCGCCCGTGATCGCCGACTCGTCGATGGAGGCGATGCCCCAGACGATGTCGCCGTCGCCGGGGACGAGGTCGCCCGCCTCCGCCACGACCACGTCGCCCAGCTGCAGCTCGGCCGAGGAGACCTCGACCAGGCGGGCCGACAGGGCGGAGGGGTCCGCGGGGTCGTAGTCGGCCACGCGCCGGGCCGGAGTGCTGGTGCGGGTGGCGCGCAGGCTCTCGGCCTGGGCCTTGCCGCGGCCCTCGGCCACCGACTCCGCGAGGTTCGCGAACACCACGGTGAGCCAGAGCCAGATCGCGATGCCGGCCGTGAAGGTGACGGGCACCGTCGATCCGCCCGACTCCTCCGGCCCCCCGAGGAACGGCTCGGCGATCGCCAGCACCGTGGTCAGCACGGCGCCGACCTCGACGATGAACATCACGGGGTTGCGCCACATCAGGCGCGGATCGAGCTTGCGCAGCGCTCCGGGGAGGGCAGCGGCGAGCTGGCGCGGCCCGAGGGCGGCGCGGGTGGGGCGCGCGGGTTCCGCGGGGGCCTCGGTCAGTGCAGTGGTCATCGGAGTCGCAGTCCTTCCGCCAGGGGGCCCAGCGCGAGTACGGGGAAGTAGGTGAGCGCGGTCACGACGACCGTGACGCCCACGAGGAGGCCGACGAACTGCGGCCGGTGGGTGGGCAGCGTGCCGGCGCTGGAGGGCAGCGGCGACTGCGCCGCGAGCGAGCCGGCCAGGGCGAGCACCAGCAGGATCGGGAGGAAGCGGCCGAGGAGCATCGCGACGCCGAGCGCCGTGTTGAGCCAGGGCGTGTTCGCCGTCAGCCCCGCGAACGCCGAGCCGTTGTTGTTGGACGCGGAGGTGAAGGCGTAGAGCACCTCCGAGAGCCCGTGCAGCCCGGGGTTCAGGATCGACGTGCTCTCCACGTCCTCCCGTACCGCCGGGATCGCGAAGCTCAGGGCCGTGCCGGCCAGCACGAGCGTCGGCGTCACGAGGATGTAGAGGCTCGCGAGCTTGATCTCGCGCGGGCCGAGCTTCTTTCCCAGGTACTCGGGCGTCCGGCCGACCAGCAGCCCGCCGACGAACACGGCCAGCACCGCGAGCACGAGCATCCCGTAGAGGCCCGAGCCGACGCCGCCGGGGGCGACCTCGCCGAGCATCATGTTGAGCATCGGCAGCATGCCGCCGAGCGCGGTGAAGGAGTCGTGCATCGCGTTGACGGCGCCGGTCGAGGTGAGCGTCGAGGCGGTCGCGTAGAGGGCGGAGCCGGCGATGCCGAAGCGCGTCTCCTTGCCCTCCATCGCGGCTCCGGCGGCCTGCGCCGCGGATCCGCCGCCCGCCGCCTCCAGCGCGGTGAGGGCCGCGAGCGACACGACGAAGATCGTCGCCATCGCCGCGAGGATCGCGCGCCCCTGCCGCACGTCGCCGACCATCCGGCCGAAGGTGCGCGGCAGCGAGAACGGGATCGCGAGGATCAGCACGATCTGCAGCAGCGACACCCACGCCGAGGGGTTCTCGAACGGGTGCGCGGAGTTGGCGTTGAAGTAGCCGCCGCCGTTGGTGCCGAGCAGCTTGATCGCCTCCTGCGAGGCCACCGCGCCGCCCGGGATGCTCTGCTCGCCGCCGGTGAGTGTGGTCACCGTCAGCGGGCCGTTCAGGTTCTGGATCACGCCGCCCGCGATCATCACGACCGCTGCCGCCACCGCGAGGGGCAGCAGGAGGCGCAGCGTGCCGCGCACGAGGTCGACCCAGAAGTTGCCGAGCGTTCCGGAGGAGCGGCGCGCGAATCCGCGGATCAGCGCCACCGCCACGGCCAGGCCCACGGCCGCCGAGACGAAGTTCTGCACGGCGAGGCCGCCGAGCTGCACCGCGAAGCCGAGGGTCGCCTCCGGGGAGTAGGACTGCCAGTTGGTGTTGGTGACGAACGAGACGGCGGTGTTGAACGCCAGCCCCTCCGGCACCGCGGGCAGGCCGAGGGAGCCGGGCAGGACCGCCTGGAGGCGCTGCATCCCGTAGAGCAGGAGCACGCCGACGAGCGAGAAGGCCAGCACGGCCCGGAGGTAGGCGCGCCAGCTCTGCTCGCCCGCGGAGTCGACGCCGATGAGGCGGTAGACGCCGCGCTCGAGGGCGAGGTCGCGCGTCGAGGTGTAGACGCGGAACATGTGGTCGCCGAGGGGGCGGTGGAGGAGGGCGACGGCCAGGCCGACGGTCGCGACCTGGAGGACGGCGAGGAGCGGATCCATCAGAAGCGCTCCGGTCGGATCAGGGCCGCGACGAGGTAGACGACGGCGGCGAGCGCCAGCACGGCCGCGAGGGCGTCGAAGACGATCACCGGCCCGCCTCCTTCTCGCGGGTCCCGCGGGTCGCCGAGGGGGGCGGTCCGCCCAGCCGCTCGACCCCCTTCGCAGCGAGAGCGATGAGCGAGAAGAGGGCGAGCACGCCGAGGAGGTAGGCGAGGTCGAGCACGGAGGACTCCATCCGGGGAGCGGACGACGCCCGGGACCGGACGCCTGCCGGGAAGCGGCACAGGAAGCGATGCAACACCTCGCGGGGGCCCCTCGGAGCGGTCCTCACGGTTCCCCTACGGCCCGGCCCGGAGTCCTCGCGTTTCCCTCACGCGGACGGCGGCGGGCGCCCGGCGGAGGGGCGCGAGCCGGGCGGGAGCCGAGCGGTGAGAGCGTTCTCCCCCAGCAACGGCGGGGGTCGACGTCCCGAAGATCACATTTCGGCATCGCCTGGACAAATTCGCCGCCCGCGCTTTACTCCCCCCGATCGAAGGAATATGTTCTCTCCGTGGACAAAGCCCCTCGGGGCTCTCCCGCCCTCCCGGGCGACGACACGACGACGTGCGCCACACGTGCACGCCTCTTGTCGTCCTCTCCCTCGGACACTGCTTTCAGAGAGGAATGCACTCCATGAAGTTCTCCCGCGGCATCACCACGCTGGCCGCCGCCGGCATCATCTCCCTCGGCCTCGCGGCCTGTTCCGCGAGCCCCGCCAACTCCGGAGGCGCCGCTGCCGGCGCCGGCGCGGAAGGCGACTGCACCGTCGGCATCTCGATGCCCACGCGCAGCCTCGAGCGCTGGATCAACGACGGCGAAGGCCTCCAGTCGCAGCTCGAGGGCGACGGCTGCACCGTCGACCTCCAGTACGCCGACAACAAGACCGATCAGCAGATCTCGCAGATCCAGAACCAGATCGCCGGCGGCTCCAAGATCCTGGTCATCGCCGCGATCGACGGCGAGGCGCTCGCGCCCGTCCTCGCCGAGGCGAAGAAGCAGAACGCCACCGTCATCGCCTACGACCGTCTCATCAACGGCACCGCGGACGTCGACTACTACGCGACCTTCGACAACTACAAGGTCGGCCAGCTCCAGGGCCAGTACATCGAGTCGACCCTCGACCTGAAGAACGCCGCGGGTCCCTTCACCCTCGAGCCCTTCGCCGGCAGCCCCGACGACAACAACGCGAAGTTCTTCTTCTCCGGCGCGTGGGACGTCCTGCAGCCCTACATCGAGAGCGGCAAGCTCACCGTCCCCTCGGGCAAGTCGCCCGCGTCGGACGACGACTGGGCCTCGATCGGCATCCAGGGCTGGGCCTCCGACAAGGCGCAGTCCGAGATGGACAACCGCCTCTCCTCCTTCTACACCGGCGGCCAGAAGGTCGACGTCGTGCTCTCCCCCAACGACAGCCTGGCCATCGGCATCGAGGCCTCGCTGAAGTCGGCCGGCTACACCCCCGGCGCCGACTACCCGGTCATCACCGGCCAGGACGCCGACAAGGCCAACGTCAAGGCGATCCTCGCCGACGAGCAGTCCATGACGGTCTGGAAGGACACCCGCACCCTCGGCGACCGCGTCTTCCAGATGGTGCAGTCGATCGTCGCGGGCGAGGAGCCCGAGGTCAACGACACCGAGACCTACGACAACGGCGAGAAGGTCGTCCCGTCCTACCTGCTGGAGCCGCAGGTCGTCACGAAGGACGACGTGCAGTCGGTCCTCGTCGACTCCGGCTTCCTCAAGGCCGGCGACGTCGGACTCTGATCCGTCGGGCGGGGGCGGGGAGGAGCGATCCTCCCCGCCCCCGCCTCCCCGTCCGCACACCACTCCCCCCCCAACGAAGTGAGGCCCTGTTGGCCAGTCCCATCCTCATCATGCGCGACATCGTCAAGGAGTTCGGCGGCGGCGTCCGCGCCCTCGACGGCGTCTCGCTCTCGGTCCAGCCCGGCGAGGTCCACGCCATCTGCGGCGAGAACGGCGCCGGCAAGTCGACCCTGATGAAAGTCCTCTCCGGCGTGTACCCGTACGGCAGCTTCGAGGGCACCATCGAGTTCGAGGGCGAGGAGGCGCAGTACCGGTCGATCAACGACAGCGAGGCCGACGGCATCGTGATCATCCACCAGGAGCTCGCCCTCAGCCCCTACCTCTCCATCGCCGAGAACATCTTCCTCGGCAACGAGAAGTCGACCCGCGGCGTCATCAACTGGAACGCGACCAACGCGGAGGCGGCCAAGCTGCTCGCCCGCGTCGGCCTCGCCGAGAGCCCCGCGACCAAGATCCTCGAGCTCGGCGTCGGCAAGCAGCAGCTCGTCGAGATCGCCAAGGCCCTCGCCAAGGAGGTGAAGCTCCTCATCCTCGACGAGCCCACCGCCGCCCTCAACGACGAGGACAGCGACCACCTGCTCGGCCTGATCGACCAGCTCCGCAAGCAGGGCATCACCTGCATCATCATCAGCCACAAGCTGAAGGAGATCCGCGCCATCGCGGACACCGTCACGATCATCCGCGACGGCCGCACCATCGAGAGCTTCCCGATGGCCGGCGAGGAGGCGTCCGAGAGCCGGATCATCCGCGCGATGGTCGGCCGCGACCTCAACAGCATGTTCCCGCCGCGCGACCCGCAGATCGGCGAGGAGAAGCTGCGCGTCGAGAACTGGACGGTCCACCACCCGGTCGACATCAACCGCGTGGTCGTCGACGACGCCTCCTTCACCGTCCGCGCCGGCGAGATCGTCGGCTTCGCGGGCCTGATGGGTGCCGGACGCACCGAGCTCGCGATGAGCATCTTCGGGAGGAGCTACGGCACCGGCATCTCCGGCCGCGTCTACAAGGACGGCGAGGAGATCCAGACCCGCACCGTCGACGAGGCCATCCGCAACGGCCTCGCCTACGCGACCGAGGACCGCAAGCGCTACGGGCTCAACCTCATCGGCGACATCACCGTCAACGTCTCGGCCGCCGCGCTCTCGCGCCTGGCCCGGCTCGGCGTGATCGACAAGCACCGCGAGTACAAGGTCGCCGACTCGTACCGATCGAAGATGAACATCAAGGCGCCGACCGTCTCGGCCGTCACGGGGAAGCTCTCCGGCGGCAACCAGCAGAAGGTCGTCCTCTCGAAGTGGATCTTCTCCGGTCCCGACGTGCTGATCCTCGACGAGCCCACCCGCGGCATCGACGTGGGAGCCAAGTACGAGATCTACGGGATCATCAACGAGCTCGCGGCCCAGGGCAAGGCGGTCGTCGTCATCTCGTCCGAGCTGCCCGAGCTGATCGGCCTCGCCGACCGCATCTACACCATCTCCGAGGGACGGATCACGGGCGAGATCGATCGCGCCGACGCCACCCAGGAGCACCTCATGCACTACATGACCGCCGGAAAGGAACAGGCCCGATGAGCGCCACGACCACCACAGCGCCGGCGGACACGCCCGCCAACACGCCCTCCACCCCGCCCAAGCGCTCGCGCCGGCTGAACATCAACCTCCGGCAGTACGGCATCCTCGCCGCACTGGCCATCATCATCCTGCTCTTCCAGGTGCTGACCGGCGGGCGCCTGCTCCTGCCCGGCAACGTCAACAACCTGATCCAGCAGAACGCCTACGTGCTGATCCTCGCGATCGGCATGGTGATGGTCATCATCGCCGGCCACATCGACCTCTCGGTCGGCTCGGTCGTGGCGATGGTCGGCGCCATCTCGGCGATCGCGATGAACAACTGGGGCCTGCCCTGGTGGGCGGCCGTCGTCGTCGCCCTCGTCACCGGCGCCGCCGTCGGAGCATGGCAGGGCTTCTGGGTCGCCTTCGTCGGCATACCGGCGTTCATCGTGACCCTCGCGGGCATGCTGATCTTCCGCGGCTTCACCCTCGTCCTCCTCACCGGCGGAACGATCAACGGCCTCCCCACCGAGTTCACCGCGATCGGCGCCGGCTGGCTGCCGGGCGTCCTCGGCGGCATCGCCGGGCGCGACGCGCTCACCCTGGTCCTCGGCCTGATCGTCTGCGTCGTCCTCGTGGCCCAGCAGCTCCGCAGCCGCGCGACCCTCCGCCGCCTCGAGCTGCCCCGCGAGCCCATCGGCTCGCTGGTCGCGAAGTCGGCCATCGCCGTCATCGCGATCATGGCCCTCTCCTGGCTGCTCGCCGGCTACAGCGGAACCCCGATCATCCTGATCGTGCTCGCCGTGCTGATCCTCGCCTACAGCTTCGTGCTCGGCCGGACGGTCTTCGGCCGCCACATCTACGCGATGGGCGGCAACCTGTTCGCCGCTATGATGTCCGGCGTCAAGACGAAGTGGGTCAACTTCTTCATCTTCGTCAACATGGGCGCACTGGCCGGAGTCGCGGGCATCGTCAGCACCGCCCGCGCCGGCGGTGCGGTCGCCTCGGCCGGACAGAACTACGAGCTGGACGCGATCGCCGCGGTCTTCATCGGCGGCGCCGCCGTCCAGGGAGGCGTGGGCACCGTCGTCGGAGCCGTCATCGGCGGACTCGTGATGGGCGTGCTCAACATGGGCCTGTCCATCCTCTCGGTCGACGCGGCCTGGCAGATGGCGATCAAGGGCTTCGTCCTCCTGCTCGCGGTGGCGTTCGACATCTTCAACAAGCGCCGCGCCGGCGGCCGCTAGGCGAACGCCGAGCGCCGCCCAGCGGCGCTCCTCGTCCTTCTCTTCTACAGTTCTCGGGCGCGGCTTCTCCTCGGGGGAGCCGCGCCCGAGTGCATCCGAGACCCGTCGGGGTCCAGCGACAGGCAGGCGATCATGGCAGGAGCAGTCGGAGCCTCCAGCAACGCGCTGCTGCGCCGCACGAACCTCGCGAGCCTCGCGACCCTGGTGCACCGCTCCGGTCCCACCAGCCGCGCCGAGCTCGGCCGCCTCACCGGGCTGAACCGCTCCGCCGTCGCGAACCTCGTCGGCGAGCTGAGCGAGCTCGGCTGGGTGGCGGAGGAGACCACCGCGCCCGACGGCCGCATCGGCCGCCCCAGCGCCACCGTCGTCCCCGGCGACCGGTTCGCGGCCGTGGGCGTCCACCTCGACACCGACGCGATCATCGTCGGCCTCGTCGGGCTGCACGGCGAGCTGCTCCGCCGCGTCCGCTTCGACACCCCCAAGCCCGCGAGCCCCGCCACGGTGGTCCGCGTCGTCACCGGCATCGTCGAGGGCTTCCGCTCCGAGCGGGAGTCGCTGCGCACGCTGGTCGGCGCGGGCGTCGCCGTCCCCGGCCTCGTCCAGGCCGACTCCGGCTTCGTCCACCGCGCCCCGCACCTGGGCTGGCGCGACGTCGACCTCGCCACCCAGCTGAGCCGCGCCCTCGACCTCCCGGTCGCCGTCGGCAACGACGCGACCCTCGGCGCCATCGGCGAGTCCCTCTTCGGAGCCGCGCACGGCGTGGCCGACGTCGTCTACGTCACCGGCGGCGCGGGCGGCATCGGCGGAGGAGTCATCATCGGCGGCGTCCCGCTCCAGGGCTCCTCGGGGTTCGCGGCCGAGCTGGGCCACACCCTCGTCGCCACGAACGGCCGCCTCTGCGGCTGCGGCCGGCGCGGCTGCCTCGAGGCCGAGGTCCGGATGCGCTCCCTCCTCGACGTCCTCGGCGCCCGCGTCCTCGACCAGGACGAGCTCGACATCGCCCTGGGCACCTCCCGCGACCCCGCCGTCCTCGGCGAGGTCGCCCGCCAGGTCGACCTGCTCTCGGAGGGCCTGTCCACCTACATCAACCTCTTCAACCCCACCGCGGTCGTGCTGGGCGGCTTCCTCGGCTCGCTGCTCACCGTCGACCGCGAGCGCCTCGCCGCCCGCGTCTCCGCCCGGGCCCTGAGCGACCTCGCGCGCGGCGTGCGGATCGAGCGGGCCGCCCTGCGCTCGAGGCTGGAACTCGTCGGCGCCGCGGAGCTACCCTGGCGGCGGGCGCTGGCGGATCCCGCCGCCGTCACCGGGGGCGCGCAGCCGCCGGGTGGGAGCAGCAGCCGCGAGGACGCCCTGGGCGCCCGCGCCTGACCCCGGCACTCGAGTGCCGGCACCGCGTCGAGGAGGACGAGCATGGCCGACTGGAACGACACGATCATCGAGGAGTTCCGCGCGAACGGCGGGACCGTGACCTCGGGCGGCTTCGGGAGGAGCCTCGTGCTGGTGCACCACCGCGGCGCCCGCTCCGGTGAGGAGCGCGTGACTCCGCTGATGGCGCTGCACCCCTCCGAGGACGTCTGGCTGCTCGCCGCGTCCGCCGCCGGTGCGCCCAAGCACCCCGCCTGGTTCCACAACCTGATCGCCCACCCGGACCTGGCGATCGAGACCCCCGACGACGGCACCGTCGACGTCCGGGCGCGCGTCCTCGCCGGGGAGGAGCGCGACGCCGGCTGGGCCCGCTTCACCACCGCCTCCGCCGGCTTCCTCGACTACGAGAAGCGCACCGCCCGTATCATCCCGGTCGTGGAGCTCACCCGCCGCTGACCGCGAGCCGTCAGCGCAGCAGCACGGGCACCGTGTCCGGCGTGCTCCAGCTCAGCGCGATCCGCTCGCGGAAGCCGCCGCTGCGCAGCTCCGCCTCGAGCGCGTCGATCACCACGGGGAGCAGCGCGCGCCGCTCGATCAGCAGGTCGAGCACGAGCCGGTCGCCGGAGGTCAGCAGCACCGGGCCCGATCCGGGCAGCACCGCGATCCACTGGCACTCCCCCACCTGCACGCTCCGGTGCCGGCCGAGGCGTCGGAGCAGCTCGGGCAGCGCCTGCGTATCGAGGGCGGACACGTCGGCACGGAGGGCGATCACCCCGCGAGCGTGCCCGCGCCGGACGACCTCGCGCCGACCTCCCGGTGAACACCGCCCCTCCGCGGGACGCCGTCCGCGAGAACGACACGACAGGAGCCCGCCCCGGAGCGCACCGCACCCGGGAACGGGAGAAGCCCCCGACCGGACATCCGATCGGGGGCTTCTCTCCGGTTCCCTCGAACCCGGTTCTCTCGAACTCCGGTTCTCATGAACTCTGGTGCGCGAGGGGGGAGTTGAACCCCCACGCCCTTTCGGGCACACGGACCTGAACCGTGCGCGTCTGCCTATTCCGCCACTCGCGCTCACCAGCGGCACCGAAGCGCCGACGAGAAATCGTAGCATCCCCCGGCCCCGGAGCCGAACCGGCACCCGCCGCCCCGGGTCGGAGCTCCCCCGGGAGCCGCCACCGGGCCGTGCCGGTGAGAGCGCGCACACGGCACTCCGGCCGCGAAACCACCGCGGAGGATCGCGCATCCAGACCATCCCAGTAACATGCCCGTAGCCGTGCGCGGCGCAGACCAAGAAGAGGAAGCGGCGACGGGCGCGCAGACATCTCGATCCGTGCGCGACCGCCGAGAAGGCGAAGAACCGGAAGATCGGAAGACTGTGGGCATACTGGACAACTTCGAGAAGGGACTCGAGCGCGTCGTCAACGGCGCGTTCGCGCGGACCTTCAAGTCGGGTCTGCAGCCGGTCGAGCTCGCCTCCGCCCTCCGCCGGGAGCTCGACACCTCCGCCGCCGTGGTCAGCCGCGAACGCATCCTCGTCCCCAACAGCCTCGTCCTGCGGATGTCCGCGACCGACCTCGACCGGATGCAGCGCCTCGGCGCCACGCTGATCGACGAGCTCACCACGGTCGCCACCGAGCACGCCACCAAGCAGGGCTTCCGCTTCCCCGGCCCGATCGACATCTCCCTCGCCGTCGATCCGGCGCTCAGCGACGGCATGGTCGAGGTCGACTCCCGCAGCGTGAAGGGCACCGTCGCCTACACGCCCGTCCTCGACATCGACGGCCGGCGCCACCCGATCACGAAGGCGCGCACCGTCATCGGCCGCGGCAGCGACGCCGACATCACCGTCGACGACTCGGGCACGTCCCGCAAGCACGTCGAGATCCTCTGGGACGGCTCCCGCGCCCAGGTGCACGACCTCGGGTCCACGAACGGCTCCAAGCTCGACGGCCGGCCCGTCACGCAGGCGCCCCTGGCCCCCGAGCAGACCATCACGATCGGGCGCACCTCGATCGTCTACCGCGTCGTGCAGGGCTCCGCGCCCGCACGCACCGACCGCCCGTCGTCCGGCAGGGCAGCCGGACGCGGTTCCGAGGGATTCTGGGACGACCGGCTATGAGCGAGCTCACTCTCTTCCTCCTGCGCATCGCGTTCCTCGCGCTGCTGTGGTTCTTCGTGTTCGGCATCGTCTACGCGCTGCGCTCCGACCTGTTCGGGCAGCGCGTGCGCAAGCTGCCGCCCGGCGCGCAGGCCGCGTCCCCCGAGGCCCCGTTCGTGACGGCGGCCCAGCCCGTGGTCGCCGCGGCCGCCGCGGCTCCCACGCCCGCGCAGCCCGCCTCTCCGTCGGCCCCCTCGGCCCGGAGGAGCCGAGAGGCCGCCGCCGAGCGCGCCGAGCAGGGAGGCGCCGCCACGGTCCACACGGCGCAGCGCCTCGTGATCACCTCGGGCCCCAAGCGGGGCACCGAGCTCGAGCTGACCGGCGACCCGCTGACGATCGGCCGCTCCGCGGAGTCGACGCTGGTCATCCGCGACGACTACACCTCGACCCACCACGCGCGCCTGCTCCTCTGGAACGACGAGTGGATGATCCAGGACCTCGACTCCACCAACGGCACCTTCCTCGACGGCCGCCGCGTCGGCGCGCCCACCAAGGTGCCGCTGGACACGCCCGTGAAGGTCGGCACCACCACCTTCGAACTGCGGCGGTCGTAGCGCGTGGCCCCCACTCCGGAGAGCGGCTCCGGCCACGGCGCGGTGCGCGAGAGCGCCGCCGTCTCGCACGTCGGCAGGATCCGCTCGAACAACCAGGACTCCGGCTACGCGGGCCGGCAGCTCTTCGTCGTCGCCGACGGCATGGGCGGCCACGCGGGCGGCGACGTCGCCTCCTCCATCGCGATCAAGCGCATCGCGGAGGCGGACCGCGTCTACGCCTCCACCTACGAGGCCGAGGACGAGCTCAAGCGCACCCTGCTGGCGGCCAACACCCTGCTGGCCGACGCCGTGGTCGACCACCCCGAGCTCACCGGCATGGGCACCACCGTCAGCGCGATCGCCCGCGTCGGCGAGTCGGTGGCGATCGCGCACATCGGCGACTCCCGCATCTACGTCCTCCGCGACGGCCGGCTCGAGCAGGTCACGACCGACCACACCTTCGTGCAGCGCCTCGTCGACTCCGGCCGCATCACGGAGGAGGAGGCGATGACGCATCCGCGCCGCTCCGTCCTGATGCGGGTCCTCGGCGACGTGCACACCAACCCCG
Source organism: Rathayibacter sp. AY2B5 (assembly GCF_002931645.1). NCBI lineage: Bacteria > Bacillati > Actinomycetota > Actinomycetes > Micrococcales > Microbacteriaceae > Rathayibacter > Rathayibacter sp. AY2B5. The sequence continues at coordinate 175,526 of NZ_PSUE01000003.1, read as the reverse complement.
AGATCGACACGCTCACGCTCGAGACCGAGCCGCACGACCGCTGGCTGATCTGCTCCGACGGCCTCTCCGGCGTCGTCCCGCACGACGAGATCCTCAAGGAGCTCAGCCGCGACGAGACCGCGCAGCAGGTGGCCGACCGCCTGATCCGCGACAGCCTCTCGCACGGCGCCCCGGACAACGTCACCGTCGTCGTCCTCGACATCCCCGGGGCGGGCGACACCGCGCGCATCCTCGCCCCCGTGGAGGAGCCGGTGGTCGTCGGATCCGCCGCCGCGCCCACGCCCTTCAGCACCGACGACTCGCAGAACCGCGTCCGGATCCCCGGCCTCCGCCTGCACACCCGGGCTCCCGCCGCGCAGGGCCCCACCCACTTCGAGCCCGCGTCCGAGGACTACCTCGACGAGCTGATCGAGGAGGACCGCCGCCGGCACCTGCGCCGCCGCATCACCTGGCTCGTCGGCCTGTCCCTCGTGCTCATCATCGGATTCCTCGGGATCCTCTTCGCCTACGACTGGACGCAGTCGCGCTTCTACGTCGGCACCGACGGGGACACCGTGATCATCTACCAGGGCATCCAGCAGTCGGTCGGCCCGCTCTCGCTCTCGGAGGTGAAGGAGGACACGGGCATCCCGCTCGACTCCCTCCGCGCCTACGACGTCGAGCAGCTGGAGCAGACGATCAGCGCCGACTCCTACGCCGGCGCGGTCGACATCGTCGAGCGCCTCACGGACGCGAACGGAGCACCATGACGGACGCCGCCACGGCCACCGCCCGCCCCGCCCCCGAGCGGCAGGGCTTCTTCCGCCAGAAGCTGCGCAATCTCGAGCTCCTGCTCCTGATCGGCGCATGCCTCATCGATGCCGGCGCGATCGTGCTCGTGCAGCTCGGCGCCCTCGGCTCGATCGACACCACGCTGGTCTCGCTGGGCGCCGGCCTCTCGGCGCTCGTGCTCGCCGTGCACGTCGTGCTGCGCTTCGCGGCCCCGGCGGCCGACCCCTTCCTCCTCCCGATCGCCACCGTGCTGAACGGCCTGGGCGTCGCCGAGATCTACCGGATCGACATCGCCGACGGCGCGACCGGCTGGGAGTCGGTGGCGGTGCGGCAGATCTTCTGGAGCGCCCTGGCCGTCGTGGCGGCGATCGTGGTGCTGCTGGTCATCCGCAACCACCGCGTGCTGTTCCGCTACACCTACGTCGCCGGGTTCGCGGCGATCGTGCTGCTCCTGCTGCCGCTCCTGCCTTTCATCGGCCGCGAGGTCAGCGGCGCGCGCGTGTGGATCGGGATCGGCGACGTGGCGAGCTTCCAGCCCGGCGAGATCGCCAAGATCGCCCTCGCGGTCTTCTTCGCCGGCTACCTCGTGCGCAACCGCGACTCCCTCTCGATGGTGGGCCGCACCGTCCTCGGGATGCGCTTCCCGCGCCTGCGCGACCTCGGCCCGATCCTGGTGGTCTGGGCGGTCACGATGGGCGTCATCGTCTTCCAGCGCGACCTGGGGACGGCTCTGCTCTACTTCGGCCTGTTCCTGGTCATGCTCTACGTCGCGACCGGGCGCACCAGCTGGGTCCTCATCGGCGTCGGCCTGTTCCTCGGCGGCGCGCTGCTGGCGAGCCAGACGCTCGACTACGTGGGCAACCGCTTCGCCAACTGGCTCGAGCCCTTCAGCGCCGAGCGCTACGGGGCGGATCCGGGCGGCAGCTACCAGCTCGTTCAGGGCCTCTTCGGCCTCGCGCACGGCGGGCTGCTCGGCACGGGCCTCGGCCAGGGGATGCCGGATCTCACGCCGGTCCCGCAGTCCGACTACATCATCGCCAGCCTCGGCGAGGAGCTGGGCCTCGCCGGGCTCTTCGCGATCTTCGGCCTCTACCTCCTGCTGGTCTCGCGCGGGTTCCGCATCGGCTTCGCCGGGCAGGACGACTTCGGGCGCCTCCTGGGAGTCGGCCTCTCGTTCGTGATCGCCCTGCAGTGCTTCATCGTCATCGGAGGCGTCACCCGCGTCATCCCGCTGACCGGCCTGACCACGCCGTTCCTCGCCGCCGGCGGCTCCTCCCTCGTGGCGAACTGGATGATCGTGGCGGTGCTGCTGCGCCTGTCCGACACAGTCCGCAGTCAGCCTCGTCTGGTGGTGTGATCCGTCGATGAACCGAGAACTCAAACGGGTGAGCCTCGTCGTGCTGACGATGTTCGTGGCCCTCTTCCTCTCCACCACCACCATCCAGGTGATCCAGGCCGACTCCCTCGACGAGGACGGCCGCAACACGCGGACCCTCTACGAGAGCTTCTCGACCGAGCGCGGCGCGATCCTCGCCGGCGGTCAGCCGATCGCCTCCTCGACGCCGTCGGACGACCTCTACAAGTTCCAGCGGCAGTACGCGAACGGCCCGCTCTACTCCGCCGTGACCGGCTACTTCACCCTGAACCAGGGCACCACCGGCATCGAGCGCACGCTCAACGACTACCTCTCGGGCACCTCGAACTCGCAGTTCTTCGACGAGATCAACAACCTCGTCACGGGCCAGGACCCGAAGGGCGCGTCGGTCGAGCTCTCGATCGACCCGGTCGCCCAGCAGGCCGCCTTCGACGCGCTCGGCGACTACACGGGGGCCGTCGTCGTGACGGAGCCGGCCACCGGCCGCATCCTCGCGATGGTCTCGAAGCCCACCTTCGACCCCACCGCGCTGGCCTCCCACGACACCGACGACGTCCTCGCCGCCTACCGGGCGCTGAACGACGACTCCTCCGAGCCCCTCGTGAACCGGGCCATCGGCGGCTCGCTCAACCCGCCCGGCTCCGTCTTCAAGCTCGTCGTGGCCTCGGCCGCCCTCGAGTCCGGCCGCTTCACCGCCGACTCGAGCTTCCCCAACGTCGAGTCGTACACGCTGCCCGGCTCCTCGTCGCAGGTGATCAACTCCGGAGGCGGTCTCTGCGGCTCCGGAGAGACGGTCACGCTGGCCACCGCCGTCTCGCTCTCCTGCAACGTCCCGATGGCCGAGATGGGCGTGCAGCTGGGAGCGGACGCGATCCGCTCGCAGGCCGAGAAGTTCGGGTTCGACACCGAGCTCGAGATCCCGATGTCGGTCGAGGCGAGCACCTACCCGACGAAGACGGACGACGCCCAGACGGCCCTCACCGCCTTCGGGCAGTACGAGGTGCGCGCGACGCCGCTGCAGATCGCCATGGTCTCCGCGGCGATCGCGAACGGCGGCGAGGTGATGCAGCCGAACCTGGTCGACTCGATCCGCTCGCAGGACCTCAGCGTGCTGCAGCAGTTCCAGGAGAAGTCGCTCGGCCGGGCGGTGAGCACGCAGACCGCGGACGCCGTCAAGGCGATGATGGTCGCCAGCGTCCAGGGCGGCGCGGCGACGAATGCAACAATAGGGGGCGTCACTGTGGCCGGTAAGACCGGCACCGCCGAGAACGGCGGGGACGACCCGTACACCCTCTGGTTCACCGGCTTCGCGCCTGCGGACGACCCGCAGTACGCCATCACCGTGCTCGTGGAGAACGGTGGAGGGCTCGGCCAGACCGGGTACGGCAACCTGATCGCCGCACCCATCGGACAACAGGTACTAGAGGCGGTGCTGAACAAATGAGACCCACGACAGGCCTCACCTTCGGGGGACGCTACGAGCTGCAGTCCCGGATCGCCATCGGCGGCATGGGAGAGGTGTGGCAGGCGACCGATCTGGTCATCGGCCGCACCATCGCGATCAAGATCCTGAAGGACGAGTACCTCGGCGACCCCGGCTTCCTCGAGCGCTTCCGCGCCGAGGCCCGCCACGCGGCGCTGGTCAACCACGAGGGCATCGCCAACGTCTACGACTACGGCGAGGAGGACGGCTCGGCCTACCTGGTCATGGAGCTCGTCCCCGGCGAGGCGCTCTCGACCGTCCTCGAGCGCGAGCGCGTCCTGTCGACCGACAAGGTCCTCGACATCGTCGCGCAGACCGCGCTCGCCCTGCACGCCGCGCACGCCGCGGGCCTCGTGCACCGCGATGTGAAGCCGGGCAACCTGCTCATCACGCCGGACGGCCGCGTCAAGATCACCGACTTCGGCATCGCGCGCATCGCCGACCAGGTCCCGCTGACGGCGACCGGGCAGGTCATGGGCACGGTCCAGTACCTGTCCCCGGAGCAGGCGAGCGGCCAGCCCGCCTCCCCCGCCACCGACATCTACTCGCTGGGCATCGTCGCGTACGAGTGCCTGGCCGGGCGCCGCCCCTTCACGGGCGAGTCGCAGGTCGCCATCGCGATGGCGCAGATCAACGACACCCCGCCGGAGCTGCCGGTCACGGTCGCGGAGCCGGTGCGCAATCTCGTCTACTCCTGCATCGCCAAGAAGCCGGCCGACCGCCCCGCCACCGCCGCGCACCTCGCGCGGGCGGCCCAGGCGCTGCGCTCGGGCGACGTGCGCGGAGCGGCGCTGGCCGTCCCCGCGGTCCTCAGCGACCTGCCCGCGACGCAGGCGACCACGGTCCTCCCCTCCAACCAGGGCGCGACGCAGGCGACCACGGTGCTCCCCTCCGGCGCGCCCGCGGCCGAGGCCGCCGCTCCGTTCGTGCCGATCGAGGAGCCGCTCGAGGCCTCCGAGGAGCCGCGCAGGCGCAGCCCCTGGACCTGGCCGCTGATCGCCCTCATCGTGATCCTCGCCGTCGTCATCGCGGGCACGATCTTCGCCCTGACGACCGGCGGGAGCAGCGACCCGGCCGCCTCCCCCACCGCGACGACCAGCACTGCCCCGTCGCCGACGCCGTCCGAGACTCCGAGTCCCACGCCGACGCCGACCTCGAACACGGTCGTCATCGACAAGGCCGACTACGTCGGGCGCCCCTTCGACGACGTCGAGACCGAGCTCGAGGCCCTGGGCATGGGCGTCCGCCGCGCGGACGGCCCGAGCGCCCCCACCGCCGAGCAGGTCGGACTCGTCGAGGACGTGAACCCCACCGCGAACGTGGTGAAGGGCACGACCATCGAGGTCTCCGTCTTCACCGAGGTCGCGACCCCGGACGCACCGACCGCCGTGCCGACCGTCACCCCCGCCGCCTCCAGCGTCGAGGCGGGCGCGACGTTCAACGTCACCTGGAGCAACTACAACCAGTGCCCGAGCGGAACCTCCGTGAGCGGTTACCGGGTGACCGCGACCGGTGAGGGCGCGAGCGTGACGAGCACCAACCCGTCGAACTCGACGACCGCGACGATCCAGGCCGGCACCACGGCGGGCACGATCGACGTCACGTACACCGTGCTCTGCGGCGAGTCGGAGTCGGCGGCCTCGCCCACCCTCTCCGTCACCGTCGAGGAGCCGGCTCCGACCCCGGCGCCGACCCCCACCTCGAAGGCCACCTCGACGCCCACCCCCTCCGAGTAGCGGCGGCGCGCCGGCCCGGGGCATCGCTCCGGCCCAGCGCCTCGGGGCCGTCGCGTCGCGCCCCCGCCCGGAACACCAGGGGCCCATAGGTACACTTGCCGTGGCTCCTCGGGGCCGCACCACACGGAAGTACAGGGCGGGAGCGTGCGCGTGACGGATGAGGGTCGCCTGATCGCGGGACGGTACCAGGTCGGGCCCCGGCTCGGCCGCGGCGGGATGTCCGAGGTGTACCTCGGCACCGACACCCGGCTCGGCCGCACCGTCGCCATCAAGGAGCTGAAGCTCTCCCTCTCCTCCGACTCCGCCTTCCGCCTGCGGTTCCGGCAGGAGGCGCAGTCCGCGTCGCGCATGTCGCACCCCACGATCGTCCGGGTCTTCGACGCGGGCGAGGAGGTCTCGCTCGACGACAACGGCGCCGAGTCGCGCCGGCCCTTCATCGTCATGGAGCACATCGAGGGCCGCCTCCTCAAGGACCTGATCGCCGAGGGCCCCCTCGACGTGGACGAGGCCGTCCGCATCACGGAGGGCATCCTCACCGCCCTCGAGTACTCGCACCGCGCAGGCGTCGTCCACCGCGACATCAAGCCCGGCAACATCATGCTGACCCCGTCGGGCCAGGTGAAGGTAATGGACTTCGGGATCGCCCGCGCCGTCTCCGACTCCGCCGCCACGGTCGCTCAGACCACGGCGATCCTCGGCACCGCGGCCTACTTCTCCCCCGAGCAGGCGAAGGGCGAGCAGGTCGACGCCCGCAGCGACCTCTACTCCGCCGGCATCGTGCTCTTCGAGCTCCTCACCGGCCGTGCGCCCTTCCGCGGCGACACCCCGGTGGCCGTCGCCTACCAGCACGTCAGCGAGACGCCGCCGGCGCCGAGCTCCATCAACCCGGCCGTCACCCCCGCACTCGACGCGGTCGTCGCCCGAGCACTCTCGAAGGACCGCTACGAGCGCTTCCAGGGAGCTGCGGAGTTCCGCGACGACCTGCGCGACGCCGCCGCCGGACGCCTCCCCGACCACCGCCCGATCGACGAGCTGACCACCTCGCTCTTCGCGGCCCGCAGCCAGGGTGGAGTCAACGACTCCGAGCTCGCCCTCCGCCAGCTGGCCGAGGACAACTCGATCGTCCGCACCCAGCGCCGCCCGCCGGTCCTCTGGATCTGGTCCTCGATCGTCGTGCTGGCCGTGATCGTCGCCGCACTCGTGATCTGGGTGCTGACGCTCCAGCCCGCGTCCACGCTGCCGTCGCAGTCGCGCGAGGTCCCCACCCTCACCGAGACCACCTACGACAGCGCCCAGTCGACCCTGACCGAGCTCGATCTCGTGCCGAGCCAGGTCGCGGAGTACAGCTCGACCGTCCCCGAGGGCGAGGTGATCCGCACGGATCCGGGCTCGGGCACGATCGTCGCACCCGAGACGGTCATCCGCATCGTCGTGTCCCAGGGCCCGCAGCCCGTCGCCGTGCCGGACACCGTCGGGCAGAGCCTCGCCGAGGCCATCGACGCGCTCACCGCCGTCGGCTTCGTCGAGGGCTCCCAGACCCGCGAGAACTCGCCGACCGTCCCGGGCGACGTCGTGCTCTCCGCCTCCCCCGGAGCGGGACAGCAGGTCGCCCCGGGCACGCCGGTCGACCTCACCGTCTCCTCCGGCCAGGTCACGCTCCCCGACCTCGTCGGGACGTCCCTCAGCAGCGCACTGGCCACCGTCGCCTCCGAGAAGCTGCAGCTCGTGGGGGTCGAGGTCCCGGACGAGACCTGCGACGCAACCCGGGCGAACCCGCCCATCACGACCCAGTCCCTGGCTCCGGGCGACGTCCCGCAGGGATCGACCGTCCAGCTCGGATACTGCGCGGGCTGACCCGGCCTGCAGCCCGCTGCGGCTGCGGCGTCGGCCGACGGTGCCCAGTGGAGGCCGGGTCGCTGCTCTGCGCGCCGAGAAGGGCTCGTCCGGACGTTGCTCGTCGGGTTCGATGCTCCACGGGGGCCGACGGCCCCGAGCTGAACGGCTAGGCCCTGCGCGCGTCGGCGAGCGGGGGCTGGAGCCGCACGACCTCGCCGGCTGCCGATCCATCGGCGGGGCGCGCGATCCTGCCGCGGATGTCGCTCGGGGTGAGCCCCTCGCGGCGCTTGAGCGCACGGCGGAGGTGGTCCGCCGAGGAGAATCCGGACGCGGCGGCGATCGCCTCGAGCGGGACCTCCCGCGGGCGGCGGCGCAGGAGCTCCACGGCGCTGGCGACCCGGGATCGCTCGATCTCGCTCGCGACCGTGGTGCCCGCATCCTCGAAGAGCCGCTGGAGGGAGCGGGTGGACACGTTGACCGCGTCGGCCACCGCCTCCGGAGTGCAGCGCGGCGTGCGGTGCGTCCGGTCGATGACCGTGCGCGCGCGCCCTAGCGTGGCGGCTCGCACGCTCGTGGTGCCGGGCTGCGAGCTCGCCGCCGCGAGGAACGCGCTGGTGAGGAGCTGCTTGACAACGTGGGCGAAGCCGGTGACCTCGCCCTCGCCGGGCAGCCCCGTCCCGGACTCCGCCGCGAGGGCGAAGGCGGTCGTGAAGGCGTATGCGGCGCGGGTGGACCGGGCGTCGGGGTCGAGCGCGTAGACCGGGGCCGACGTGTCGAAGCCGTAGCGGCGCATCTCGTCGGCGCGCAGCGAGAGGTGGAGGATCGTGGCCGGAGTCGTCGACTCGGTCGTGAACGTCGTCGTCCCCTGCTGGTACGAGATCGAGCCCGGACGCAGCAGCACCGTTCGGTCCGGGGCGACCATGCGCACGAAGCCGTCGATGAGGAAGCTGAAAGTGAGGAAGGAGGTGTCGTCGGCCGGCCACGTCCCGCGGAGGACGCGCAGCGGCGAGACCGTCATCAGCACGACGCTCAGATCGGCGGTGCCGAATCCCGAACCGGTGATGCTCGGAACGGTGCCGGGTTTGACGACGATGCGCGGTCCGAGATTCTCGAGCTCTCGGATTCCCGAGAAAGCCCAGGAGATCGATGCGACCATCTGGTCCCCCCGGACTTCTCTTGTGGCGCCGACCCCCTGTCGACGCCCTCTGATTATGCAGCGAAAAGGGGCCGCATCCTCCGCCGGGAGCCCGTCAAATCCCGCCACCTGATCGGGGGGTGCGCAAGGGGGTGGACAAGGTCACGCTCATACCCTGTCGCGGCGTTCTCCTCCGCCCGCCGTCATTTAGCCGTCAGATGGCGGATTTCTACGTGAGAACGCGCTCAGGGCGGCATCCCCGTTCGGGGGACGGTGGTCGCTGATCATTCTCAATGCTCTCGACTCGATAACGAGCCCGATAAGCCCGGCGAATTCCAATTCATCGAGCCGGGATCGAGAGTCCGGGCGTGTCGTCGGCCGATACGGACGCTCCGCCCGGCCTCACCTCGCGCAGCCAGTTCTCGAGAAGGCGCCGCCCGCCCTCGGTGAGGACCGACTCCGGATGGAACTGCACGCCCACGAGCGGAGCACTCCGGTGCCGGACGGCCATGACCACTCCCTCCGGTGTCCGCGCCGTCACCCGCAGCTCCTCGGGAAGGCTCTCACCGTCGACCGCGAGCGAGTGGTACCGCATCGCGGCGAATCCGGAGGGCAGGCCGTCGAAGAGCGGATCTCCGTCGTGGAGGACCGCGGACGTCCGGCCGTGCAGCAGCTCCGGCGCCTCCGTGACGCGGGCACCGAGAGCGTGGGCGAGCACCTGGTGGCCGAGGCAGACTCCGAGCAGCGGCCGCCCGGTCGCCTCCGCCCGCTGCACGAGCGCCGTCGACGCGGGGACGTCCCCGGGACGGCCCGGCCCGGGTGAGACCAGGACTCCGTCCGCCTCCTCCGCGCGAGCCAGGAGCGCCGTCGTGCCGAGGTCGTCGCCCTCGACCACGTCGACCTCGGCACCGAGCTCGCGGAGATACGAGACGAGCGTGAAGACGAAGCTGTCGTGGTGGTCGACGACCAGGATCCGCGGGGCCGCGCCGGCGGTCACGAGCCGACGGTCACGTTCCGGTCGAGCACGAGCGACTGCACCCAGGGGAACACCCACTCGTCGAGCGCGACCAGGACCGCCGCGACGAGGACGAGGACGATCAGGAGCCGGACCCACCACGGCCCGGGCAGAAGACGCCACAGCGCTGCGTACACGGTCAGCCCTCCTGAGCCAGCGAGGCGGTGATCTCGGCGGGGGCGCCCGCGGACCGCGGCTGGAACGAGTCGAAGACGCCGTACGCGATGATCCGCTCGGCCGTCGAGTAGAGCGGGTTGCAGCTCGTCAGCGTGATCAGGCGGTCGGTCGGAGCCGCGTCCGGAGTCCACGGGACCGGGTCGATCACCTGGACGTCGGAGGGCTGGACGTACTCGAGGTTGCGGAAGCGGTAGGTGTACCAGCCGTCCGCCGTCTCGATGTAGATCGGGTCGCCGAGCTGGAGCTCGTCGATCAAGTGCATGCCTCCGCCGTACGCGCTGCGGTGCGCGGCGAGCGCGAAGTTGCCGGCCTGGCCGGGCATCTGCGTCCCGGGGTAGTGGCCGATGCTCCCCTCGTCGAGCACGTTCTCGGCGTCGATGCCCTCGGCGATCGTGCGCACCCACCCCTCGCCGTAGCGGGGGATGTAGAGGTTGCCGAAGGAGGTGTCGAGGGCGGCGACCGACGCGACGACCGGCTCCGCCGGGGCGGCCTCGGTCGGCTGCGGGGCCGGAGAGGAGTCGCCCCAGGTCTCGCGGAGCTCCGCCGCCTGCGTCGTCTGCCGGCCCGCGATCACCGCGTCGTTCCACCAGAGCTGCCAGGCCAGGAAGAGCAGGACCAGGACGCCGGCGGTCATCAGGAGCTCGCCGACGACTCCGAAGAACGAGAGTCGTCGGACCGGGCGGGCCCTCCGTCGCTTCGCTCGCGGCCGCAGAGCCGCCCCGTCGGGGTTCTGGGCGGTCATGCGACGAGTCTAGGCGCGAGCCGTGACCGGCTGTGGCGCATGATCCGGACCTGTGGAGAGCCCTCCCGAGTCGCCGCCTGAGGAGGGCCGATGGGACCACTCGAGCGCCTGCACCGGCCGCTCCGCGAGTCCGCACAGCACCCGCGCAGCCCGGGCGCTCCCGGCCCGGAGCCTCCGCCAGGTACAGTGGTCGGCATGGCACGAGCGACGAAGAGCCCGAAGCCCGAGCGCGACGAGGCCCGGACCGGCGAGAACGCACCGAATCCGGTCTGGTTCAAGCCGGTGATGTTCGGCTTCATGCTGCTCGGACTCGCCTGGATCATCGTCTTCTACGTGAGCCAGGGCACCCTGCCGATCCCCGATCTCGGCAACCTCAACATCCTGATCGGCTTCGGCATCGCGTTCATCGGCTTCCTGATGACGACGCGCTGGCGCTGAGCCTCCCCCAGTCGTGAACGACGCCCCGTCCGGTCCGCCGACGGGGCGTTCGTCGTCGGTGGAGCGTCTGCGCACCGCCGGCTGCGTCTTCGCCGAGGAGGAGGCGGGCCTGCTCGAGGAGGCCGCCGACTCCTCCTCCGACCTCGAGCTGCTGCTCCGGCGCCGCGAGACGGGCGAGCCCCTCGAGCAGATCCTCGGCTGGGTCGCCTTCCGCGGCCTGCGCGTCCCCGTCGCACCCGGCGTCTTCGTGCCCCGCATGCGCACCGAATGGCTGGTCGACTGCGCCCTGGAGATCCTCCCGGACGGCGCCGTGGTGCTCGACCTCTGCTGCGGATCCGGCGCCCTCGCCCGGTCGATCTCCGAGGAGCGGCCGGACGTCCGCCTGCTCGCGGCCGACCTCTCCCCCGCCGCCGTCGCCTGCGCGCGCCGCACGCTCGCAGGCCGCGGCGACGTCCACGAGGGCGACCTCTTCGACGCGCTCCCCGGGAGCGAGCGCGGGCGGATCGACGTCGTCGTCGTCAACGCCCCCTACGTCCCCACCGCCGCGATCGCGCTCATGCCGCCGGAGGCCCGGGTGCACGAGCCGATGCTCACGCTCGACGGCGGGTCGGACGGGCTCGCCCTGCACCGCCGCATCGCTCAGGAGGCGGGAGCGTGGCTCGCACCCCACGGCGTCGTCGTGATCGAGGTCGGCGCGGATCAGGCCGCGGCGAGTGCCTCGGCGTTCCAGGCGGCCGGGTTCGCCACCTCGCTGCACCGCGACGACGACCGTGAGGCGACGGCCCTGGTGGCCGTCCGCCGGAGAACTACACCGCTGTAATTATCCCCAGCTGTGGAATCTCCTGTGGAGAACTCCGCGGTCTCCGCCGCGCTGGCCTGCTCGAGGTGAGGAGGGCCCGGATCCGCACCAGTCCGCCGGTCCTCGGACGCGCCGCCGTCCCCGGATCGTCCTCCCGAGGAGGACACCCGGGACGTTCTCCCCAGTGTTAACAACTCTGTGGATAACTTCCTCCCCACCTGTTGAGAGCACCTGTGGACAGCGGTGGAGACGGTCACCGCGGGAACGACGAAGCGGCGGGCCCGGGAGTGCGCGAGGCACTGCCGGACCCGCCGCTGCGGGAGGGGGAGGGATCAGCCGAGGACGTAGGCGCCGGCGGTGATCGCGACCAGTCCGACTCCGATGAGCCCGACGAGGAGGTTCTGCGTGCGCCGCTGGGCGCGCTGCCGGGTCTTCGTGAAGACCAGCCCGATGAGCGCGCCGGCCACCAGACCGCCGACGTGCGCCTGCCACGCCACGTTCATCCCGGGCAGGAAGCCGATGACGAGGTTCAGTCCGACCAGCACCAGCAGCTGCGACGCCTGACCGCCCAGATGCCGGAGGATCACCAGGTACGCGCCCATCAGCCCGAAGATCGCACCGGAGGCGCCGATCACCGGGGTCAGCGGGTTCGCGAGGAGCAGGACGCCCACCGACCCGGCGAAACCGCTCAGGAGGAAGAGGGTGAGGTACCGCCCGCGGCCCAGCATCCGCTCGAGCACCATGCCGAACACCCACAGCGTGTACATGTTCAGCACCAGGTGGAACGGGATGACGATGAAGAGCGACGTGCTGTGGAGGAACACCGAGGTGAGCATCCGCCACGGCTCGAAGCCGGCACCGAAGCCGGGGAGCGTGTAGGCGGGGGCGTACAGGAGCGCGTTGACCGCCGGCCCGCCGACGAAGGGGAGGATCTCGACGATCCACAGCACGATGCAGAGCGCGATGATCGCGTAGGTCACCGTCGGCTGGTCGGCGCGGGTCATGGCCCGCACGCGGGAGAGGAGGGGACCGCGGGTGCGCGGCGCGGTGGCGCGCTGCTGCGCCATGTCGTCCGGGCAGATCACGCCGACTGGAGCGGGCGTCTGGCACTCGCCGCAGATGGTGCGGCCGCACCGCTGGCAGCGCACGAAGCTCTGCCGGTCGGGGTGTCGGTAGCAGGAGTAGGTGCTGCTCGGCGGGACCTGGGTCACGGACGTGCCTCCGGGGAGAACGAGGGCCGGGCCCTGACGGACCCGGCCCTCGAATGAGTGGTGGATGAGGCGATCAGACCTCGGTGATCTCGACGCTCTCGATCACGACGTCCTCGAGCGGCTTGTCACGGCCGTCGGTGGGAACAGCCGAGAGCGACTGCACGAGCTTCTTCGACTCCTCGTCGGCGACGGCGCCGAAGATGGTGTGCTTGCCCTGGAGCCAGGTGGTCGGCGCCACGGTGATGAAGAACTGCGAGCCGTTGGTGCCGCGGCCCGCCTGCTTGCCGGCGTTCGCCATCGCGAGGATGTAGGGCTGGGTGAAGTCGAGCTCCGAGTTGATCTCGTCGTCGAACTGGTACCCCGGGCCGCCGATGCCCTGACCGAGCGGGTCGCCGCCCTGGAGCATGAAGTCGGGGATGATGCGGTGGAAGACGGTGCCGTTGTAGAGCGGCTCCTTCGTCTTCGCACCCGTGGCGGGGTGGGTCCACTCGATGTCGCCGGTCGCGAGACCGACGAAGTTGCGGACCGTCTTGGGAGCGTGGTTCCCGTAGAGGTTGACGACGATGTCGCCCTTGTTGGTGTGGAACGTCGCGACTGCGGTGTGCAAAGGCATGCTCGGATTCTCGCACAGCGCGTCTGTAGGCCCCTGCAACGCCCGGTGTCAATGCGCTGGGTGCGCGATGCGGACGCCGATCGATGAGTGGCAGTATTGAGGCGTTCGCTGCTCGTAGCCGATGGAGGACCAACATGGGTCTGTCACGTAAGCACAAGAAGGACCTCAAGCGTCTTCGCAAGAACGCCGAGGCGGTCTGGGGCGAGCAGCAGGAGGTGCTGGCGCACGCGGCCTCCGTGCTCGAGAAGAGCCGCCGCCACGCGTCGAAGTACGCCAAGAAGGAGCTCGTCCCCTTCGTCAAGGACACGTACGACTCGCGAGTCAAGCCGGTCTACGACAACGGCGTCTCGGCCGTCGAGGGCACGTACTCCTCGGCCCGCCACGCCTACAAGCACAAGGTCGTCCCGACCTTCGCCGCTGTCGGTGGCACGGCCGCCGCCGCCTTCGAGGCCGCCAAGGACTCGAAGAACCGCGCGAAGCTCGCCGAGATCTCGAAGGCGCGCTGGGAGGAGCTCACCACTCCCCCGAAGAAGAAGAGCAAGGTCGGGACGGTCTTCGCGATCGGCGCCGCGCTGGTCGCCGTCGGCGGCATCGGCTACGCCGTCTGGCAGACGTTCCGCGCCGACGACGAGCTGTGGGTCGCCGAGGACGAGCCGCAGAGCGCCGCGCAGAACGCGGCCTCGACCGCTTCCTGACGTTCTCGTCGCTGGAGCCGGGCCCCTCAGGGGGTCCGGCTCCTTTGCATGCCCAGGTTAGGCTTCTGCGGTGGACATCCGGGTCGCCGCGTACGGCGTGATCATCGACGGTGAGCGGATGCTGCTCGCGCACTGGAGCCAAGGCCCCTGGTCGGCCTGGACGCTTCCGGGCGGCGGGATCGACGAGGGCGAGTCGCCCGCCGACGCCGCGGTCCGCGAGATCTTCGAGGAGACGGGCTACCGTGCCGAGCTCGAGGCCCTCATCGGCGTGGACTCGCACGTGATACCCGCGCACCGGCGCAGCGATCCCGGAGCCGGCCCCCTGCACGCCATCCGCGTCGTCTACCGCGCCCGCATCGTGGGCGGCGAGCTCACGCACGAGGTGGACGGCTCCACGGACGCCGCCGCCTGGTTCCCCCTGAGCGACGTCGAGGAGCTGGAGCGCGTCGAGCTCGTCGACGCGGCCCTCACCATGAACGAGGCCTGGCTCCTCCGCTGACGGTGCCCGGGAATCCCCGGCCGCGCCCCGGCGTTCCCTTCGTCGTGATCGTCGAGCTCTACACCTCCGCCTTCTGCGGCGCCTGCCATGCCGCGCGCTCGGTGCTGGAGCGCGCCGCGGAGCTCGTCCCTGCCGCCGAGATCCGCGAGCGCGACGTGGCCTTCCACCCCGTCGAGGCCGAGGCCGCCGGCATCCGCTCGACGCCCACGGTCGTCGTGCGGGACACGGCCGGAGAGGTGGTCTTCCGGGCGGAGGGCGCCCCCTCCCTCCCGCAGGCTCTCGCCGCTCTGGCCCTCGCCCTGCCCGCGTAGGGTGGCCGCGGGAGGACCCATGCACCGTCGCGCTGCGCTCGCGAGCACCGTCGCTCTGCTCGGCGCCCTCGCGCTCTCGGGATGCGCCTCCGAGGAGCCGGTGACCACGGCCGCGGTCGGGCTCGGACGGGGCGGCGAGCGAGGCGAGGTCCTCGGGGTCGTCGTCGTGTGCTCGGGGTCCGTCGACGGCCTCGACCTCGCCGCCTCCGACTCCGCTCCCCTGACCATCGGCGACGGGCTGCGGAGGGTCACCCGCTGGGTCTCCCCGTCCCCGGTCACGCAGCTGGGCGCGACCGACCTCTCCGGATCCACGGTCTGGCCGGCCGACACGGTGATCGAGCGGTTCCCGCTCGGCGTCGACCTCGCGCTGGGCGCCTACGCGACCGACCGCTCCGTGCTCGCCCGCCCGGTCGTCTTCACGGCCGAGCAGTTCGACACGCTCTCCGTCGGTGAGATCATCGTCGGCGACATCCGCGACGGCACGTCCGAGACCCTCTCGGTCCAGCAGTTCCTCGGCCTCGCCTGCGTGGACCGCTGAGCGGGCGGCTCGGCCGTCCGAGTGGCGACCTCGATCGCGGGGACCGCACGGTCGGCGACAGGAGAGGCCGCCGAAGACGTCGACACGGTGACCCCGCGACGGCGGAAGACCCGGAGTGCCGTGCGCCGGTGGACCAGAAGGGCCGGCGAAGGGGAAGCACCCGCGAGAGGGAGGAAGTGTGGAGCCTAGGAGATTCGAACTCCTGACATCCTGCTTGCAAAGCAGGCGCTCTACCAACTGAGCTAAGGCCCCGGGCCGGAGACGGGGCGATCCGTCTCCGAGAGTCGAACGGCCCGCCACCGCGAGGTGACGGGCCGTTCGGACCGGGTGGGGATACCAGGACTTGAACCTGGGACCTCTTCATTATCAGTGAAGCGCTCTAACCGCCTGAGCTATACCCCCGGAATGGCCAGAGGAGACTCTACCCGACATCGAGCAGGAATCCCAATCGGCCGGACCGTGCGCCCTACTGGTTGGTGAAGCCCACCAGGAGGCCGCCGGTGATCTTGACGCTGAGGTTGTACAGCAGCGCCACGATCGCGCCGAGCGCGGTGGTGACGATGGTGTTCAGCACCGCGACGACGATCGCGAAGCCCATGACCTGCGGCAGCGAGATGATCGTGTTGAGGTCGAACGCCTCCGCGCCGGCGATGTCCTGCACGAGGCCGTTGACCTCGTCGAACACTCCCGTCTGGGCCAGGACCGTGTAGACCAGGTAGACGACGACGATCGTGATGATCGCGAGCGTCAGGCCCAGCAGGAACGAGAGCTTCACGGCCGACCAGAAGTCGACGTAGACGAGCTTCAGGCGGACCTGCTTCGCCGCCGGGCTCTTCGCGGACTTCCTGGCGAGCTTCTCGGCGACGGTGCTACTCATCTACGGACCCATCCTCCTCCGACACCGGGGCGGACTCGGCCGGCGCCGCGGCGTCGGGATCCTCGTCCTGGGCGTCGAGATTGCGTTCGGTGTTCTTGGCGAGTGCGATGATGCGGTCGTCCTCAGCGAATCGTGCGAAGACGACTCCCATGGTGTCGCGACCCTTGGCCGGTACCTCGGCCACCGCAGAGCGTACCACCTTGCCGCTGGCGAGCACGACGAGCACCTCGTCGTCCTCTCCGGTGATGATGGCGCCCACGAGGTCGCCGCGCTTCTCCTCCAGCTTGGCCACCTTGATGCCCAGCCCGCCGCGTCCCTGGAGGCGGTACTGGTCGACCGCGGTGCGCTTGGCGTAGCCGCCCTCGGTGACCACGAACACGAAGCCCTCGTCACTGACGACGTTGGCGTCGAGGAGGCGGTCCTCTCCGCGGAACGACATGCCGCGGACTCCGGAGGTGGAGCGGCCCATCGGACGCAGCGCCTCGTCGGACGCGGTGAAGCGGATCGACATGCCCTTGCGGGAGACCAGCAGCACGTCGCTGTCCTCCTCGACCAGGAGCGCCGAGACGAGCTCGTCGCCGTCGCGCAGCTTGATCGCGATGATGCCGCCGGAGCGGTTCGTGTCGTACTCCGAGAGGGCCGTCTTCTTCACGAGGCCGTCGCGCGTGGCGAGCACGAGGTAGCGGGCCGCCTCGTAGTCGCGGATGTCGAGGATCTGCGCGATCTGCTCCCCCGGCTCGAGCGCGAGCAGGTTCGCGATGTGCTGGCCCTTGGCGTCGCGGCCGGCCTCCTGCAGCTCGTAGGTCTTGGCGCGGTACACGCGGCCGGTGTTCGTGAAGAACAGGAGCCAGTGGTGCGTAGTGGTGACGAAGAAGTGCTCGACGATGTCGTCGGCCTTCAGCTGCGCGCCGCGCACGCCGCGGCCGCCGCGGTGCTGCGCCCGGTAGGAGTCGCTCCGGGTGCGCTTGAGGTAGCCGCCGCGGGTGACGGTGACGACCATCTCCTCCTCGGGGATCAGGTCCTCGACGCTCATGTCACCGTCGAACCCGAAGAGGATCTCGGTGCGGCGGTCGTCGCCGAAGCGGTCGACGATCTCGTCGAGCTCGTCCGAGATGATCGTGCGCTGGCGCTCCGGGCTCGCGAGGATCGACTTGTAGTCCTCGATCTCGGCCTGGATCCGGTCGTGCTCGTCGATGATCTTCTGGCGCTCGAGGGCCGCGAGGCGGCGCAGCTGCATGTCGAGGATGGCGCGGGACTGCACCTCGTCGATGTCGAGCAGCTCCATCAGGCCGTCGCGCGCCTCCTCCACGGTGGGGGAGCGGCGGATGAGGGCGATGACCTCGTCGAGCGCATCGAGCGCCTTGAGGTAGCCGCGCAGGATGTGGATCCGCGCCTCCGCCTCGTCGAGGAGGTACTGGGTGCGGCGCACGATGACCTCGACCTGGTGGTCGACCCACGCGCGGATGAAGCCGTCGAGCGAGAGCGTGCGCGGGATGCCGTCGACGATCGCGAGCATGTTCGCGCCGAAGTTCTCCTGCAGCGGCGTGTGCTTGTAGAGGTTGTTCAGCACCACCTTCGCCACGGCGTCGCGCTTGAGGACGACGACGAGGCGCTGGCCGGTGCGACCGGAGGTCTCGTCGCGGATGTCGGCGATGCCCGAGACGCGCCCGTCCTTGACCAGCTCGGCGATCTTGATCGCCAGGTTGTCCGGGTTCACCTGGTACGGCAGCTCGGTGACGACGAGGCAGGTGCGGCCCTGGATCTCCTCGATGGAGACGACGGCGCGCATCGTGATCGAGCCGCGGCCGGTGCGGTACGCGTCCTGGATGCCGCGGACGCCGAGGATCTGCGCACCGGTGGGGAAGTCGGGTCCCTTGATCCGCTGCAGCAGCGCCTCGAGGAGCTCCTCGCGCGTCGCGTCGGGGTTCTCGAGCGCCCACTTGGCGCCGGCGGCGACCTCGCGCAGGTTGTGCGGCGGGATGTTGGTCGCCATGCCGACCGCGATGCCGACGGAGCCGTTGACGAGCAGGTTCGGGAACCGGGCCGGCAGGATCGCCGGCTCGCGCGTGCGGCCGTCGTAGTTGTCCTGGAAGTCGACGGTGTTCTTGTCGATGTCGCGGACCATCTCGAGCGCGAGCGGCGCCATCTTGGTCTCGGTGTACCGGGGGGCGGCGGCGCCGTCGTTGCCGGGGGAGCCGAAGTTGCCCTGCCCGAGCGCGAGCGGGTAGCGGAGGCTCCACGGCTGCACCAGGCGGACCAGCGCGTCGTAGATCGCGGAGTCGCCGTGCGGGTGGAACTGGCCCATCACGTCGCCGACGACGCGCGAGCACTTCGAGAACGCCTTGTCGGGACGGTAGCCGCCGTCGTACATGGCGTAGATCACGCGGCGGTGCACGGGCTTCAGGCCGTCGCGCACCTCCGGCAGGGCTCGCCCGACGATGACGCTCATCGCGTAGTCGAGGTAGGAGCGCTGCATCTCGAGCTGCAGGTCGACCGGCTCGATCTTGTCGTGACCGTGGATCACCACACCGGTCTCGGTGACGATGTCGTCGCTCTCGTCCGGGCCGGTGGGGGTGGTGGGTTCTTCTGCCATGGTCTCTGGTCTCTCAGGTGGGTCCGTGCCCCGGAGGAGCGGGGGCGGCGGTCGCGCTGGGTGTCAGGTGTGTCGTCGGTGTGCGGGCCGGTGAGGGCCTCTGTCGCGTTCTGGTCGAGGATGCGGCCCATCGAGGGCCGCCGTCACGTGTTCGAGGTGGTCGCGAGGGCGGTCCACTGGACCGCCCGGCTGCCGCCTCTCGAAGGACGTCCGTTTCCTCGACAGCTAGATGTCGAGGAAGCGCACGTCCTTCGCATTCTTCTGGATGAAGGAGCGGCGGGACTCGACGTCCTCTCCCATGAGGGTGGAGAAGATCTCGTCGGCCGCGGCCGCGTCGTCGAGCGTGACCTGGAGGAGGGTCCGCGTGGCGGGATCCATCGTGGTCTCCCACAGCTCCTTGTAGTCCATCTCGCCGAGGCCCTTGTAGCGCTGGATGCCGTTCTCCTTGGGCATGCGCTTGTTGGTCGCCGAGCCGTGCGCGATCAGGGCGTCGCGCTCGCGGTCGCTGTAGACGTACTCGTGCGGGGAGTTCGACCACTTGAGGCGGTACAGCGGCGGCTGCGCGAGGTACACGTAGCCGAGGTCGATCAGCGGGCGCATGTAGCGGAAGAGGAGCGTCAGCAGCAGCGTCGTGATGTGCTGGCCGTCGACGTCGGCGTCGGCCATCAGGATGATCTTGTGGTACCGCGCCTTGTCGGGGTTGAAGTCCTCGCCGATGCCGGCGCCGAACGCCGTGATCATCGCCTGGACCTCGTTGTTGCCGAGAGCACGGTCGAGCCGCGCCTTCTCGACGTTGAGGATCTTGCCGCGGAGGGGGAGGATCGCCTGCGTCTCGGGGTTGCGGCCCTGCACCGCGGATCCGCCCGCCGAGTCGCCCTCGACGATGAAGATCTCGGAGATCGACGGGTCCTTGGACTGGCAGTCCTTGAGCTTGCCCGGCATGCCGCCGCCCTCGAGCAGGCCCTTGCGGCGGGCGGTCTCGCGCGCCTTGCGCGCCGCCATGCGGGCCGAGGCCGCCTGGATCGCCTTGCGGATGATGTCCTTCGCCTGGCTCGGGTTGCGGTCGAACCAGTCGGCCAGCTGCTCGCCGGCCACGCGCTGCACGAACGCCTTCGCCTCGGTGTTGCCGAGCTTCGTCTTGGTCTGGCCCTCGAACTGCGGCTCGCCGAGCTTGATCGACACGACGGCGGTGAGGCCCTCGCGGATGTCGTCGCCCGAGAGGTTCTCGTCCTTCTCCTTGAGCAGGTTGTTCGCGCGCGCGTAGCGGTTGACCAGCGTGGTCAGCGCGGCGCGGAAGCCCTCCTCGTGGGTGCCGCCCTCGTGGGTGTTGATGGTGTTGGCGTAGGTGTGGACGCTCTCGGTGTAGGCGGTGGTCCACTGCATCGCGACCTCGAGCGAGATGCGGCGCTCGGTGTCCTCGGACTCGAAGTCGATGATCTCGGAGTGCACGAGGTCCGACTTCTTCAGCGAGTTGATGTACTCGACGTAGTCGACGAGGCCCTTCTCGTAGTGGAAGACGTCGGTCCGGTCGCCCTCGGTCTCGTTCTCGCCCTCCCCCTCGAACTCGACCTCGTTCTGGTCGGTCAGCGCGATGCGCAGGCCCTTGTTGAGGAACGCCATCTGCTGGAAGCGCGCGCGCAGGGTCTCGTAGTCGAACTCGACCGTCTCGAAGATGCCGGCGTTGGGCCAGAAGGTGATCGTCGTGCCGGTCTCGTCGCTGGCCTCGCCCTTCTCGAGCGGGGCGTCCGGCACTCCGTCGGTGAAGCTCATCCGGTACACGGCGCCCTGGCGCTTGACCTCGACGTCGAGTCGCGTCGACAGCGCGTTGACCACGGAGGAGCCGACGCCGTGCAGGCCGCCGGAGACCGCGTAGCCGCCGCCGCCGAACTTGCCGCCGGCGTGCAGCACGGTGAGGACCAGCTCGACCGTGGAGATGCCCTCGGTCGGGTGCATGTCGACCGGGATGCCGCGGCCGTTGTCGGAGACGGTGACGCCTCCGTCGGCGCGCATCAGGATCTCGATGTTGTCGCAGTAGCCCGCGAGCGCCTCGTCGACGGCGTTGTCGACGATCTCGTAGACCAGGTGGTGCAGACCGCGCGGACCCGTGGATCCGATGTACATGCCGGGGCGCTTGCGGACCGCCTCGAGGCCCTCGAGGACCTGGATCTGGTTCGCGCCGTAGTCGCCGGACGACTTGGTCGACATGCTCTCGTGCGGAGCGGAGGGGGCTGCTGAGCCGTTCGCGTCCAGGTCGTTCGCTGCGGGTGACGTGGAGTCGTTCGGCTCGTGAGTCATAGCTGTGGAGTTCTCCTCTGACGGTCCGTCGCGACGCGCACGGTGATCTGGAGATCGCCCGCGCGGCGGCGTCACTGCGGTTCGGCGGCCCTCCATTCTACCGCGTGCCGGGTCGATCCGAAGCGCTGGACGGCGATCTGAGGCGCGAAAGATCGGCGGTCGACCGAAAATGCGTCCTCAGCCGTAGGTGTCGCGCGGACCACGCCCTGGAATCGACCTGGGACCCTTTTTCCAGTTCGGGACGTCCGGGCCCTGGAAACGGATCGACGCGATGCCCGCGTCGGGGAAGTTCACGGCGATGTGGTTCATGATCTCGATCCGCATCAGCCGGAGCTGCGTCGACCACGCCGTGGACTCGCACGCGACCGTCAGCACGCCGTCGACGACGCCCACCGGAGTCGAGTGCTTCGCGGTCTCCTCGCCGGCGATCGCCGTCCACGACGACATCAGGTCGCCCTGCGCCAGCGGCGCCGTCCAGCCGAGCTTCACCGTGAGGGAGTCGAGGACGTCGCCGAGGTCGTGCGGGTCGCGGCCCTTGCCGAACGGGATCGCGTCGCCCTTGGGCTCGGCGCGCTCGACGGTCTTCCGGATGCGGCGCGGGCCGTCGGCGCCGAACACCTCCTTGAGGTGGCGGTAGACGCGGGCGGCCTCGGAGTCGGGTGCGGGGGCTCCGCGGCGGGGGGAGTCAGCCATCGGCCGGCTCCGACGGGGCGGGGGCGGGCGGCTCCGGGGACGCGGGATCTGTGGACGCCGGCGCTGGGGACGCGGGCTCCGAGGAGGAGGCCGCGGCGGAGGAGACGACACGAGGAGAAGGGGAGTCGGACGAGACCGGATCGGGAGAAGAGGAGCGGGAGGACTCGGGACCGGGAGGAGGGGAGTCGGAGGACACCGGATCGGACGAGGCGGAGTCGGGTGCGGTCGGCTCCGGCACGGCGATCGGCGCGGCGGCGGCGCCCGTGCCGACGATCCGGCCGGCCTCGATCCGCACGGTGTGCGCGGCCAGCGCCTCCGGGACGTCGTCGAAGACGGCCGCGGTGATCAGGACCTGCTCGTAGTCGGCGACCACCGAGGCGAGCCGCTCGCGCCGGCGCGCGTCCAGCTCGGCGAAGACGTCGTCGAGCATCAGCACCGGATCGCCCATGGGGGAGTCGCGCCGGAGCAGCTCCGCGGCGCCCAGCTTCAGCGCCAGCGCGAACGACCAGCTCTCGCCGTGGCTGGCGTAGCCCTTGGCCGGCAGCGCGTTCAGCTCGAACTGCACGTCGTCGCGGTGCGGGCCGACGAGGGAGACGCCCCGGTCGAGCTCGCGGCGGCGCACCCCGGCCAGGGCGGACGCGAACGCCTCCGCCAGTCCCTCGCCCGCCGCCGGTGACGCGGCGCCCGGCTGCTCCACGGGCTCGCCGTCGTCGTCGACCGCGCCCTCGATGCTCAGGCGGGAGCGGAGCACCGGACGCTGGTCGGCACCGGCGACCGCCTCGTACGCGGCGCGCACGGGTCCGCTCAGCTCCTCCACCAGGGTGAGGCGCGACTGCATGATCTCGGTCCCGAGCGCGATCAGGCGCTCGTCCCAGATGTCGAGGGTGCCGAGCTTCGACGGGTCGCGGACGCCGCTCGCGCGCGCCGACTTGAGCAGCGAGTTGCGCTGGCGCAGCACCCGCTCGTAGTCGGCCTGGACGGCGCTCATCCGCGGGGAGCGGAGGATCACCAGCTGGTCGAGGAAGCGGCGGCGGGCCGACGGGTCGCCGCGGATGAGGAGGAGGTCCTCCGGGGCGAAGAGGACGCTGGAGAAGAAGCGGGGGAGCTCGCGCGGCTTGATCCCGCCGCGGTTGATCTGCGCGCGGTTGGGGGAGGAGCGGTTGATCTGCACCTCGGCCAGCAGGTCGCGCTCGCCGTTGCGGAGGCGGGCGCGCACCACGGCGCTGTCCCGGCCGGCGCGGATGAGCGCCTGGTCGCTCGACACGCGGTGCGAGCCCAGGGTGGAGAGGTAGCCGAGCGATTCGACGAGGTTCGTCTTGCCCTGGCCGTTGCGGCCGACGAAGAGGTTCGGTCCGGGCACGAGCTCGACGTCGACCGACTCGTAGTTCCGGAAGTCGCTGAGCGCCAGCTGCGTCACCTGCACGTCGCGCTCCTCTCCTCCACCCGTCGTCGCGGGCCTTCCCTGCACCCCTGCGGGCTCCTCGCCCGTCCCGATCGGCCGATCCACCCGCTCCGGCGCCTGCAGTCCGCTCTCCCCCTGCCGGCCTGGCCTGCGCCCCCGGTCTCGACACACCCCTTCGGGCTACTCGACCGGCACGGCGGCGGAACCGTCCGGGACGCGGATCCCGATACGCCCCTCCGGGGCCACTACTCGCTCACCATGATCGGCCGAGCCCCGTCCCCGCCCGTGAAGGCGGCCGCAGGCTCGCCGCCCGACGTCGGTAGCAAGGTGGAGGCGGCCGGAGGCCCGCCGCCCCCGTGAGAGCATCCCTGCCTCACGGGGGCGGCGGGCCGCAGTCCGCCGTCCGTCACCGGCCCTGCGGAACGCGCCCCCCTCCGGAAGCCGACCGCCGTGAGGACTGCCGGAGGCAGTCCTCACCAGCCGACTCAGTCGACGGCCTTGACGGAGTGCCCGCCGAACTGGTTGCGGAGCGCTGCGACGGCCTTCATCGCGGGGGAGTCCTCCTGGCGGGAGACGAAGCGGGCGAAGATCGAGGCGCTGATCGTGGGCACCGGGACGGCGTTGTTGATGGCCTCCTCGATGGTCCAGCGGCCCTCGCCCGAGTCCTGCACGTAGCCCTCGATGTTCTTGAAGTCCGGGTCCTGCTCGAGGGCGCGGACGAGGAGCTCGAGCAGCCAGGAGCGCACGACCGTGCCGCGCTGCCAGGCCTTGAAGGTGCCGGTGACGTCCTTGATGATGTCGCTGCGGGTCTCGAGCAGCTCGTAGCCCTCGGCGAACGCCTGCATCAGGGCGTACTCGATGCCGTTGTGGACCATCTTCGCGTAGTGGCCGGCGCCGACCTCGCCGACGTGGACGAAGCCCTCCTCGCGGGGGCCCTCGGGGCGCAGCGCGTCGAAGACGGGCATGGCGTACTCGACGAGCTCCTTCGGGCCGCCGACCATCAGGCCGTAGCCGTTCTGGAGTCCCCAGACGCCGCCGGAGACGCCCGCGTCGATGTAGTGGATGCCCTTGGGCTTCAGCAGCGCGTCGTGCTTGAAGTCCTCGGTGAAGCGGGAGTTGCCGCCGTCGATGACGAGGTCGCCCTCGCTGAGCTTCTCCGACAGGTCCTTGACGACCGCGTCGGTGATCTCGCCGGCCGGCACCATCACCCAGACGATGCGGGGCGAGGGGAGTGCGGCGATCATCTCGTCGAGAGAGGCCGCGTCCGAGACGTCGGGATTGCGGTCGTAGCCGGTGACCTCGAGCCCCTTGGAGCGGAGGCGGGAGCGCATGTTGTCGCCCATCTTGCCGAGGCCGACGAGTCCGATGTGCATGGTGAACCTTCCTGGATTCGTTGTCCGGCGGGCGGGCGCTCGTCGGGAGCGGGGCGGTCGCGGCTCTGCGATCCGGGGAGTGGTCAGCGCAGCAGCAGGTTGGGCTGGAGCAGGTAGCGGTAGCTGTCGCTGCCGGGCTGCTCCCGCGAGGTCTGCGCGGTGATCAGGACGGGGCCGGGCTTGTTGGGGTTCTCGGTCTTCGTGAACGCGATGCGCACGAACTCCGAGTGGACGGCGGCGAGGCCGTCGAGCAGGAACTGCGGCTTGAGCGAGACGACCACGTCGTCGCCGGTCACGATCGCGTCGATGCTCTCGGACGCCTGCGCCTGCTCGGAGCCGATGGCCTCGAGGGTGAGGCCGTCGCTGCTGAAGCTGAAGCGGAGGGCCGCCTCGCGCTCGAGCACGAGCGAGACGCGGCGGGTGGCCTCGATGAGGTCGCTGGTCGACATGACCGCGTAGTTCTCGACGGAGGCGGGGAAGAGGCGCTTCACGGGCGGGAAGTTGCCCTTGATCAGCAGCGACGTGACGGTCTTGCGGTCCGCGGTGAAGGCGATCAGCTCGCGCTCGTCGCGGTTGGTGATCGCGACGGAGACGGTGCCGGAGTGGCCGAAGGTCTTGCCGACCTCCTGCAGCGTGCGCGCGGGCACGAGGGCGGTGAGCGGCTGGGTGGGCGCGGGGTTGTCCCCGTTGTCCCAGTCGATCTCGCGGACGGCGACGCGGTAGCGGTCCGTCGCGACGAGGCCGATCGTGTTCTCGGTGATCTCGAGCTGCACGCCGGTGATGACGGGGGTCACGTCGTCGCGGGAGGCGGCTACCGCCACCTGCGAGACGGCGGCCGCGAAGGCGTCGGCCGGGACGAGGCCGGTGGAGGCGTCGATCTCGGGGATGCTCGGGTACTCCTCCACGGGCATCTGCAGGAGCGTGAAGTGCGCCGAGCCGGCCGAGACCGAGACGCGCGACTCCTCCGTGGCGATGCGCACGGGAGCGTTGGGGAGGCGGTTCGCGATGTCGGCGAGCAGACGGCCCGAGACGAGCACGGTCCCCGTCTCCTCCACGTCGGCCGCGATCTGCGTCTGCGCGGACACCTCGTAGTCGAAGGAGGACAGCGTCAGACCCTCGGAGGTCGCCTCGATGAGGACTCCGGAGAGGATCGGCAGGGTCGTGCGCTGCGGAAGCAGCTTGACCGCGAAGGACACCGCCTCGCTGAAGACATCGCGGTTGGCTTGGAACCTCACGAGTACACCCCTGACGAGTCGCGGACGAAGACCGTCGCCCATCGTACCCGCCGGGCTCGACGAGCTCGGAAGGGGGTGGACCGCCGAGCACTCCCGAGCCGCTGTGGAGAGGTTGCCGGTCGAGGCTTCATTAAAGAGAGAACTGCGTTAACAGTGTTAACACGTGTGGAAACTGTGGAAAACGCTTCGGACCCCTACTCCTGGGTGGGATCGGAGGGACCCGCCCCTGTGGAGGGAGTGTGAGCGGGCGCGTGGACGCCCTGTGGAGCGATCCGGGCCGACCTGTCGCCCTCCACAGGCGGGCTCTCCCGGCGCACAGTCCCGAGGCGGTTGTCCACAGTTATCCACAGGTTCCTCACACTGTGGAAATCGGCCCTCCGAGGCGCGCGAGGCGGCGTGTCCGAGGCCCGCCTGGTGGGTCGAGGAGTCCGTCGACGACGTCTCCGGGTCACGACGGAGACCGTCGAACGCGGCTCGCGCCGTCCGAGCGGCGCGCAAGACGATGCGCGCTCCCTCTCCCCTGCGCTGCTCTCCTGGCCGTCGCACGGCGGATCGACCCCGTCCGATCGCACGCCGGCCGCTCAGCCGCTCACCCGGACCCCTTGAGCACGTGCGGTTCATGCTGGTCGAGTAGCCCCAGCGAGCCGTATCGAGACCCCCGCCAGCGCCTTCGCCTGACCTCCACGCGCGCCGACACCGACGTCCTGCTGCTCGCGCCGCGATCCCCGTCGCTCCCTCCCCTCACACGAGGAAAGGGGAGCGACTACCCGACCACCGCGCACGGACGCCGATGGATCCCGGGGCACGCCACCCGGGACAGGTGGTCCCGGGGACCGTACGACTGCCGGCTAGCGGTTCGTCTTGATGCGGGTGGTCAGCTCGGTGACCTGGTTGTAGATGCTGCGGCGCTCCTTCATGAGCTCCGAGATCTTCTTGTTCGCGTACATGACCGTGGTGTGGTCGCGGTTGCCGAACAGCTGGCCGATCTTGGGCAGCGAGAGGTTCGTCAGCTCGCGGCACAGGTACATGGCGATCTGGCGCGCGGTGGCGACGGCCTGCGAGCGCGACGAGCCGTAGAGGTCGTCGACCGTGAGCTTGAAGTAGTCCGCGGTGTGGTTGATGATGTCGACCGGCGAGATGACGTTGTCCTCGTCGAGCGTGATCAGGTCCTTGAGCACGGTCTGCACGAGCGACATGTCGACCGGCGTCCGGTTCAGGCTCGCGAACGCGGTGACGCGGATGAGCGTGCCCTCGAGCTCGCGGATGTTGCTCGACACCTTCGACGCCATGAACTCGAGGATGTCGTCGGGCACGAGCAGCTTCTCGCTGACCGCCTTCTTGCGGAGGATCGCGATGCGGGTCTCGAGGTCGGGAGCCTGCACATCGGTGATGAGGCCCCACTCGAAGCGCGAGCGCATCCGGTCCTCGAAGCCCGTCAGGGCCTTCGGCGGCAGATCGGACGTGATCACGACCTGCTTGTTGTGGTCGTGCAGCTGGTTGAAGGTGTGGAAGAACGCCTCCTGCGTCTCCGCCTTCCCCTGCAGGAACTGGATGTCGTCGATCAGGAGGATGTCGACGTTGCGGTAGCGGCCGTGGAAGGCGTTGCCCCGGTTGTTCGCGATCGAGTTGATGAAGTCGTTCGTGAACTCCTCGCTCGAGACGTACCTCACGCGGATCCCCGGGTAGAGGCTCATCGCGTAGTGGCCGATGGCGTGGAGGAGGTGCGTCTTGCCGAGCCCGGAGTCGCCGTAGACGAAGAGCGGGTTGTAGGCCTTGGCGGGAGCCTCGGCGACGGCGACGGCCGCGGCGTGCGCGAACCGGTTGGAGCCTCCGATGACGAAGTTGTCGAAGCTGTACTTCGGGTTCAGCCGGGTGTCGGTCGCCGGCACGGTCCGCAGCTCCTCGACCCCGCGGGTCGGCGCGACCGTCGCCGAGGAGGCGGTGATCGGCTCGAACGGGTTCATCGACTCCTGCGACGACGGGGAGCTGAGGGGCTCGTGCTCGATGTCGGGGTTCACCACGAAGGCGAACGTCGTGACGCCGAAGGAGTCGTCGAGTGTCCCGATCGCGCTGAGCAGGGGCACGCGCACGCGCTGCTCGAGCATCCCGCGGGTGAACTCGTTCGGGACCTCCAGGTAGAAGGTGCCCGCCATGATGCCCTTGGGCTCCACGAGCGAGACGAACCCGTAGAGGGGAGCGGTGATCCGCTCGTCCTGGGACAGTGCGCCGAGGATCACGTTCCACGCGTCGACCATCGACGTGTCGTCTGCCATCTGTCTCCGGTCCTGGGTGCTGTCGCTGTGAAGTCGCTGCGGGATCGCCGTCTCCGCCGGTACCCGTCGCCGCCCGCTGCAGGGGCGTCGCGGACCGGGCGCGGAGCCGGGTCTCGAGTGCCGCTCTCTCCACAGGGTTGTCCACCGGCCTCGAGCGATGCCTGTGCGGGCGCGGGAGGACGCGGATCCCACCTGTGGATAACTGCGGCTCAACACCGTAACGAACGGAGCCGACGGGAGACAAATCCACCACAGCGACACCCGCGTGTCAATGCGCGGAACCCCGTGTCCCGTGTGCATGATCGAGGTTTCGCGCCGTCCACATTTGACCGGTGGCGGAACAGGCCGTAGTTTAAATCAGTTGACGCCTGCCCGGTGTCGTCCGTGCGGCCCTCGCAGGCCGAGCGGATTCCGCAGCCGGGCACCCCTTCTTCCCGGAGGATCCGAGTCTCCGCCCGAGCGGGTGGTGCCGGTTCGCGCCGCGGAACACGTACGTGGAGATCTGATTATGAGCAAGCGAACCTTCCAGCCGAACAACCGTCGTCGCGCCAAGGTGCACGGCTTCCGTCTGCGCATGCGCACCCGTGCCGGCCGCGGCATCCTCAGCGCGCGCCGCGCCAAGGGGCGCACCGAGCTCTCCGCCTAGCAGCGAGCGGTACCGACCAGCGGTGCTGGCCAGAGCCAATCGCATCGTCCACGGAGGCGAGTACCGGACAGTCGTCCGTCGCGGTGTGCGGTCCACAGGACCGCACACCGTCACGTATGTCCGCCGGTCCTCCGCGGGCGATCCGGCGCGGTTCGGGTTCATCGTCGCCAAGACGGTCGGCACCGCGGTGACGCGCAACACCGTCCGCCGCCGGCTCAAGGCCGTGGCGTTCGAGCTCGTCCCCGAGATCGACCCCGGCACCCAGGTCGTCGTCCGCGCGCTGCCCGGCAGCGCCGACGCCCCCTGGTCGGAGCTGCGCTCCGAGGTGTGGTCCGCGATGGCGCGAGCCGCGCGGAAGAGCGGGGCGTCCTCGTGACCGCCGTGCTCCCCCGCCGCGAGGCCCCGTTCGCCCGGCTCGGGTGGGCGATCCTCCTGCTGCCGCGGAACATCGGCGTCCTGCTCCTGATCGTCTACCGGGCGGTCGTGTCCCCTCTCTACGGGGACGTCTGCCGTTACTACCCCTCGTGCTCCGCGTACGCGCTCCAGGCGGTCCAGCTCCACGGGCTCGTCCTCGGCTCCGTCCTCGCGGCCCGCCGTCTGCTCCGCTGCCACCCGTGGGCGGCCGGCGGCATCGACGACGTCCCGACCTCGATCCCCCTGCACCGACCGGCTTCCGGCCGGACCCGCTTCGCCGTGACGCGAGCCGGGTTCGTCGTGGGCCCTCGAAAGGACTGACCCCACTCCATGGACCTCCTCGGCACGATCCTCTGGCCCCTCAAGTGGGTGGTCGAGCTGCTCCTCGTCGCCTTCCACCAGCTGCTGACCTTCACCGGCATGGAGGCGGCCGCGGGAATCACCTGGGTCCTCTCGATCGTCGGCCTGGTCATCGTCATCCGCGCCGCGCTCATCCCGATCTTCGTCAAGCAGATCAAGAGCCAGCGCCGGATGCTCGAGGTCGCACCCCAGCTCAAGAAGATCCAGGACAAGTACAAGGGCAAGCGCGACCAGCTGTCCCGCGAGGCGATGTCCCGCGAGACCATGGAGCTCTACAAGAAGACGGGCACCAACCCGCTCGCCTCCTGCCTGCCCCTGCTGATCCAGATGCCGATCTTCTTCAGCCTGTTCTCGGTGCTGAACGCGGCGCAGCACAGCCAGAAGGGCGTGGGCCCGCTCGACGAGACGCTCGCCCGCCAGTTCGGCGAGGCGAACCTCTTCGGCGTCGCACCGCTGCACCAGTCGATCCAGGGCGCACTCGCCGAGGGCGGCCAGGAGCCGGTCATCATCATCGCGGTGATCATGGTCGTCCTGATGACGGCGTCGCAGTTCATCACGCAGCTGCAGATCGTCTCGAAGAACATGTCGCCCGAGGCGAAGGCCTCGCCGACGTTCAAGCAGCAGCGGATCCTGCTCTACATCCTCCCCCTCGTCTTCGCCTTCTCGGGCTTCGCCTTCCCCCTCGGCGTGATGTTCTACTGGCTGACCTCGAACATCTGGACGATGATCCAGCAGTTCATCGTCATCCGGAACATGCCGACCCCGGGCAGCGAGGCCGCCAAGGCCCGCGAGGAGCGCCTGCGCCGCAAGGGCAAGCTGGTCGAGGAGACCACGGCCGCCGGCGACGTCACCCTCGTCGAGAAGAAGGCCGTGCAGCGCACGCAGCCCGTGAGCAAGAACCGCTCCAAGAAGCAAGCCGGAAAGAAGTAGAGCCGCCATGACCGATCCGATGCAGACCATCACCGACGACGCGTCCGCACCCGCGGACGTGGACGCGTCCGCCGTCGACGAGGCGCCCGAGTCCACGCTCTCGCAGCTCGAGGACGAGGGCGACGTCGCCGCCGACTACATCGAGGAGTTCCTCGACATCTGCGACCTCGACGGCGACATCGACATCGAGGTCCGCAACGGCCGCGCCTACCTCTCGGTCACCGCCTCCGGAGACACGAACCTC
This sequence comes from Rathayibacter sp. AY2B5, assembly GCF_002931645.1. NCBI lineage: Bacteria > Bacillati > Actinomycetota > Actinomycetes > Micrococcales > Microbacteriaceae > Rathayibacter > Rathayibacter sp. AY2B5. The sequence continues at coordinate 144,817 of NZ_PSUE01000003.1, read as the reverse complement.
CGGGTGCTCTCCCGCCCCGACGCCGTCCAGGCACTGCAGGAGCTGACGCGCCTGGCGGTCCAGACGAAGACCGGCGCGTTCTCCCGCCTCATCCTCGACATCGGCGGCTCCCGCGACGCCCGCGAGGCGGAGCTCGCCCAGCTGGTCGACCGCGCGATCGAGCGGATCGAGGACGGCGCCACGTCGGCCTCGCTCCCGCCCATGTCGTCGTACGAGCGCAAGCTGGTCCACGACATGGTGGGCGAGCGCGGCTTCGTGTCGGAGTCGCGCGGCGAGGCGCGCGAGCGCCACACCGTCATCACCCGCGGCTGAACGGCGTGGAGTCGACCCTCGAGGCCGAGCCCGCAGCCGCTGCGGCGATCGCCGGCGACCGCCTGCCCCTCCTGCGGCGGTTCACGGAAGCTCTCGCTGACCAGGGTGAGGAGCGCGGCCTGATCGGGCCCTTGGAGCTCCCCCGTCTCTGGACGCGGCACGTGCTCAACAGCGCCCTGGTGGCCCCTCTCCTGCGTCCGGGACTGGTGGGTGATGTCGGCAGTGGCGCGGGCCTTCCCGGGCTCGTCCTCGCCATCGTGCGGCCCGACGTCCGCTTCGTGCTCATCGAGCCGATGGAGCGTCGCGTCGTCTGGCTTCAGGAGCAGGTGGACGGACTCGGACTCGAGAATGTCTCAGTTCTTCGAGCCCGTGCTGAAGAGGCGGAGCTCGCGGAGCCTCTCGACCAGGTGACCGCTCGGGCGGTCAGCGCCCTCTCGAAGCTGATCCCGCTGACCGCGCCGCTGCTGCGGCCCGGAGGCGAGCTGGTCCTGCTGAAGGGCATCAACGCCGAGAAGGAGATCGAGGCGGCGGCCAAGCAGATCCGTCGTTTCCGGCTCTCCCCGCCCGAGGTCGTCGTGCTCGGCGACGGCGTGCTCTCCGAGGTGACGAGGGTCGTCCGGGCTACAGTGGGTTGATCGCCACGACGCCGCAGTGAGCCCCCGACTCCTCGTCCGTCGACTCCTCGGTGCTGATGTCCGTCCCACTCGCTGAGCGAAGGTTTCACGTGAAACAAACCGATTCCGCCGGTCTGACCGGAGGCTTCGATTCCTCGACTCCCCTGGCCCGGGAGATCGCGGACATGACCCGTCGGCGCGCACTGTTGAACGCCCAGCCGCTGCCCAAGCCCGAGTCGACGCGCGTCATCACGATCTCGAACCAGAAGGGCGGCGTCGGCAAGACGACGACGACCGTCAACCTCGCCGCCGGGCTCGCCCGCGGTGAGGCGAAGGTGCTCGTCATCGACCTCGATCCGCAGGGCAACGCGTCGACGGCCCTGGGCATCGAGCACCGCGCCGAGACGGCCAGCGTGTACGACGTGATCGTCAACGACACTCCCCTCGCGGACGTCGTGCAGAAGAGCCCGGAGTTCGCCTCGCTCTACGGTGTGCCGGCGACCATCCACCTGGCCGGCGCCGAGATCGAGCTGGTCTCGCTCGTCGCACGCGAGCAGCGTCTCCGCCGTGCGCTCGACCGCATGCTCGACACCATGGACGAGCCGTTCGACTACGTCTTCATCGACTGCCCGCCGTCGCTCGGTCTGCTGACCATCAACGCGTTCGTCGCCGCTCGCGAGGTGCTCATCCCGATCCAGTGCGAGTACTACGCGCTCGAGGGGCTCAGCCAGCTGCTCAAGAACATCGACCTGATCGAGCGGCACCTCAACCCGAACCTCGGTGTCTCGACGATCCTCCTGACCATGTACGACGGCCGCACCAACCTCTCCCAGCAGGTGGCAGCGGATGTCCGAGAGCACTTCCCGAAGGAGGTGCTGCGTGCGGTGATCCCGCGCAACGTGAGGATCTCGGAGGCGCCGAGCTACGGACAGAGCGTGATCAGCTACGACCCGCAGTCGTCCGGCTCGCTGGCGTATCTGGAGGCGGCCGCCGAGATCGCACGACGCGGAGCCCGGAAGACACCCGAGACGGCACACGAAGGAGAGGCACGCTGATGGCGACCAAGCGCACGGGACTCGGCCGGGGGATCGGCTCGCTCATCCCGACCAGCGACGAGTCGCGCTCCCGGCCCGTCGACGTCTTCTTCCCTGATCAGGTCGGCGATTCGGCCCGTGCCGAGGAGCTCCTCGAGGTCCCCGGAGCGCGCTTGGCGCGACTCCCCCTCGCCGACATCACCCCCAACACGGCGCAGCCGCGGTCGGTGTTCGACGAGGACGACCTCGCGGAACTCGTCCACAGCATCCGCGAGTTCGGAGTGCTGCAGCCGATCGTCGTCCGGCCCGTGACGGCTCGCGGCAGAGCGAAGTACGAGCTCGTCATGGGTGAGCGCCGGTTCCGCGCCTCGAAGGCCGCGGGACTGACCACCATCCCCGCGGTGGTCAAGGACACGGCCGACGAGAACATGCTCCGCGACGCGCTGCTCGAGAATCTGCACCGCGCCGACCTCAACCCGCTCGAGGAGGCGTCCGCCTACCAGCAGCTCCTCAGCGACTTCGGGATCACCCAGGAGGCCCTGGCCACGCGGCTCGGACGGTCTCGGCCGCAGATCTCGAACACGCTCCGTCTCCTGCGCCTCCCGGCCGATGTGCAGGCCCGCGTCGCTGCCGGCGTCCTGACCGCGGGACACGCGCGCGCGATTCTGTCGCTCGACGACGTCGAGATGATGCGCCGCCTGGCCGACAAGATCGTCAACGAGGACCTGTCCGTCCGCGCCGCCGAGGCTGCCGCCGCGCAGATGAAGGCGCCGCGGACGACCACGCGTCCCGTGGTGGAGGAGCAGGGCGGGCACTCCGGACACCTCTCGTCGATCGCGGATCACCTCGGCGACCGGTTGAACACGCGCGTCAAGGTCACTCTGGGCGCTCGCAAGGGCCAGATGGTCATCGACTTCGCCACCATCCAGGACTTGAACCGCATCCTCGCCGAGATCGGGGAGCCGACCGAGGTGTCGCTCGCTCCGTAGTGGCCGGCCTAGTGGCCGCCACTGATTCGCCGTGCGGCTGGCGTGCGCGTGCTCGCGCTGTGTTCTTGGCCGCAATCGCCGATGTGGCGGTATCCGCTCCCCTCGTCGGCACCGCGATCGCAGATCAGCACGCTTGGGGCGATCTTCGAGATGCCTTGTGAGCTGAGGATTCTCGGTTGTCGTCCTCTCTCCGATTGATAGGCCCTTCTGACCGGTACAGTCCGATGAAGTGGTTCCAGGTTCTGCGGGGCCCTGCTGACTCCGGTCCTGGTTGAGAATACGGCTGGTATTGCCGATCGGTGACGATCGCCGGGTATCTGGGGCATTGATCTCTGGATGGAGCAGCTCACGATGCGCCTATATGGCAGTGGAGCGCCGGATCTAGGGTTGGCTGAGTTCAGACCTCGTTGACCTCCGGAGTTGATGTCGCGTTCGGTGAGTCGCTGGCGGGCGCAGGACGGGCGCCTGGACGGGTCGTTCGCGGTCGCGCTCTCCGCTGCCCAGGGCGACGACATCGTCGCCGATACTCGCGTGCGCGATGTTTCACGTGAAACATTCCTACGTTGGCAGCTAAAATGAGGACCCCCTCGGCTGTCCGTGCATCCCAAGTCGCCGGTGAGGAGCGCTTCCTGGGCCTCCAGAAATTGGCCGGCGGGGGGGTCAAGTTTAGACGAAATGCAGTATCGCTTCGTTTTCGCGGATCGATGCAGATGTGATGACTGGGTTCGCCGAGGTTTGACGGAGGACCCCGTCGGCGGTCGCCCCTAGAGAGCACTGAAAGAAGCGATGGAAGGGCCGTTTCACGTGAAACGGTCCGCTCTAGGGCGGCCTAGCCATTGAAGAGCTACGAGCTTGTCATGTAGGAGAGGAGGCCCTCGTCGGCTCGACTCGCTCCAACGGGCGCAACATTTTGGATCGAAGTTACCCAACGGCTGCGGAGGCGTTTCACGTGAAACGCCCCTGCCGAGAACATTGGACGCCCATGCGGATCCTCGTGGGACCGACTTCGACCGCAATGCTCGAAAGAGATTGCTCGCCTGACCAGCGGAATAGAGACACCACCCCCCCCGAGGCGAAGTTGAGGTCGGAGAACCAAGCTAAAGGGATCCCTTCGGGCCGTGGGTCTCGGTACGTCGCGTTGTGGTTACTCGACCAGCATGGCGACGGGTGCCTGGTGTCGATCAGCGTCGATCGACCATGTTGTGTCTCCCCAAAGATGGCGCGGGTGGCGATCGTGGTGAGCCTCGATTCGACGCACTACTGCTCTTCACCGGTATGTCTGCGGATATGGCCAGACAGTGGGCGTGGATACATCGCTCCAAGCAACGCCCACCAGGCACCCAATGGGGGTGGCCGGGTCTCGATACGCGGCAATGCGTCTACTCGACCAGCATGACGACGAGGACCAGGTGGCGATGGATGCCCGTGGGCCTGGTGAAAAGGTGGCGGCGGGGGGCGGGATTTTCCGCGCTGATCTGCGGATAGTGAACCGGCGCGGCAATAGATGTCTAACGTTGGTGGGAGTCGATACGCGGCCTCAGGTTCTTCCCCGAGTTGGCACTACTGGTCTGCCGATGAAGACGTGGACCCGTTATTGAGCGGCTACTCGACCCGCATTGTAGGGAGAAGGCGGCGATAGAGGGTCCTGATCGGCCGCGGCGCAATTACTCGTCTGGAATGGATTCGAGCACTCGTTCAGAACTCAGCAGCCACTCGACCAGGAGCGTACGCGCAGCGGACCGTTTCACGTGAAACGGTGAAGGTCAGGAGGCAGCGATCTTCGCGAGGGTGGAGTAGACGTCGCCGAGGTAGCGGCCGGATGCCTCAATGGCCTGGGGAACGAGTGAGGTCTCGGTCATTCCGGGAAGGACGTTCGCGTCGAAGAACCAGGGGAGTCCAGCGTCGTCGATGATGAAGTCGAGCCGCGACAGGTGGCGGAGTCCCAGCAGTTCGTGGATCGCAACGGCCACGCGGGACACCTCCTCCGTGATCTCCGGCGAGATCCGCGCCGGCGTGTAGAAGTGCGTCTCCCCCGCGTTGTAGCGCGCTTCGAAGGTGTACTGGCCCGCGACGGGTGCGATCTCGACAGGCGGCAGGGCGAAAGGACCGTCACCGAGGTCGAGAACACCGACGGAGACCTCGGTCCCCTGGATCTGCTGTTCGATGAGCACGACGTCGCCATAGGTGTACGCCTCGACCATCGCTCGCGGGAGCTGCGACGACTCCGTCACGATGCTGACGCCCTGGGCCGAACCGCCCTGAGCGGGCTTCACCACGAGGGAGCCCGGCAGGTGCGCCTCGACCTGCTCCAGAATCCCGGCGGCTCCGAGCTCGCGGAAGGTCTCGCGGGGGAGGGTGACGGAGCTCGGGGTCGAGAAGCCCGCGCGAGCGACGAGCGTCTTCGCGGTCGGCTTGAACCAGGCCAGGCGCGCCGCGTCCGTCTGCGAGCCGACGTAGGCGAAGCCAGCCGCCTCGAGGAGCCCGAGGAGCGCACCGTCCTCACCGCTCGCCCCGTGCACCGCGGGCCAGACGACGTCCGGACGCTTCTGCAGGAGCGTCGAGAGGAGGCCGGCGTCCGGTTCGTGCAGGGAGACGCGGTGGCCCATCGCGGAGAGACGATCCGCCACGCGACGGCCCGACCGCAAGGAGACGTCGCGCTCGTGGCTGATGCCACCGCTGATGACGACGATGTCGAGTGTACGGTCGAGCACAGAGAAATCGGTCATGACCAGGGCTTTCTTATCGAAGGAGCGGTGTCAGGAGACGTTCGGCGGCAGGACGGCGTCACGCTTGCTCGCGTCGGCGCTGCTCAGCCGGCCCGTGCCCGCGAAGGTCGACAGCAGATCGAGCTCCCCGTTGATGACCGTGGCGAGGCGGCGGATGCCGTCACCGATGCGCTCCGGCGTCGGGTAGCAGAACGAGAGGCGGATGTTCTGACGTCCGTCTCCGTTACCGTAGAACGCAGTGCCCGGCGTGTACGCGACGAGCTCCTTCACTGCGCGCGGCAGCATCGCCTTGGAGTCGAGCTCCTCGGGCAGCGTGACCCAGACGTAGAAGCCGCCGTTCGGGTTCGTCCAGCTGAGGCCGGGCAGATGGGTCTGCAGGCCCTTCAGCATCGCTTCCTTCCGCTCGCGGTAGACGCCGCGGAAGGTGTCGATCTGTCCGCGCCAGTCGGCCGTCTCGAGGTACTTCGAGATGACCAGCTGGCTGAAGGACGACGGACTGAGGACGGCCGCCTCGTTGGCGAGGATCAGCCGCTCGCGGATCGCGTGCGGAGCGAGAGCCCAGCCCACCCGGAAGCCGGGAGCGAGCGTCTTCGAGAACGTGCCGAGGTAGATCACTCCGTCCTCCTCCAGCGAGCGCATCGCCTTCGGCGGGACGTCCTCGAAGTAGAGGAGGCCGTACGGGTTGTCCTCGAGCACGAGGATTCCCTCGGACTTGCAGATCTCGAGGATCTCGACGCGGCGCTCCCAGCTGAGGGTCACGCCCGCGGGATTGTGGAAGGTGGGGATCGTGTACAGGAACTTGATCGTCTTGCCGGCGGCGCGCACGCGGGCGATGTGCTCGCGGAGGGCGGCGGGGATGAGCCCGTGCTCGTCCATCGGGACGTGCTCGACCTCGGCCTGGTACGACCGGAAGATGACCATCGCCGTGACGTAGCTGGGGCCCTCGGAGAGGACGACGTCCCCCGGGTCCAGGAACAGCTTCGAAACGAGCTCCAGGGCGTGCTGAGAGCCCGTGGTGACCACGATGTCGTCCGCGCTGGCGGAGATGCCCTCGAGGGCCATGACGTCGAGGATCTGCTCGCGCAGGACGGGGACGCCCTGGCCCGACCCGTACTGCAGCGCGACGGGCCCCTGCTCCCGCATCACGGTGTCGATGGCGCCGGTCACCAGGTCCTGGGGGAGCGCGGACACGAACGGCATGCCGCCGGCGAGCGAGACCACTTCGGGGCGTGACGCGACGGCGAACAGGGCTCGGACCTCGCTGGCGGCCAGACCGGCCGTGCGCTCCGCATAGGAGTTGTACCAGGGGTCGAGGTTGGTGCCGCGGTTGGTCACGATGGTTCCGCTTCGCTCGGTGGACAGGGTCTCTCCGGCCGGAGCCGGGTGGATCCACAGTACCGGCCGGTCCTGTGCTGCGGCGGGGCGGTCGGGCGCCACCGCAGGGATCGTGGCCTGCGCCCCAGCAGCTGTTTCACGTGAAACAGCCCGGAACAAGGAGAGCCCCCGTCACGACGTGACAGGGGCTCTCGGAGACCGCAGAGGGCGGTCAGGAGTGCGAACTCAGAGGAACGCGGCCAGGTCGGCCTCGAGGGCCGGCTTCGGCTTGGCGCCGATGACGGTCTTCACGACCTCGCCCTTCTGGTACACCTTCATCGCCGGGATCGACGTGATCTGGTACTTCGCGGCGGTCTGCGGGTTCTCGTCGACGTTCAGCTTGACGATCTCGATCTTGTCGCCGTGCTCGGCCGAGATCTGGTCGAGGATCGGTGCGACCATGCGGCAGGGGCCGCACCACTCGGCCCAGAAGTCGACCAGGACGGTCTTCTCGGAGTCGAGGACGTCGGACTGGAACGATGCGTCGCTGACGCTCTTCGCGGTGGACATGGTGTTCTCTCCTTCACGAGTCGGCGGGCTGCCGGCTCCGATGTGCGATGACCGGACGGTCAGCGGGTGATGAGCTCGGCCCGGGGTGAGCCTTCGGTGTGGGCGGTGCCATCGGCGAGCGAAGCGAGGTAGTGCTCCGCGTCGAGGGCGGCGACCGTTCCGGATGCCGCGGCGGTGACGGCCTGACGGTAGGTCGGGTCGATCACGTCGCCGGCGGCGAAGACGCCGGGAACGGAGGTCTGGGAGGAGCGGCCGACCACCGAGATGGTGCCCTCGGTGGTGAGGTCGAGCTTGCCGTGCACGACGTGCGTGCGCGGGTCGTTGCCGATCGCGATGAACAGGCCGTCGAGGTCGAGCTGGGACTCGGTGCCGTCGACCGTGTCGCGCAGCTTCACGCCGTCCACGTGGTTCTCGCCGGTGATGCCGGTGACCTCGGCGTTCCAGATGAACTCGATCCTGTCGTTGTCGAAGGCGCGCTTCTGCATGACCTTCGAGGCGCGGAGCGAGTCCTTGCGGTGGATCACGTAGACCTTCGCGGCGTGCTTGGTGAGGAAGGTCGCCTCCTCCATGGCGGAGTCGCCTCCGCCGACGACGGCGATGGTCTTCCCCTTGAAGAAGAAGCCGTCGCAGGTGGCACACCACGAGACACCGTGTCCCGACAGGCGGTCCTCATCGTGGAGGCCCAGCTTGCGGTAGGCGGATCCGGTCGCGACGACGACGGTCTTCGCCTCGATGCTCTCGCCGGAGCCGAGATGGACGGTCTTGATCTCACCCTCGAGATCGAGGGAGGTGACGTCGTCGTAGAAGGTCTCGGCGCCGAACTTCTCGGCCTGCGCCTGCATCGAGGTCATCAGCTCGGGGCCGAGGACGCCGTCGGGGAAGCCGGGGAAGTTCTCGACGTCCGTCGTGTTCATCAGGTCGCCGCCGATCTCGACCGACGAGGCCACGACCACCGGGTGCAGCTCGGCGCGCGCCGCGTAGATGGCGGCGGTCCAGCCGGCGGGGCCGGATCCGATGATGACGATGTCGCGCACGGCAACTCCTCGGGGTCTGTACGAGCGGTGACGGATGGGGCGGGAGCCGGGCACCCGGAGCCGGTCGCTCGAATCGTTCCGCGGCTCCGTGGGCTACAACACATCCTAGGCGGGCACTATTCCGCGGGCCCGGGAGTGCCGGTCGCGCCATGCGCCGCTCGATGCAGCAGCCCAGGAAATGCGATCTGACCTGGCTTTTACCGGAGCAGCATCAGCGGCCGAGTCGGCGGATCACCGGAGCGAGGACGGCGCGCAGCTCCGGTACCCGGAGGAACCAGAGGACCGCGAAGTAGACGAGCGCCATCACGGTGCCGATCGCGGCCATCGAGAGCAGCGGCTCCAGGTAGTTCGAGACGGCGAAACCGCCCGCGCGCGTGCCGCCGAGGGCGACCAGGACGCCGTAGCCGGCGGCGGCGGAGGGCACCGCGGCGAGGACGAACTGCGCGAGCCTGACGAGGATCCGCCTGCCTCCGCGGCCGCCGAGCCGGCGGCGCAGGAGGAGGGCCGCCACGAGGGCCTGCACGCAGATGCCGAGCGAGGTCGCAGCGGCGATGCCGACAGCGGTGCGGTCGGCGGGGAGCCGGAGCACGATCAGGTACCCGGCGACCGCCACGACGACCTGCACCAGGGTGAACAGGAACGGCCGCGCTCCGTCGCTCAGGGCGTAGAACGCGCGCTGCATGATGGCGATCGAGGAGAACAGCGGCAGGGCGATCACGTAGGCCATGGCGATCGCTCCGATGGCCTGCGCGTCCGCGAACGAGTCGGTGAAGACGGAGCCGAACGGCACTGCGACCACGACGATCGCGGCGGCGGCGAAGACGAGCATCATCAGCACCAGGCGGAGCGAGGTGGAGACGTCCGAGCGGAACTCCTTCATCTCCCCCCGTGCGGTGTGGCCGCTCATCTTGGTGAAGTAGGCCATGGCGATCGAGATCGCGATGACCGAGTGGGGCAGCATGAAGATCAGCCACGCCTTCTGCAGCGCCGCGGCCGAGGGCCCCTCGCCGGACGCGGTGGAGGAGACCTGGCTCTCGACGATGCCGGCGACGATGGTCAGCAGCACCGTGGCGAACGACCACAGCGACATCCGCCCGGCCGTGCCGAGGCCGACGCCCCGGAAGCGGAAGTCGGGGCGGTAGCTGAGGCCGACCCTCCGCCAGAAGATCATCAGGAACAGCGACTGGACGACGATTCCCAGTGTCGCGCTCCCGCCGAGGAGGGTGACCATCGCCGGGGACCACGAGTCGACCGGACGGTTCCCCTCCGGATCGGCGCCGAACAGCACCATGAAGGCGACGAGCCCGGCGATCACCACGACGTTGTTCAGCACGGGCGCCCAGGTGAAGGGGCCGAACGAGCCGCGGGCGTTGAGCACCTCGCCGAGGATCGTGAAGAGGCCGTAGAAGAAGACCTGCGGCAGGCACCAGAACGCGAAGGCGACGGCCAGCTGGTACTGCTCCGGTCCGTAGCCGGGCGCGTAGAGGCGCACGAGCAGGGGAGCGAGGACCGTGGCGGCGATCGTGGTCACCAGGAGCAGGCCGAGCGCCAGGGTCAGCAGGCGGTTGATGTAGCCGCGGCCGCCGTCGGCGTCGAGGCCCGCCCGCACGATCTGCGGGACGAGGACGGCGTTCAGAGCGCCGCCCGCGATGATCGAGTAGATCGTGTTGGGGAGCAGGTTCGCCGTCGTGAAGGCGTCCGCGCCCGGCGCGACCGCGGCTCCGATCGTGTTCGCCATGACGATCGACATGATGAAGCCGAGGATCCGCGAGACCATCGTGCCGGAGGCGAGGACGGCGCTCGCGCGTCCGAGGGAGAAGCTAGCCACGCGGGTCCGATCGCTGGTCGTCGAGATCGGGCTGGACCTCGAGCACGGCGTTCGGGTCCTCCTCGTCCTCAGGGGTGTCGCCTCGACGGCGACGGCGGATGTTGCGGAGGATGCCGGCTCCGAAGACGACGACGAGCGCGATCCCGATGACCAGGGTGCCGACGGTCTCCCAGTCGGCGCGGACGCTGGTCGTCATGCCCGTGGGGGTGCCGATGGGGACGCCCTGCGCCGAGGTCAGCTGCAGGCCGAGGCTCGTCTCGCCGTTGCCGACCCGGGCCTTCACGGGGATGAGGACGCGGCCCTGCGAGCGGGCGTCGATCTCGGTGGTCTCGATCGCCTCCTCGTCGATGTCGAGGACGGCGTTCGAGGTCGAGGCCTGGATGCGGACGGCGATCGGCCAGGGGAGCTCGTTGCGGACGTACACGGGGATGCTCGAGTCGCGGGAGACCTGCAGGATGCTGCCGGTCGCGTCGATCGACACCAGCGAGAGCGTCCGGTCGGCCTCGGTCATGGCCGCGCCGACGGCGTCGCCCCAGCCGCTGCCGTCTCCGCGCCAGGTCACCGAGAGCAGCGCCAGCACGTCGTTGCGGCTCTTGCCCGAGAGCAGCTCCGGCTCCTGCAGCACGGAGGAGAACGCCTCGACCTCGGAGCCGGCGTCGAGCAGGTCGCGCACCCGGTCGAGCCGCGACTCCGACTCCGGCGAGTCGACGACGCTCGCGCCCTCGGTCGCGGGGACGGCGAGGGCGGTGGAGAGGGCGACTCCGCGGGCCCAGGGCAGCGACTCGATCGCGTCGAGGGTCTCGGAGAGGCGCGCGGCGCCGATCGCCGAGCCGCGGCCGAGGGTGAGCACGACGTCCGGCGCGGTCCCCTCCTCCTGCACCTCGGCGAGATCGGTGGCGATCTCGGACATGCGGGCGCGCCACTCGGTGTCGTCGGTGGCGGTGGCGGCCGCGTCGAACGCCTCGGTGAGGCGCGAGTCGGCCACGACCAGGTCCGAGTCGCCGACGGTGGCGCGCGAGGTCGTGGTCACCTCCTCAGGCAGCAGGAGACCGGAGGAGGGGACGACCGTGCGGTTCATGCCGCTGGCCGCGTAGACGTCGAGGTCCGACCCGCGGAGGGTGCCCTCGTCGGGCCAGGCGACGCTGCCGAGGGAGGTGCTCCAGTCGGAGGCGAGCAGCGACTCGGTGCTCGGACGCGCCGGCAGCTCCTCGGCCGGCTGGTCGGAGTCGACGGCGACCGTGGGCGCCGGGCTGGCGGTGCCGGGGACCGCGGCGAAGCGGGTGTCGTCGATCGCGTACTCGAAGGAGGTGGGAGAGAGAAGCGCGAAGAGCCCGGCCTGCGCCTGGGCCGAGACGTCGGCGTCGGCGTACGGCAGGGCGAAGCGCTCGTTCGGCACGGACTGCAGCCGGTCGAGCCAGTCGAGGGCCGACTCCGGAGCGGCGCTGCCGAGAATGCGGATCGAGGCGAGGATGCGCGGGTCGACCCCGATCGTGACGCCCTTCCCCGCGACCGCGTCGAGCTGCCGGGTGAGGGTCCCCGTGCCGTCGGTGTAGTCGGCGAGGGCCTCGGCCGAGAGCAGGCCGTCGGCCGTGTCCGGGACGGTGAGCGGGACGAGGACGCTGACCCCGGTCTCTCGCTCCGGGACCGCCGCGTCGTCGGTCAGCTCGACGGCCGTGCGGGCGGTCGAGACGACACCACCCGGACCGGTGACCGTGACGAGGACGGCGTGGGTGCCGAGCGCGGTCCGGTCGTTGGAGAAGGGGATCTGGTCGACCGGCACGGTGAGGCCGGCCTCGGCGGTGCTGGAGGGCAGCAGGCGCAGCTGGGCGGTCGCACGGACCGGGTCGGTGTCGTTGTCGGCCTCGGCGTCGAGCCAGTCGTGCAGCTCCGCGCGGGTGTCGAGGGTGGCGTAGGAGAGGGCGACCGTCACGTCGGCGCTGTCGATCGCCTCGGTGGTGCCGTTGCGCACGGCGATCGAGAGCTCGAGGTCCTGGCCGGGCCGCAGGACGCCGTCACTGCCGGCCCCGGCGGTCGTGGTGACGGTGCCGGGAGCGGGCGTCGAGGTCGCCGTCGCGGCGGCGACCGGGGCCGCGAGGGCGGGGGAGGCCACGCCGGTCAGGCCGAGCGCGAGGGCGGCGGCACCTGCCGAGCGGAGCAGGAGGAGGGCCGCCCGCGAGCGGCGGGAGCGGAGGGAGGGGTCGCGCCGATGCATCGGACTCACTCGGCCTCCATGCGGGTGATTCTACGGGCAGCCCTCCTCGGGGCAGGCGGTGCGTCCGCTGTGCAGGCGGTTCCCCCGCGTAACCCCCTGGCACGGTCACCCGCTGCCGGGACACCCCCCGCCACTAGGATCGTGCGAATGCACAGCGTCCAGACCGCTCTCGAGACCCTCCGCGCGCTCGCGGGGACGCCCACGGTGGCGCGGCTGGCGGAGGCGTTCGCAGCCCAGGGCCACGAGCTCGCGCTGGTCGGCGGCCCGGTCCGCGACGCCTTCCTCGGCCACGGCGTGCACGACCTCGACTTCACCACCTCCGCGCGCCCCGACGACATCGTGCGGATCGTCGCTCCGATCGCCGAGGCGCACTGGGACATCGGCCGGGCCTTCGGCACGATCGGCGCTCGCGTGGCCGGCGAGACGGTCGAGATCACGACCTACCGCAGCGACAGCTACGACGGGGTGAGCCGCAAGCCCGAGGTCGAGTTCGGCGACTCGCTCGAGGGCGACCTGGTGCGGCGCGACTTCACGGTCAACGCGATGGCGCTGCGGCTCCCGGAGGTCGTCCTCGTCGACCCCTCGGGAGGAGTGGAGGACCTGCTCGCCGGCCGGCTGCGCACCCCCTCCCCCGCCGACCTCTCCTTCGGCGACGATCCGCTCCGGATGCTCCGCGGCGCGCGCTTCACCTCGCAGCTCGGCTTCCGCACCACCGACGAGGTCGAGTGGGCGATGGCCGAGCTCGCCGGCCGGATCGACGACGTCTCGGCGGAGCGCGTGCAGGAGGAGCTGCGGAAGCTCCTCGCGACCGCCTCGCCCCGAGCCGGCCTGGAGCTGCTCGTCGACACCGGTCTGGCCGGTCGCTTCCTCCCGGAGCTGCCCGCGCTGCGCCTGGAGCAGGACGAGCACCACCACCACAAGGACGTCTACACCCACAGCCTCACCGTGCTGGAGCAGGCGATCGCGCTGGAGGAGTCGCGGCACCCCGGAGCCGCCCCCGACGTCGTGCTGCGGCTCGCCGCCCTCCTGCACGACATCGGCAAGCCGGCCACGCGGCGTCTCGAGCCGGGCGGAGCGGTGAGCTTCCACCACCACGACCTGGTCGGCTCCAAGCTCGCGATCAAGCGGATGCGCGCGCTCAAGTTCGACAACCAGACGACGAAGGACGTGGCCCGCCTCATCGAGCTGCACCTGCGCTTCTTCGGGTACACGGACGGCGCGTGGACCGATTCCGCGGTGCGCCGCTACGTGACCGACGCCGGGCCGCTGCTCGAGCGGCTGCACATCCTCACCCGCGCCGACGTGACCACGCGCAACCGCCGCAAGGCCGACCGGCTCGCGCACGCCTACGACGACCTCGAGGCGCGCATCGCGGAGCTCGCCGAGAAGGAGGAGCTCGCCTCCAAGCGCCCCGACCTCGACGGCACGCGGATCATGGAGATCCTCGGCCTCGCCCCGGGCCCCGAGGTCGGGCAGGCGTACCGGTTCCTGCTGGAGCTGCGGCTCGAGGAGGGTCCGCTCGGCGAGGAGGTCGCGACGCAGCGGCTCCGCGAGTGGTGGGCGTCGCGCTGAGGCGCTGAGCCGGGCCCCGTGCCCGCCTCGCCCTGCGCCCGGGATGGTGCGCCTCGAGCGGATCCGTCCGGCGCGTCGCGGCGGTCCTGTTGTAGTCTGTACAGGTTGTCCACGACCAGACGCACTCGCGTCCGCGGGAGTGGGCAGATGCTACATACCCTCCTGTCACGGAAATACCGTGGCCGTTCAGTCCGAAGGAGGTGGGTTAGTGACGCATCAGTACGAGATCATGGTCATCCTGGACCCCGAGATCGATGAGCGCACCGTCGCTCCGAGTCTCGACAAGTTCCTCAACGTCATCCGCACCGATGGTGGATCCATCGACAAGGTCGACGTCTGGGGCCGCCGTCGTCTGGCGTACGAGATCAACAAGAAGTCCGAGGGCATCTACGCCGTCGTCGACTTCACGTCGACCTCCGCCGCAGCGAACGAGCTCGACCGTCAGCTGAAGCTGTCCGAGGCCGTCATGCGCACCAAGGTGCTGCGGGCCGAAGAGGGCATCGCCCAGGTCGCTGCCGCCGCGAAGCTCGCCGACGAGAAGGCCGCCCGCAAGGCTGCCAAGGCCTCGGCCGCTCCCAAGGCGTAGCGCTCATGGCCGGCGAGACGATCATCACCGTGGTGGGGAACCTCACCGCCGACCCCGAGCTGCGCTACACGCAGGGCGGGCTCGCGGTCGCGAACTTCACCATCGCCTCCACGCCGCGCACCTTCGACCGTCAGGCGAACGACTGGAAGGACGGCGAAGCGCTGTTCCTCCGCGCCTCCGTCTGGCGCGAGTTCGCCGAGAACGTCGCAGGAACGCTGACCAAGGGCAGCCGCGTCATCGCGACCGGCCGCCTCAAGCAGCGCTCCTACGAGACGAAGGAAGGCGAGAAGCGCACCAGCATCGAGCTCGAGATCGACGAGATCGGGCCCTCGCTGCGCTACGCGACCGCGCAGGTCACGCGCGCCTCCGGTGGAGGCGGACGCGGCCAGGCCGGTGGCGGCCAGGGCAACGGCGGTCAGATCGGCGGCGGCCAGGGCGGCTTCGGCGGCGGCGGTCAGGGGGGCTCCGGCAACGCCGGCGGCAACCGTGGCGGTCAGGCCGAGGAGCCGTGGGCGCCGAGCGCTCCCGCCGGTGGCGACGTGTGGAGCACGCCGGGCAGCTACAACGACGAGACGCCGTTCTGAGCCTCGGCTCGGACGCTCTCCTCACCTGAATCACGCCTCCCCTGCACCGCGATCGCTCGCGGCGGGGCAGGGGCGAACCAGAATCTAAGGAAACCACTATGGCTGGAAAGAGCAGCGGCGACCGCCGCAAGCCGATCCGCGGCAAGGGCGCGAAGAACGCGGCCCCCGCGAAGTCGGTCCGCGTGGGTGTCATCGACTACAAGGACGTCGCGACCCTCCGCAAGTTCATCTCGGAGCGCGGGAAGATCCGCGCCCGTCGTATCACCGGCGTCTCCGTTCAGGAGCAGCGCCTCATCGCCCGTGCCGTCAAGAACGCCCGCGAGATGGCGCTCCTGCCCTACGCCGGCAGCGGAAGGTAGGTAACGGTATGTCCAAGGTCATCCTGACCCACGAGGTCGACGGACTCGGCTCGGCCGGCGACGTCGTCGACGTGAAGAACGGGTTCGCCCGCAACTACCTCATCCCGCAGGGCTTCGGCGTCGCGTGGACCCGCGGTGGCGAGAAGCAGGTCGAGCAGATCAAGTCGGCGCGAGCCGCTCGTGAGCACAAGACCATCGAAGAGGCCCAGCACACCAAGCAGGTCCTCGAGGCCAACCGCGTGAAGCTGACGGTCAAGGCCGGCAAGGACGGCCGCCTGTTCGGCTCGGTGAAGACCTCCGACATCGCGAACGCGGTGGCGGCGGCCGGATTCGGCGAGCTCGACAAGCGCAAGATCGTCATCTCGAACGCGATCAAGCACGTCGGCGAGCACGAGGCCGTGGTGCGTCTGCGCGACGACATCCAGGCCACTGTGAAGCTGCAGGTGGTCGCGGCCAAGTAAGGCCGCGAGAACGCCGCGGAGGGCGGTGCGACGGGACTTCCGAGTCCCCTCGCACCGCCCTTCGTCGTTCCCGTTCTCCACAGCTCCATCCACATACACCCTCCGGCGGGACCAACCTTCACTGTGGTCTTGAGACTCTTTTCCCCACACACCTGTGGAAAGCAGGAAATGCCTGGTCAAGAGCCGGAAAAAACTTGCTGAGGGCCGCTGATCCCACAGGGTTGTCCACACGTTGCCCACAGTGGGCCCGGCGTTTCCCCTCGGTTCTGCACAGCTCTCTCCACAGGGCGGTTTGCGTGCCGCGGGCGGCGGTCCGTAGGGTGGCGCAGCGCCCCGCGAGGGGTGCGGGCAGGCGCCCGTGCGCCGCTGTCGGAGGTCGCTGGTAGACCGGATCCCGGCACCGGCTCGACCGGACGCGCAGCACCCGACAGGAGGAGGCGAAGGCATGACGATCGCGCACCTGGCGGTACCCGGCTCGGAAGGACGGGACGGTCGCGGAGACCGCGGCGAGTCGCGCGGGAACGAGCGGACCCCTCCGCACGACCTCCTCGCCGAGCAGTCGGCGCTGGGTGGCATGCTGCTCTCGAAGGACGCGGTCGCCGACGTCGTCGAGAGCGTCAAGGGCACCGACTTCTACATCCCCAAGCACGAGATCGTCTTCGACGCGATCCTCGCCCTCTACTCGCACGGTGAGCCGACCGACGTCATCGCGGTCACCGACGAGCTCACGAAGCAGGGCGAGCTGCAGCGGGCCGGCGGCGCCGACTACCTGCACACGCTCACCTCGATGGTCCCCACCGCGGCCAACGCCGGGTACTACGCCTCCATCGTCGCCGAGCGCGCTCTGCTGCGCCGCCTCGTCGAGGCGGGCACCCGCATCGCGCAGATGGGCTACCAGGGCGAGGGCGAGGTGCTCGACCTGGTCAACACGGCGCAGGCCGAGATCTACAACGTCACCGGCTCCGAGACGGCGGAGGACTACGTCCCGCTGACCGACGCGGTGACCGTCGCGATCGACGAGATCGAGGCGGCCGCTCACAAGGACGGCAGCTTCACCGGCGTCCCCACCGGCTTCGCCGACCTCGACGACCTGACCAACGGCTTCCACGCCGGGCAGATGATCATCGTCGCCGCGCGCCCCGCGCTCGGAAAGTCGACGCTGGCGCTCGACTTCGCCCGTGCCGCCGCGATCAAGCACAACATGGCCACGATCTTCTTCTCCCTCGAGATGGGGCGCAGCGAGATCGCGATGCGCCTCCTCTCGGCCGAGGCGTCCGTGCCGCTGCAGCACATGCGCAAGGGCACGGTCGACCAGCGCGACTGGACGACCATCGCCTCCACCCGCGGCCGGATCAACGACGCGCCGCTCTACATCGACGACTCGCCCAACATGACCCTCGTCGAGATCCGGGCGAAGTGCCGCCGGCTCAAGCAGCGGGTCGGGCTGAAGATGGTCGTCATCGACTACCTGCAGCTGATGACCTCCGGCAAGAAGGTCGAGAGCCGCCAGCAGGAGGTCTCGGAGTTCTCGCGTGCCCTCAAGCTCCTCGCGAAGGAGCTGCAGGTGCCGGTCATCGCGCTCTCGCAGCTGAACCGAGGCCCCGAGCAGCGCGCCGACAAGCTCCCCGCCATCTCGGACCTCCGCGAGTCCGGCTCGATCGAGCAGGACGCCGACATGGTGATCCTCCTGCACCGCGAGAGCGCCTACGAGAAGGACAACCCGCGCGCGGGCGAGGCCGACCTCATCGTCGCCAAGCACCGCAACGGCCCGACCCGCACGGTGACCGTGGGCTTCCACGGCCACTTCTCGCGCTTCGCCGACATCCCGGCGGTCTGACGTGACAGGCGCCGCTGCCGTTCCCGAGCCCGTCGACGTCCCGCTGGGCGGCGGGTCGATCCGCCTGGGCCAGTTCCTCAAGTTCGCGGGGATCCTCTCGGGCGGCGAGGCCAAGGAGGCGGTCGCCGAGGGGATGGTGACCGTCAACGGCGAGGTGGATCTGCGCCGCGGGCGCCAGCTCGCCGTCGGCGACGTCGTCGGGTTCGATCGGAACCGCTTCCGCGTCTGCGAGTGAGGGCGGCCGCCCCTCGGCGGTGCGATCGGCCGAGACGCCGCGGAACGGATGAGACGCCGCTCAGAGGCGGCCGCGTCGGCGTGTTGAGCGGTGGCTCGGCGCACACTGGCTCCTGGACATCCCGGGACGACAGGAGACGCGCGTGCAGCTCGGCATTCACTTCATGAACTTCACCCTTCCGGGCGGAAGCGCGGGGATCGCGCCGATCCTCGGAGCGACCGCGCGGACGGCCGAGGACGTCGGCTGCGCCTGGTTCACGCTGATGGACCACTACTTCCAGATGGAGCACTTCGCGACGAGCGAGGATCCGATGCTCGAGGGCTACACCTCGCTCGGCTTCGTCGCCGGCCGGACGGAGCGGATGCGGCTGGGGCTCCTCGTCACCGGCGTGACGTACCGCCATCCGGGACTGCTCGCGAAGATCGTCACCACCCTCGACGTGCTCTCCGGCGGGCGCGCGATGCTCGGCATCGGCGCCGCCTGGTACGAGCGCGAGCACCTCGGGCTCGGCGTGCCCTACCCGCCGCTGAAGGAGCGGTTCGAGCGGCTGGAGGAGACGCTGCGGATCTGCCGTCAGATGTGGAGCGATGACGACGGGCCGTTCGAGGGGACGCACTACCGGCTGGCCGAGACGCTGAACCACCCGGCGCCGATCCAGCAGCCCGGCCCGCCCATCCTCATCGGCGGCGGCGGAGAGAGGAAGACGCTGCGGCTGGTCGCGCAGTACGGCGACGCCTGCAACCTGTTCGGCACCGGCGCGGACGACGTGGCGCACAAGCTCGACGTGCTGAAGCGGCACTGCGACGACCTCGGGCGCGACTACGCGACGATCACGAAGACCATCACCGGGGGCGGCGATCCGATCGGCGACCCCGACGGCTTCGTCCGCGCGATGGAGGAGTACGCGGCGCTGGGGATCGACCACGTGCAGCTGGCGCCGGCCGGGCCGGATCCGGAGGGGTACGTCGCCCGGCTGGGCGAGGGCGTGATCGAGCGGGTGGCGGCTCTCGGCTGAGGGCTCCCGGGCCGCGCGGCACCCGGACCGGCGCCGGTGCCGCGGGCGTCACCGCTGATCCGCTCCGCCGGCCGGGTCCGCCGTCACCGGCGCGAGGACTCCAGTGGCGGCCATGTCCCGGGTCGGGGGACGCCGTCGGCGGATCCTGCCCCCCCGTCAGGGTCGCGGCGTAGACGCGGGCGAGGAGCGCGACCTACGGTTCGAGCCTCCCACCTCGGGTTGTTGAGCTCACGCTGACGTGGGCAGATCGCTGGCCTCATGCCGCACGTGTCCTCTCGCACCTCGCTCCGCCGTCATCGGCAGGACCGCAGAAGAGGGGCGATCGGGACGGGTGTCGTCCTCGCCGTCGTGGGCGCCGCGCTCTTCGCCGGCGTCTCGGCGCAGGCGGCCACTGCTCCCGACCTCGGCACGGCGGAGGACTACTCGGTCCTGGCCGCGTCGACCGTGACGAACACGGGGTCGAGCGTCCTGGACCAGAGCGTCGGGGTCAGCCCGCTGACCGCCGTCACCGGGTTCCCGCCCGGACGGACGGACGGAGTGATCCACCGCGGAGACGCGGAGGCGGCTCAGGCCCAGGCCGACGTGGGCACCGCCTACGGACAGCTCGCCTCGCAGGCGACGACCGCGCAGATCGGCGCCGAGATCGGCGGCAGCACGCTGAAGCCCGGGGTCTACACCGCGGCCGGACCGGTCGGAGTGACGGGGACGCTCACGCTCGACGCCGAGGGCGTCAACGAGGCGGTCTTCGTGATCCGCGCCGCGTCGACGCTGACGACGGCCTCGTCGAGCACGGTGGCCCTGATCAACGGAGCGCAGGCCTGCAACGTCTACTGGCAGATCGGCAGCTCCGCGACGCTCGGCACCGACTCGGACTTCGTGGGCTCCGTGCTCGCCTCGGCCTCGATCACGGTGACGACGGGCGTCTCCGTCGAGGGCCGCGCACTGGCCCGCACGGGAGCGGTCACGCTCGACTCCAACGACTTCACCGAGCCGGGCTGCGAGCCCTCCGACGGCGGACCGTCGCCGACGGCTACGCCGACCGTGACGCCGACGGTCACGCCGACCGTGACGCCGACCGTGACGCCGACGGTCACGCCGACCGTGACCCCGACGGTCACGCCGACCGTGACGCCGACCGTGACCCCGACGGCACGCCGACCGTGACGCCGACCGTGACCCCGACGGTCACGCCCACCGTGACGCCGACGGTCACGCCCACCGTGACGCCGACGGTCACGCCGACAGTCACACCGACCGTGACGCCCACGGTCACGCCGACGGTGACCCCGACCATCACGCCGACCGTGACCCCGACGGTGACCCCCACCGTCACGCCGACCGTGACGCCGACGGTCACACCCACTGTCACGCCGACCGTGACTCCCACCGTCACCCCGACGGTGACTCCCACCGTCGTGCCGACGGTGACTCCGACGGTGACTCCCACCGTCGTGCCGACGGTGACTCCGACGGTGACTCCGACGGTGACTCCGACGATCGCGCCCACCGTGGCTCCGACGGTGACTCCGACGATCGCGCCCACCGTGGCTCCGACGGTGACTCCGACGATCGCGCCCACCGTGGCTCCGACGGTCACGCCGACGACCACGCCGACGGTGACCCCGACCGTGGCTCCGACGGCGACTCCCACCACCACGCCGACGGCGACCCCCACCCCCACGCC
The DNA here is from genome assembly GCF_002931645.1 of Rathayibacter sp. AY2B5. Taxonomy (NCBI): domain Bacteria; kingdom Bacillati; phylum Actinomycetota; class Actinomycetes; order Micrococcales; family Microbacteriaceae; genus Rathayibacter; species Rathayibacter sp. AY2B5. The sequence continues at coordinate 123,851 of NZ_PSUE01000003.1, read as the reverse complement.
GACCGCGACGCCCACGGCCTCGCCCACTCCGACCGCGACCACAGCGCCGCGACCGGCGCCCTCCTACGCCGCGGTCGTTCCCGTGTCCGGGTCGAACGGTCCCCGCGGTCCGGCTCTCGCCTCGACCGGAGTGGACGCCGCAGCGACGGCGACCGCCGGAGTGCTGGGCCTGCTCGCCCTGCTCGCCCTGCTCGGCGGCGGTCTGATGCTCCTCACCCTCCGACGCCGCGGTGAACGCACCGGGAGCTGATCCCGGCTGATCACCGGCAGCTGATCACCGCCAGGCCGTGCGCCGGACTCCCGAGGGGTCCGGCGCACGTCTGCGCCCACGATCGCGCTCCGCCCGTCCCTCCGGTGTCCTCGCCGATGCGCGCTGGCCCGCTCGTGCGTCGAGACGCCGCTCCGAGCGTCGGGACACCGCTGAGCAGGCGGTGTCCTCCGCGTTCTCGCGGAGGGCGGGGGCGTCAGCCGGAGGACTCCCGCGGCACGAAGCGGACGGGCATGGCCTGCACGCCCGCGGTCGGACGTCCGTGGATCGCGTTCGAGAGCTCCTCCGCGGCGGCGCGGCCGAGCGTGTCGAGCATCATGTCGATGCTCGAGAGCGGCGGGCGGGCGGCCTCGACGAGGAGGTCCCAGTTGTCGAAGCCGACGACGGCCACGTCCTGCGGAACCCGCCGACCGGTCTCGCGCAGGTGGTCGAGGGTGCCGCGGGCGATCTGGTCGCTCGCGCAGATGATCGCGTCGAGGTCCGGATGCGCGCGCAGCAGCGTCTCGGCGCACTGGCGGCCCCAGCTCTCGGACCACTGCCCGAAGAGGACGCCGCCGCCGACCAGCGGCAGCCCCGCCTCCGTCAGCGCCTGCTCGACGCCCCGGGCGCGGTCGTGGGCGGCGGTGTAGCTCGGCTCGCCGTTGACGAGGGCGATCCTCGTCCGTCCGCGCTCGATCAGGTGGCGGGCGGCGAGGACGCCGGCCTGCACGTTGTCGGGCGTGAAGGAGGAGTCGCGCGGATCCTCCGAGGGCGCATAGGCGTAGACGACCGGCACCGGGATGGTGCGCGTGATCGAAGGGCGCGGGTTCGTCGTCCGGCCGAGCACCACGATCCCGTCGACGCGCTTGGCGAGCAGATTCTTGATGTGGTGCTGCTCGCGGATCGAGTCGCCGCGGGCGTCGCAGAGGAGCACCGACGTCGATCCTGCGCCGAACGCGTCCTCGGCGCCGAGCAGCACGGGGAGCACGAAGCGGTTGTCGAGATCGTTGGTGAGCATCCCGATGGTGCCCGTGCGCCGGGAGTTGAGGGCCTGCGCGAACGGGTTCGGGGTGAAGGAGAGGGCCTCGGCGGCGTCCAGCACGCGCTGGCGGGTCTCGGCGCGCACCTGGTCGCGGCCGTTGAGCGCCTTGGAGGCGGTGGCGATCGAGACGCCGGCGGCGGCCGCCACGTCGGTGAGCGTGATGGTGCCGGTGGGCTTGCGTGGTGGCACCGCGCCTCCGTTCCGGGCCCGGCGGGCCGCCGCGTCGATCCTCGCACGACTCCGGCGAAAAACCGAAAAGACCGAAAAGGTCGCATCTCTTGACGCGCTGACCGCCCCTGCTTAGGTTTACCCGACAGAAAGTAGTTTCGGCCCGGCGTAGACGATCGGGACGACTGCCGAGGAATCCATCAACGACGAAGGGATCATCCGTGAAGACGAGGAAGCACGCTCGGGGCCTCGCCGCCGCCGTCCTGCTGGGGACGGCCGCCGCCGCACTGACCGGCTGCGCGAGCGGCTCCGGGGGAGACTCCGGCTCCGCCGCGGGAGGCAGCTACACGTTCTGGGACCCGTACCCCCAGTTCGACGAGTCGTCCGACTGGGCGAAGCTCATCGACTCCTGCGGGACCGAGGCCGGCGTCACCGTCGAGCGCACCGGCTACGACACCACCGACCTGACCAACAAGGCGCTGCTCGCCGGCCAGCAGGGCAACTCGCCCGACCTCCTGCTCGTCGACAACCCCGTGGTCTCGACGCTCGCGGAGTCGGGCATCCTGACCACGACCGCCGAGTCCGGGCTCTCCACCGACGGGATCGACGCGAACATCCTCGCGGCCGGCCAGACCGGCAGCGACACCTTCGGCGTGCCGATCGGCGCCAACACGCTCGCGCTGTACTACAACAAGGCCGTGCTCGAGAAGGCCGGCGTGGACGCCGCCTCCATCACCGACTGGGCCGGGCTGACCGACGCGCTCGAGGAGGTCACCGCCTCCGGTGGCAAGGGCATCACGTTCTCCGGCATCGGCACGGAGGAGGGGACCTTCCAGTTCCTGCCGTGGTTCTGGGGCTCCGGCGCCGAGCTGACCGACCTCGACTCGCCCGCCGCGGTCGACGCCGTCTCGCTCTGGAGCGACTGGCTGGAGAAGGGCTACGCGCCCAACTCCGTGATCGGCAACACGCAGACCACGAGCTGGCAGGAGTTCGAGACCGGCGAGTACGCGTTCGGCGAGAACGGCACCTGGCAGCTGGCCAACGCGAAGGCCTCGGGCATCGACTACGGCGTCCTGACCATCCCGTCGAAGGACGGCGGAGCGGCCCCCGCACCGACCGGAGGCGAGTTCCTCACCCTCCCGGTGCAGTCGGACACGGCGCGCTACGAGACCTCGAAGCAGATCGCCGAGTGCCTGACCTCGACGGAGAGCCTGGTCACGACCGACAACACGCTCTCGTACATCGCGCCGACGGCCGAGGCGCAGCAGGAGCAGGTCGCCGGCAACGCCGACCTCGAGCCGTGGGTCACCGCCGTGCAGGCCGCGAAGGGCCGCACCTCGGACGACCTCGGCACGAAGTACCCGAAGATCTCGGAGCAGCTGTGGGGCGCGGTGCAGACCGTGCTCAGCGGCTCGCAGTCTCCCGAGGACGCCCTGAAGGCCGCCCAGTCGGCCGCCGAATCCGCCACGAAGTAGGACGACCGGGGGCTCCCGCTCCCCGAACGAGGTCCCCCCGGCCGGTGCTCCGCGCACCGGCCGGGGGGACGGGAGAGACCATGACCACTGCCACCGAGACCGCCCGCCTCCTGCGGCGCGGCACCGAGCCGCCGGCCCCGCCCGCCCCGGCCGCCGAGAGCCGTCGGCGCCGCCGGCGCCCCGAGGGCGGCCGCCTGGTCGCGTGGGCGTTCCTCGCCCCGCTCGTCGCCTACCTGCTCGTCTTCTACGCGTTCCCGCTCTACCGCAACCTCGAGCTGAGCCTGAAGGACTACACGGTCCGCTCGTTCGTGCAGGGGAACGCGCCCTTCGTCTGGTTCGACAACTACGTCCAGGTGTTCCAGGACGCGACCTTCGGCCCGGCGCTGCTGCACACGGCGGTCTTCACCGGCGTCTCGCTCCTCTTCCAGTTCACGCTGGGGCTGGCGCTCGCCGTGTTCTTCTACCGCCGCTTCCCGCTGGCGAGCACGCTCCGGGCGCTGTTCCTGGTGCCGTGGCTCCTGCCGCTGATCGTCTCGGCCTCGACCTGGTCGTGGATGCTCAACAGCGACTCCGGCATCGTGAACGCGTTCCTGGAGTCGTTCGGGATCGGCCAGATCAACTGGCTCACCTCGCCGACCACCTCGCTGATCGCGGTCCTGATCGCGAACATCTGGATCGGCATCCCGTTCAACCTGGTGATCCTCTACTCCGGCCTGCAGAACATCTCGCAGGACCTCTACGAGGCGGCCTCGCTCGACGGCGCGACCGGCGCCCAGCAGTTCTGGCGGATCACGCTGCCGCTGCTGCGGCCGGTGTCGGCGATCACGATCCTGCTCGGCCTCGTCTACACGCTGAAGGTGTTCGACATCATCTGGATCATGACGAAGGGCGGCCCCGCCGACTCCTCGACCACGCTCGCCACCTGGACGTACCAGCTCGGCTTCGGCTCGATGCTGCCCGACTTCGGACCGGCCGCGGCCGTCGGCAACCTGCTGATCATCCTGGCCCTCGTCTTCGGCCTCGTGTACATCCGGGTCCAGCGGAAGCAGGCCGACTCGTGACCGCCCGCCGCCCCTGGTACCTGACGGTGGTCGGGATCGCCCTCACGGCGGTCATGCTGTTCCCCGTCTACTGGATGATCAACGTCTCCCTCACTCCGACCGGCTCGATGCGGAAGGATCCGCCGGACTGGTTCCCGTTCTCGCCCACGTTCACTGGCTACCAGGCGGTGCTGAGCGAGCAGCTGCCCTACCTGGGCACCAGCCTCGTCGTCGGCCTCGGCACGGTGCTGCTGACCGTGGCGATCGCCGCTCCCGCCGCCTACTCGCTGGCGAAGCTGCGGCCCCGCGGCGGGCAGGCCCTCTCGTTCGTGCTGCTGATCGCGCAGATGATCCCGGCGATCATCATGGCGATGGGCTTCTACGCCATCTACCTCAACCTGGGGCTGCTCAACTCGATCCCGGGCCTGATCGTGGCCGACTCCACCATCGCGGTGCCGTTCGGCGTGCTGATCTTCACGGCCTTCATGTCGGGGATCCCCGACGAGCTCACCCAGGCGGCCCGGATGGACGGAGCGAGCGCCTGGCGCACCTTCACCTCGGTGATCATGCCGATCAGCCGCAACTCCGTCGTCACCGTCTCGCTGTTCGCGTTCCTCTGGGCCTGGTCGGACTTCATCTTCGCCTCGACGCTCGACAGCGGCGGGAAGCTCCAGCCGATCACCCTCGGCATCTACAAGTACATCGGCAACAACAACCAGGAGTGGAACTCGATCATGGCGACCGCCGTGGTCGCCTCGCTCCCGGCCGCCGTCCTCCTCGTCGTCGCCCAGCGGTACGTCTCGGCGGGAGTCACCGCCGGCGCCGTCAAGGACTGACCCGTCCCTCCAAGGAGACACCGTGACCCTCACCGCCCCCACCGCCACCGCCCTCGGCGGCCCGGTCGCCCCCTCGCGGAGCGTGCTCCGGCCGCTCCGCCAGGACGAGATCAGCCTCACCGGCGGCTTCTGGAAGCACTACCAGGACCTCAACTCCTCCGCCGTCATCGAGCACTGCCGCTCGTGGATCGAGCGCGTCGGCTGGGCCGGCAACTTCGACCGCGCGGCCGACGGCTCGATCTCGTCCGCCGAGGGCGGCGACGCGCACGCGGGCATCGAGTTCGTGGACTCCGAGGTCTACAAGCTCCTCGAGGCCATGGCCTGGGAGCTCGGCCGGAGCGACGACGCCGGGCTGCAGGAGCGGTACGACGACCTCGTCTCGCGGGTCGCCTCCGCCCAGGACCCGGACGGCTACCTGCACACGAGCTTCGGCCGGCCCGGCCAGCGTGCGCGCTACTCCGACCTGGAGTGGGGCCACGAGCTGTACAGCTTCGGGCACCTGATCCAGGCCGCCGTGGCGCGGCTCCGCACCGGGCACGACGACCTCCTGCCGCAGGTCGCCCGGCGCCTCGCCGACCACGTGCACCGCGAGTTCGGGCCCGAGGGGAGGGTCGCCGTGTGCGGCCACCCCGAGATCGAGCCGGCGCTCGCCGAGCTGGCGCGGGCGACGGGGGAGGAGCGCTACCTCGAGCTGGCCCGCCTTTTCGTGGAGCGGCGCGGGACGGGGACGCTGAAGCCGATCGCGTTCGGCGCCGAGTACTTCCAGGACGACGTGCCCGTGCGCGACGCGGAGGTGCTGCGCGGCCACGCGGTGCGGGCCCTCTACCTCGCCTCCGGGGCTCTCGATGTCGCGGTCGAGACCGGCGACGCCGAGCTGGAGGAGGCGGTCCGCCGCCAGTGGGAGGCGACCGTCGAGCGGCGCACCTACGTCACGGGCGGGATGGGCTCGCACCACCAGGACGAGGCGTTCGGCGCCGACTACGAGCTGCCGCCGGATCGCGCCTATGCCGAGACCTGCGCGGCGATCGGCTCCACGATGCTCAGCTGGCGGCTCCTGCTCGGCTCGAACGAGCACCGCTACGCGGACCTGATGGAGCGGACGCTGCTGAACGCGGTGCTCCCCGCCACCCGCGACGACGGCCGCGCCTTCTTCTACACGAACACGCTGCAGCAGCGCGTCGACGGCGTGGCGCCGGACGAGTCGCGCGAGACCGACCGCGCGCAGTCCAGCCTCCGCGCGCCCTGGTTCTGGGTCTCGTGCTGCCCGACCAACACCGCCCGCACCCTCGCGAGCGTCGAGCTCGGCTTCGCCACCGCCACCGACGAGGGCGTGCAGCTGCACCAGTACGGCGCGTACGAGGTGCGCACCGGAGGCGTCGCGCTGCGCGTCGAGACGGAGTACCCGGCCGACGGCGAGATCGTCGTGCGGATCCTCGAGGACGCGGAGTTCGCGCTGACACTGCGGGTCCCTCCGTTCGCGCGGGGCTCGGCGCTCCTCGACGGCGAGCCGGTCTCGACGCCGACCGTCACCGTCCGCCGGGCGTTCTCCGCCGGCGACACCGTGCGGCTCTCGCTGCCGACGACGGCCCGCTTCGTCGCCCCGCACCCCCGGATCGACGCGGTGCGCGGCCAGGTCGCCCTCGAGCGCGGGCCGTTCGTGCTCGCGATCGAGTCGCTCGACCTGCCCGAGGGCCTGGACACCGAGCACATCGCGGTCGACGCCTCGGTGCCGCCCGTCGTGACGGCGGAGGGAGCGCGCGTGACCCTCGTGGCGCGGGAGGCGGCTCCCGGCTGGCCCTACGGTTCCGTACCTGTGGAGGAGGGGCGCCGCTTCGAGGCGGAGTTCCGGCCGTACCACCGCTGGGCGAACCGGGGACCGTCGACGATGCGGATCTGGACGCCGACGGCCTGACGGGCACCGCTCGCGAGAACGCAGGAGTCGTCGCACTCGAGCGCGAGTGCGACGACTCCTGCGGAGTGGCTGCCGTTGCGGCGCCTCGCTCAGATCCAGCCGCGCTCGCGGGCCTCGATGACCGCGCGCTGGCGGGTGTCGACGTCGAGCTTGCGCAGGATCGACGAGACGTGGTTGCGGACGGTGCCGGAGGAGAGGTGCAGCGCCGCGCCGATCTCGCCGATCGTCTCGCCGCGGGAGCCGGCGCTGAGCACGTCGAGCTCGCGGTCGGTCAGCGGGCTGCGCGTGCTCGCCAGGGCGTCGGCGGCGATCTCCGGATCGACGTAGCGGCGTCCGCTCGCGACCTGGCGGATCACCTCGGCGACGTCCTCGACCCGGCGCGACTTCGGCAGGAAGCCGCTGACGCCCGCTCCGAGCGCTCGCCGCAGGACCCCCGGCCGCGCGTGCCGGGTGACGACCACGACGCGCGTCGCCGAGACCCGGCGCAGCCGCTCCGCCGCCTCGATCCCGTCGAGCCCGGGCATCTCGACGTCGAACAGGCACACGTCGGGCTGCAGGCGCAGCGCCTCCGCGACCGCCTGCTCGCCGTCGCGGCACTCGCCCACGATCTCGAGGTCCTCCTCGAGGCGGAGGAGCGCGGCCAGCGCCGTGCGGATCATGTCCTCGTCGTCGGCGATCAGCACCCGGATCACGAGTCGCTCCCCACCGGCAGGCGCGCGTCCAGCTCGAAGGAGCGGCGGACCGCCCCGGCGCGCAGCGTCCCGCCCGCCCGCTCGACCCGCTCCGCCATGCCGAGGACGCCCGAGCCGGTCCCGTCCGCCTCCTCCGCGTCCGGTGCCAGGTCGTTCACCGCCTCGAACCGCCACTCGTCCCGCTCCCGCGCGAGCCGCAGCCGCGCGCTGGAGCCGCCGCCGTGCTTGAGGATGTTGGTCGTCGTCTCGCGGACCACCGGCCCGAGCGTCTCGGCCGGCGCGTGAGCCGCCGCCGGGTCGACCTCGAGCTCGACGCGGAGCCCGGCCGAGCGGAGCAGGTCGGCGGCGTTGGCCAGCTCGTCGGCGAGCGGGACGCTGCGGAAGCGCGTGGCGAGCTCGCGGGTGCCGGTGCGGGCGCCGTCGACCGAGCGCTGGGCGGCGCGCAGCTGCTCGAGAGCGGCCTCCGGGTCGCTGCCGAGGAGGCGCTCGGCGAGCTCGAGCTGCAGCGCGATCACCTGGAGGTGGTGCCCCTGGAGGTCGTGCACGTCGCCGGCGAGCAGCAGGCGCTCCTGCGCGGCGGCGAGTCGGCCCTCGGCGGCGCGCGCCCGGTCGAGCTCGCGGACGATGTCCCACCACCACAGCGCGCTGACGACCGTCAGGGGCAGCAGCGTCGCGAACAGCAGGATGGTCGAGAGCGCGGCCGACGCGTCCGGCGCCGCGCGCGTCTGCTCGAGCACCGCCGCGACCGCGAGGACGATCGTGCAGAGCACCATCACCCGGAGCCGCACCCCGCTCTGCCAGGGCAGCACGGCGACCAGGGTCGCGGCGAGCGAGAGTCCGAGCGCGAGGCTCCCGGCGGCCGTGCCGGTGAGCGCGGCGGCCGCCACTCCGAGGCAGAAGACCAGGGTCGGCGCGGCCCGGAGGCGCACCGGGCCCTCGCGGTCGGCGCGCCGGTACGCGAGCGCGGTCGGCGAGAACACCGCGACCCAGGCGGCCGCGCCCAGGAAGTAGGCGGCCTTCCGCCACTCCTCGGCCTCGGCGCTCAGCACCGCCACGGACCAGACGGCCAGGACGACCACCACGAAGGAGGCGGCTGACGCGAGGGTGTACCACCAGGTCACGGCGACGCCGCGGCCCGCGCGCACGGGCGGATCCGCCTCGGTCGAGTTCACCATGCGGCCCAGGCTACGACCATGACACTTGTCACCCCTCGGGCCGTCGATCCTCCCGGGAAGCGGTGATCCGGCGGCACTGCCGCGGCGCTCCCGGACACGGTCGGATGGAGGAGTCCCGAGAGCCGGGGCCACGTACCGGAAGGCACGACCATGACGATCATCAGCGACGCGATCCTCGGATTCCAGGACCTGATCGGCCGCGTTCCCGAGCTCGTGCAGCCCCTCGTCGTCGCCGCGGCCGGGGCCGTCCCCTTCATCGAGGGCGAGGGAGCGGCGAGCATCGGGATCATCGGCGGCATCCACCCGGTCGTCGCCGGGCTTGCGGGGGCGATCGGCAACTTCGTCTGTGTGGCGCTGCTCGTGCTGCTGGGCACCGGCGTCCGCTCGGCGATCACGGGCCGCTCGGAGGCGAAGCGGACGACTCCGCGGCGCGAGAAGTTCCAGCGGGCCTTCACCCGCTACGGCGTCCCGGGCGTGAGCCTGCTGGGGCCGCTGCTGCTCCCGACGCACTTCACCGCGGTGATGCTGGCGGGCGCCGGAGTCGGCCGCGGGCGGATCCTGCTCTGGCAGGGCGTCGCGATCGCGCTGTGGACGACGGTGCTGACGGTGATCGTCGGGCTCGCGGTCTCGGGCGCGACGCAGGCGGGCTGAGCGGGCCGGACACGGTCCTGAAGCGTGCGACCCCGGTGGCGCAGAGGCGTCCGCGCCATCGGTCAGCGCCGGATGCGCCGTCCCGGTCCGCCGTCCGGGTCCGCCGGGCCGGCGGACTGCAGGTGGGTGTGCAGGCGGATGAGGGTGTCGCGCAGCCGGGTCTTGACGGTGCCGAGCGGGATCGACAGCTCCTCCGCGATCTCGGAGTGGCTGTACCCGCGGACGTAGGCGAGGTAGAGGACGTCGTGGTGGATGGCGGCGAGCTGCCGGATCGCGCCGGCCGCGGGCGCCAGGGCCAGCCGGACGTCCGAGCGCTCCCACTCGTGATCGCGCCGCCGGTCGAGGACCGTGTACTGCAGCTCCCGGCGCCGCGCCGACCGGTCCGCCCGGGCGCGGTCCACGGCACGGCGGTGCGCGACCTGGGCCAGGAAGGCGAGCACGGGACGGCCCGGGTCGAGCGAGCGCGCGGTGCGCCAGAGCTCGAGGTAGACCTCCTGCGCGACCTCCTCGGCGGCGGCGCGGTCGTCGAGCACGGCGTCCGCGACGGAGACGACCCTGCCCGCGGTGAGCGAGTAGAGCTGCCGGAAGGCGGTCCGGTCGCCCGCGCAGACCCGCAGCAGTAGGGCCGCTGACCGCGCAGGGCCGTCCCCGGGCTCACGCCGCTTGCCCGTTATCGTCGACACAGGGCTCAGCCTGGCACCGCGGACGCGCTCCTCCCGAGGTCGCCCCCTGTGAGGTGGCCCCCGTTAGAGGCTCACTTTCACAGGAGTCCGCCGATGCGCGCCGCATGCCCGCCGATGCGCGGCCCCGGTCGCGCGCGGGGCCCGTGCGGCGGCGCCGACGGACTCGGCCGCCCGCCCGTCAGGCGGCGACGCGCGCGTTCGACTGCGCGAGGAGAGCGACCGAGCGCAGGCGCGCCTCCGTCTGCAGCGACGCGTGGGCGACGATGACCTCGTCGGCGTCGGCGGAGCGGGCGAAGTCGGCGGCGTAGTCGGCCACCTGGTCGCCGGTGCCGACACCGGTGTAGGTGGTCATGCTCGCGACGTGGGCGCCGATCGGGGCGCTGAGCAGGGCGTCGAGCTCCTCGTCGTCGAAGGTCTGGCCGACGGGGATCTGCCCGCTCTGGCGCAGCAGCATCATCAGGCGGGCGCGCTTCATCTGCGCGAACTGCTCCTGCGCGTCCTCCTCGGTGTCGGAGGCGATGGCGTTCATCCCGGCGATCACGTAGGGCGCGTCGAGCTGCTCGGAGGGGCGGAAGCCGCGGCGGTACTCCGCGACGGCCTGGTGCAGCGCGTCCGGAGCGAAGTGCGAGGCGAACGCGTACGGCAGGCCCAGCGCGGCTGCGAGCTGCGCGCCGAAGAGCGAGGAGCCGAGGATGTAGAGGGGGACGCGGGTGCCGGCACCGGGCGTCGCGCTCACTCCGGGGATGCGGGACTCACCGGCGAGGAACGCCTGCAGCTCCAGCACGTCCTGCGGGAAGCGCTCGGAGGAGTCGGGGTCGCGGCGGAGCGCGCGGAAGGTCGCCTGGTCGCTGCCGGGGGCGCGGCCGAGTCCGAGGTCGATCCGTCCCGGGTGCAGCGTCTCGAGGGTGCCGAACTGCTCGGCGATGGTGAGCGGGGAGTGGTTCGGCAGCATGACGCCGCCGGAGCCGAGGCGGATCGTGGAGGTCTGCGAGGCGACGTGCGCGATGAGCACCGAGGTCGCGCTGGAGGCGATGCTCGCCATGTTGTGGTGCTCGGCGTACCAGACGCGGCGGTAGCCGTTCCGCTCGGCCTCCTGGGCCAGGGCGACGGAGGCGGCGAAGCTGTCGCGAGCGGTCTCACCGGGGGCGATGGGGGCGAGGTCGAGGATGGAGAGGGGAACGCTCATGGTGAGGGCAACGCCCGCGACGGCTCCGGTGTTCCCGTCGCGGGCGCCTTCCTCACGCCTCGGGGATGTCGCGGCCGTACGCCTCCAGCGTCACGGCCTCGGGCTCCGGTCCGCCGCGCACGCCGGCCTCGAGGGCGTCGATCCGGGCGAGCTCCGAGCCGGAGAGCGCGAAGTCGAACACGTCGATGTTCTCGGCGATGCGCTCGGGGCGGGTCGACTTCGGGATGACCTGGCGGCCCTCCTGCAGGTGCCAGCGGAGCATCACCTGCGCGGCCGTCTTCCCGTACTTGGCGCCGAGCTCGAGGAGCACCGGGTCGTCGAAGCTGCGGCGCGGGGAGTCGCGGTAGGCGGTGATGCCGCCGATCGGCGACCAGGCCTGGGTGAGGATGTCGTTCTCGCAGCCGAAGCGCTCGACCCGCCGCTGCTGGAAGTACGGGTGAACCTCGAGCTGGTTCACCGCGGGGACGACGTCGGTCTCGGCGAGCAGGCGGGTGAGGTGCTCGACCATGAAGTTGCTCACGCCGATCGCCCGCACCCTCCCGTCGGCGAGCAGCCGCTCGAGCGCCCGGTAGGCGTCGAGGGTGCGGTCGAAGGCCTCGGGCAGGGCCTGGTGCAGGATCAGCAGGTCGATCCGCTCGACGCCGAGCTTGCCCGCGCTCTTGTCGAAGGCGTGCAGCGTCTCGTCGTAGCCGTAGTCGCTGATCCACACCTTCGTCTCGAGGAAGACGTCGTCGCGGCCGGCGATCGCCTCGCCCACCTCGCGCTCGTTGCCGTAGGCCGCCGCCGTGTCGATGTGCCGGTACCCCGCGTCGAGCGCGGCGGCGACGGCGGCGCGGGTCTCGTCGGGCGGAGTCTGGAAGACGCCGAGTCCGAGGGCGGGGATCTCGACACCGTTGTGGAGAGTGAACGTGTTCATGAGCCCACGCTACGTCCGCAGACGCCGAGTCGCCCGAGAAGCCGCGCGCGACTCCTCAGGCGACCCCGTCGCTCCGGCCCTGCTCAGCCGTCGATCGGCAGCAGGATCCCCTTCACCGTCTCGTCCGTGGCGAGGAACTCCTGCACGGCCGGATCCTGGAAGGCCTGGACGAGCTTCCTCACGTTCTCGGTGTCGCGGTACTTCGAGCCGATGGTGAGCTGCCCGGCGAAGTCGTCGGGGGCCTGCGGGGCGAAGATCTGCTGCTCGATCGGGATGCCGGCGGCGAGGTAGTACTCGGTGTAGCCGACGGCCGCGTCGAGGTCCGGCAGCGCGCGCGACTGGGCGGCGAAGTCGAGCAGCGTGAACTGCAGGTTCTTCGGGTTCTCGGCGATGTCGTCCTGGGTCGCGGTGCCCGGCTCCGTGCCCGGCTTCAGCGTGATCAGGCCGGCGTTCTGCAGCAGCCAGAGGCCCTGCGCCTCGTTGGCGGGATCGGAGTAGAGCGAGACCGTGCCGCCGTCGGGGATCTGGGAGACGTCGGAGTACTTGTCGCTCCAGAGCCCGAAGCCCCAGCGGAAGACGGGGGTGGCCGCCTCCTCCTCGAAGTCGGGGTTGGCCTCGAGCACCTGTCCCAGCCAGAGCTTGTGCTGGTACACCGTGGCCGCGACCTCGCCCTCGCTCACCGCGCGGTTGATGGTGTTGCTGTCCGAGAGCCCCTTGAAGGCGACGGTGATGCCGTAGCGCGGCGCCACCTCCTTCGCGACGAAGTCGACCAGGGCCTGCTCGGAGGCATTGCCCTCGGCGGTCGCGACGTAGAGCGTCGCTCCCTCCTGCTCGTTGGCCGAGACGGCGGGGGAGAGGAGCGGGACGGCGATCGCGCAGGCGACGCCGACCACGACGACGGCCGCTCCGGCGATCCAGGGCCAGCGGCGCTTCTTCTTGAGATCGAATCCGAGGTCGTCGGGAGTGGACATGGCGGTGCCTTTCGAAGAGGGGGTGCGCGGGCGCGCGGGAGGGGCGCCCGAGGGCGCAGGAGGAGGAGTGGTGGTTCTAGACGGCGGCCGCGACCCGCGGCGCTCGCCGCGAGCGGGAGGCGCCGGGCGTGGTCGCGCGGACGAGGGCGTCGCCGGTGAGCTGCACGGTCGCGACGGTGGCGACCAGGATCACGATGGTGGCGAGCATGACGGTGGTGTCGAAGCGCTGGTAGCCGTAGGTCACCGCGACGTAGCCGATGCCGCCGGCGCCGATCGTGCCGGCGATCGCCGAGTACTCGATCATCGCGATCGTGTTGATCGTCAGGCCGCCGATGATCTGCGGCACCGCCTCGCTCAGCTGAGCGGTCCGCACCACCTGCAGCCGCGACGCTCCGGAGGCGCGGGCGACGCGGGTGAGCGAGAGCGGCACGCTGCGCAGCGCGTTCTCGACGATCCGGGTGAAGAAGGCGATCCCCGCGATCGACATCGGCACGACGGCGGCCGCGATCCCGATGTTGGTGCCGGTGATCAGGCGCGTGAACGGCATGATCGACGCCATCAGGATGAGGAACGGCAGCGAGCGGCCGACGCTGATGACGGCGCTGAGCACCTGGTGGGCGGCCCGGTTCTCGGCCAGCCCGCCCGGAGCGAGGTTGTGCACGAGAGCGCCCAGCGGCACGCCGACCAGCACCACGATCGCCATGACGATGCCGACCATGATCAGCGTCTCGCCGAGCGCCGGCAGCACCAGCGCGGGGATCTGCTCGAGCGGGACCTTGTTGTCGAGGTGGAGGATCACGCCGCCACCTCCTCGGCGAGGACGCGCACGCCGGCGGGCCGGACCGACAGGCCGAGCTCGGCCGCCGCACGGGTGAGCCGCGCCTCGTCGACCGGGCCGAGCCCGATCGTCGCGTGGCCGACCGCCTGCCCGTCCACCGTCTCGATCGCCGCGCCGAGCAGCGAGACGGGGCCGACCGCCTCCGCGAGCCGGGTGACCCAGTCGGTCGGCACTCCGGAGCGGGAGTAGCCCACCACCCATTCGCCCAGACCCGGGCCGGGCGCGACGGAGGGGCGCACCGGGTTGAGGGCGAGGCCGAGCGGGGACGCGGGGTCGCGCAGCAGGTCGACGAGACGGCCCGACTCCACGATGCGGCCGTGGTCGAGGCGGGCGACGGAGTCGGCCACCTGGCGCACCGTCTCCATCTCGTGGGTGATGAAGAGGATCGAGAGGCCCAGGTCGTCGCGCAGCTCCTTCAGGAGCGTGGTGATCGCGGTGGTCGAGGCGGGGTCGAGGCCCGAGGTGGCCTCGTCCGAGAGCAGCACCGAGGGGCGGAGGGCGAGCGCGCGGGCGATGCCGACGCGCTGGCGCTGACCGCCGGAGAGCTGGTGCGGGTAGTAGCGGGCGCGGTCCGAGAGGCCGACGCGCTCGAGCAGCTCCGCGACGCGGCGCTTCGTCTCGGCGGCGGTGACGCCGAGGTACTCCAGCGGCAGGGCCACGTTCTGCTCTGCCGTGCGGCGGCTGAAGAGTCCGTCGGACTGGAAGACGGTGCCGATGCGACGGCGGGCGACGCGCAGCCGCTCCTCCGAGAGCTGCGAGAGCGCCTCCCCGTTGACGATGACCGTGCCCGAGGTGGGCCGCTCCAGGAGGTTCACGCAGGCGGCGAGCGTGCTCTTGCCCGCACCGCTCGGGCCGACGACGGCGAAGATCTCGCCGGTCGCGACCGAGAAGTCGAGGCGGTCGAGCACGGTCGCCGGACCGTACGACTTGCTGAGCTGCTCGAGCCGGATCATCGCGTTCCTTCGGACGGGTCGGGCGGCCGCGGCCTCTCCGCGTCGTCCCGGACACGATGATGGAGCACCGCGGGCCCGCCCGTCCCGGCCCGCGTCGCCCGGCGTAACCCTTCGTCGCCGGGCGTAACAGTGCGCGGGGCGGAGGGGGTCGCTCACGCTGGTCCCGCCGCTGCCGGGCGCGGCAGGCCGCTCCCGCTCAGCTCGCGGCGGCCGCCGCGCGGGGGCTCTCGGCGCTCGCCTCGCGGTCGAAGCGCTCGCGGCTGAAGACCTGGTCGGCTGTCGTCAGGGCGAGGCCGATCACGCCGGCCAGCTCGCCCAGGTCCGACGTGTGGATGGTCAGGTGCCGCGTGGCGAGCGGGTGGGTGCGCAGGTAGACGCGCTCGCGCAGGCCCGACATCAGCACCTCGCCGCAGTCGCCGAGCTGGCCCGAGATCACGATGGTCCGCGGGTTGAGGATGTTGACGAGGTCGGCGACCGCCTCGCCGAGGACGCGGCCGGCCTGGCGCACCGCCTGGGTGGCGCGCATGTCGCCGCGGAGCACGCGGGCCGTGACGTCGGCGACGTGCTTGATCGAGGGGTCGTCGGCCGAGAGGTCGCGGACGAGGGCCCAGCCGCTCGCATACGCCTCCACGCAGCCGGCGTTGCCGCAGCGGCAGGGCAGCGGATCCGCGTCGACCGTGCCCGTGACCGCGCGGGTGTGGCCGATGTCGCCGGCCGCGCCGACGGCTCCGCGGATCGTCGCTCCGTTGAAGACGAGGCCCGAGCCGATGCCGGTGCCGAGCTTCAGGCTGATCAGGTTGTCGGAGCCGTGGTGGCGCGACTCGGCGAGGGCGCGGGCGTTCGCGTCGTTCTCGATGACGACCTGCACGCCCTCGTACGGCTCGGCGAAGTAGCCGGCGATGTCGAAGTCGTCCCAGCCGGTCATGATCGGCGGGTTGCGCACGCGCCCGGCGGCGAACTCGACCGGCCCCGGGACTCCGACGCCGATGCCGGCGACCGCGTCGCCCTGCTGCAGCCGCTCGAACGCGGCGATCACCAGCGAGAGCACGGCGTCCGGTCCCTCCCAGACGTCGACGACGCCGCTCTCGTGCCGGAGGGGGGTGCCGCGCAGGTCGCAGGCGGCGGCGACGAATCCGCTCGCCCCGATGTCGGCGGTGAGGAACACGGTGCCGACCAGGTTCATCGCGAACATGCTCGAGGGGCGCCCGCCGGTCGACTCGCCGCCGGTGGTGGGGGCGATCAGGCCGAGCTCCACGAGGGTCGCGAGGCGCTGGTTGACGGTGGAGCGGGAAAGCCCCGTCTGCTCCATCACCGCGTTGCGCGAGACCTCGCCCTGCTCGCGGAACAGCGCGAGGACGTCGGCCACGTGCGAACCGGCCTCGCCGGTGGAGTACCCCGTCATCGCTCCCCCTCTTGTCACGGTCAGCGTACATGCCTGCCGACGGGAAACCTGAAGTTCCCCGACTTTCGTATTGCGGTAACGCGAAAGCCCCGGTAGTTTTCACACACCGGCACGCAGTGGTGCCACTGATCCTCAAGGATGACGATGAACCGCACAGCACGCCGCCTCCTCCCGGTTCTCGCACCGGTCGGCGCCCTCGCACTCCTCCTCACCGGCTGCGCCTCGGGTGGCGACACGGCCGCCGGCGGCTCCGGATCGACCAAGGTCGCCGCGGTCATCAAGGGCCTCGACAACCCCTTCTTCCAGGCGATGGAGAACGGCATCGAGGACACCGCGAAGGACGACTCCGTGGACGTCTCGGTGCAGGCCGCCGCCGACATCGGCGACACCACCGGCCAGGCCGACAAGCTCACCACGGTCGCCGGCCAGGACTTCGGCTGCCTGATCGTCAACCCGATCAGCGGCACGAACCTGGTGCAGGCCCTCGCCTCCGCCACCGGCAAGACGATCGTCAACATCGACAGCCCGCTCGACCCCGACGCGGTCGAGGCCGCGAACCTCGACGTCACCACCTACATCGGCACCGACAACGAGGCCGCGGGCGGCAAGGCCGGCGACTTCCTCCTGCAGCAGCTGCCCGCCGGCTCCGAGGTCGCCGTCATCGGCGGAGTCTCGGGAGACGTCACCAGCGCCGCCCGCGTCGACGGCTTCACCGCCGCGATCGGCTCCGACCTCACCGTCGTCCAGGAGGCCGCGGCCGACTGGAAGCGCGAGGTCGCGCTGACCAAGGCGACCGACATCCTCGCCGCCAACCCCGACGTGAAGGCGTTCTTCGCCGCGAACGACGACATGGGCCTCGGCATCGTCAAGGCCGTCGAGAACGCGGGCCTCACCGGCTCCGTCCAGGTGGTCAGCGTCGACGGCAACGAGGACGCGCTGCAGTCCGTGAAGGACGGCGGCCTCACCGCCACCGTCGCCCAGTACCCCTACGCGATCGGCCAGCTCGGCGTGCAGGCGTGCGAGGCCGTCGGCGCCGGCGAGGAGATCCCCGCCGAGATCGAGTCGCCCACCGCACTCGTGACCTCCGAGACCGCGGAGCAGGCCCTCGGCGCCTTCCCCCAGCCGTTCGAGGAGTTCGACAACCCGCTCGCCGCGCTCGTCCCCAGCAAGTAGGACCTCCCGCCCATGGCAACCCAGGAAGCGACCATGACCTCAGTCACCGCCCGACCCCCGGCCAGCGCCTCCCCGCTGCTGGCGAACCTCCGTCAGCTCAGCTTCTGGGCCGAGAACGCCGCACCGATCGGGCTCGTCGCCCTGGTGATCGTGTTCTCGATCGCGACGCCGACGTTCCTCAGCCTCGGCAACATCAAGGCGATGCTCGTCGCCGCCGCGATCCTGGTCATCCTCTCGATCGGCCAGTCCTTCGTCATCACCACCGGCGGCATCGACCTCTCGATCTCGGCGACGATGACCGTCGGAGCGGTCGGCTTCGGCATCGGCTGGAGCGCCGGCTGGGGCTTCTGGCTCTCGGCGCTCGCGGCCCTGCTCTTCGCGGGGCTGATCGGAGTGATCAACGGCTTCCTGATCGCGAAGGGCAAGGTCACCGACTTCATCGCGACACTGGGCACGCTCTCGGTGGCGACCGGCCTCGCGCTGATCGTCTCCGACGGCAAGCCGATCACGGTCGGCAGCCCCGAGCTGCTCCGCCTCACCACCGGCTCGATCGGGATCATCGGCTACCCGATCATCCTGGCCGCGGTCATCGGAGTCGTCGCCTGGGTCGTCATGTTCCGAACCCGTTTCGGCCTGCACGTGCAGGCGGTCGGCGGCAACGAGGAGAGCGCGGTCGCCAACGGCATCAAGGCCGGACGCGTGCGCATCGCGGTGTACATCATCGCCGCCGTCCTCGCCGGAGTCGGCTCGCTCCTCCTCGTCGCCCGCGTCGGCGCCGCGGAGCCGGCCATCAACACGCAGTACCTGCTCAACTCCATCGCGGCCGTCGTGCTCGGCGGAGTGAGCCTCACCGGCGGCAAGGCCAAGATCGTCGGCCCGATCATCGGAGCGTTCCTCCTGACCGCGCTGACCAACGGCCTGACCCTGCTCGGCGTCTCGCAGTTCTACCAGCCCCTCGCCGTCGGCCTGGTGGTCGTGCTCGCCGCCCTCATCACCCGCTACCAGAAGAAGTGAGCCCAGCCATGACCAGCGACATCCTGCTCGAAGCGCGGGACATCAAGAAGTCCTTCGGCGGCGTCCACGCTCTCAAGGGAGCGTCGATGTCGATGCGCCGCGGCGAGATCACCGCCCTGATCGGCGACAACGGCGCGGGCAAGTCCACCCTCGTCCGCTGCCTCTCCGGGGTGCACCCCGCCGACTCCGGCACCATCACCCTCGACGGCGACGTGGTGCACTTCACCACTCCGCTCGGCGCGCGGGACGGCGGCATCGAGACGGTGCACCAGACCCTCGCCCTGGTCGAGGACCTGACCGTGTGGCAGAACTTCTTCCTCGGCCGCGAGCTCACCAAGGGCGTGCCCGGGGTGCGGTTCCTCGACCGCACGCAGATGAAGAAGACGGCCCAGGAGCTTCTCGGCGACCTCGCCGTGAACGTCCCGCCGGTCACCAGCAAGGTCCGCCGCCTCTCGGGCGGCCAGCGCCAGGCGGTCGCGATCGCCCGGGCCGCGGGCTGGGGCAGCAAGATCGTGATCATGGACGAGCCGACCGCGGCGCTCGGCGTCCAGGAGACGGCGCGCGTCGAGAAGATCATCCTCAAGCTGCGCGACGCCGGAGTGGCCGTGCTGCTGATCAGCCACAACTTCGACCAGGTGATGCGCCTGAGCGACCAGGTGTGGGTGATGCGCGCGGGCCTCGCCGTCGCCGGCCGCCGCACCGCCGAGACCAGCGGCGACGAGCTCGTCTCGCTGATCACGGGCGCGAAGGCCGCCTGATGCACCCCGAGTTCCTGCACCGCGGGAGCACGGAGCGCTCGTCGCCGATCGGGGTCCACGCGGGTCTGCTCGTCGGCGACTGGACGCCGGAGTCGGGGCGCCGCGCGATCGGCGCCGCCGCCTCGATCGGCTTCGACCTGATCGAGATCCCGGCTTCCGCCGACCCCGACGCCTCCGCGTGGACCGCCGACCTGCTCGACGAGCACGGGATCGACGCGGTCGTCTCGCTCGCGCTGGACGCCGACTCCGACATCACCGACCAGGCCACGGCCGGCCGCGGCGAGGAGCGGCTCCTGGCGGCCGTGCGGTTCGCCGAGGCGATCGGCGCGCGGTACGTCGGCGGAGTCACCTACTCGGCCATGCGCAAGTACGAGCACGCGGCCGACGCGGCTGCCCGCTCGCGCTCGCTCGACGTGCTGCGGAGGGTCGCCGCGGCCGCCGCTCCCGCCGGCGTCGTCGTCGGAGCGGAGTACGTGAACCGCTACGAGAGCAACCTGCTGAACACGGCCGCCCAGACCGCCGCGTTCCTCCGCGAGCTCGACGCGCCGAACGTGCTCCTGCACCTCGACACCTTCCACGCCCACCTCGAGGAGGTCGACCTCGCGAGCGCCGTCCGCGACGCCGGCGACTTGCTCGGCTACGTCCACGCCTCCGAAAACCACCGCGGAGAGCCGGGCACCGGGAGCACCGACTGGACCGGGCTCGCGGCGGCGCTCGCCGACTCCGGCTACCGCGGTCCGCTCACCCTCGAGAGCTTCTCGCCCGCCGTCCAGCCCCCGGCCTCGGCCGAGGGCATGGGCCTCTGGCGCGAGCTCTGGCACGACCCCGTCGCCCTCGCGACCTCCGGCCACGCATTCCTCGCGGACCTGCTCGACACCGACCCCGCGGCCCGACGCCGCCCCTGAACCTCTCGAACCAAGGAGCACCACCATGACCACGAACCCTCTCGGAGTGCACGCCCTCGTCTTCGCCGGCGGCACCACCCCCGACGAAGTGACCGCGACGATCGAGCAGACCAAGGCGGCCGGATTCGACCTGCTGGAGCTCTCGCTGCACGACGTGCAGAACCTCGACACCGCCTCCGCCCGCGCCGCCCTCGAGGCGAACGACCTCGGCATCGTCTGCTCGCGCGGCCTCGCCTTCTCGGCCGACGTCTCCAGCGACGACCCGGAGGTGGTGGCCCGCGGCGCGAAGCTGCTCGCCGACTCCCTCGAGACCACCCACGCGCTCGGCGGCACCCACTTCACCGGCGCCCTCTACAGCGCGCTCGGGAAGTACAGCGCGCCCCTCTCGGCCGCGGGCCGCGCGAACGTCGTCTCGGTGCTGACCGACCTCGCCGCCGAGGCTGCGACGAAGGGCATGACCCTCGGCCTCGAGATCTGCAACCGCTACGAGACCAATGTCATCAACACCGCCGCGGACGCCCTGCGCCTCGCCGACGACATCGGCGCTGACAACGTCCTGATCCACCTGGACACGTACCACATGAACATCGAGGAGGACGACTTCTTCCGCCCGGTGCTGCTGGTCGGGGATCGTCTCGGGTATGTCCACATCGGCGAGAACCACCGCGGCTACCTCGGCAGCGGCCACCTCGACTTCACGACGTTCTTCCACGCCCTCGCCGCGATCGACTACCGCGGACCCATCACCTTCGAGTCCTTCTCGTCGGCCGTCGTCTCGCCGACCCTCTCGAACGACCTGGCCGTGTGGCGGAACCTCTGGAACGACGGCCCCGCGCTCGCCCGCCACGCCCACGGCTTCCTGGTGAACGCGCTGGAGAGCAGCCGTGGCGAGGCCTGAGACCGAGGTCGCGCCCGACGCGGTGCGGCCCGGCCTCGACGAGCTGGCCGGGCGCGCGCTCGCGCTGACCTCGCCGGGCCGCCGTGCGATCGTCGCGATCGCCGGCAGCCCCGGGGCCGGCAAGACCACGCTCGCCCGGGCGGTGGTCGCCCGCGCGAACGAGCTCGCGGGGGAGGGGACCGCCGCCTTCGTGCCGATGGACGGCTTCCACCTCGCCAACGCCACGCTCGACGAGCTCGGCCGCCACGACCGCAAGGGCGCCCTCGACACGTTCGACGGCTGGGGCTTCCTCGCCCTGGTGCGGAGGCTGCGCGCCGAGACCGACCACGTCGTCTACGCGCCCACCTTCGAGCGCACCGTCGACGAGGGAGTGGCCGGCGCGCTGGCCGTGCACCCCTCCGCGTCGCTCGTCGTGCTGGAGGGCAACTACCTCCTCGTCGACGAGGGCCCGTGGGCGCTGCTGCGCGCCGAGTTCGACGAGGCCTGGTTCTGCGCGACTCCCGAGACCGAGCGCTTCGAGCGCCTGGTCGACCGCCACGTCTCCTTCGGCCGCGCCCCCGAGGCGGCCTCCGCCTGGGCCTCCGAGGTCGACGGGCGGAACGCGCTGCTGATCGAGGCCACTCGCGACCGCGCCGACCTGATCGTGTCGGGGACGGCGGCGGGGGTGGTCTGACGCCCGATGTGGCGGAGGAGCGGTCCGCTTCGGGGCGCGACGTGGGCTTTCGGGCGTGTCCGGCCGGTCGATCGGTGGGACGACGGAGGACCCGTCGCCCGGCGGATGCGGTCTCGAGGGTTCGGTGTCAGGCTCGAGGGATGGACGACTCGACACGGAACTCCTCGGAACAGCCCGCTCCCACCACCCCGCCGGCCGCTGCGCCCCCCGGAGCCGGGCAGCCGCCCCTCCCCGTCGCTCTCCTCCTCCTGCTGCGGCGGAGCGACGGGCGGCCCGCGGCTTCGTCGGGCGCTCTCGACACCGTCCTGGCCGCCTCCGTCCTCGCGGAGCTCTCCCTCCAGCGGCGCGTCGAGTTGGACGCCGGAGCCGTCGCCCTCGGGCCGGAGCGGTCGGCGCTCGGGGACGCCGTGCTCGACGGGGCCCTCGGGTGGATCGAAGCGGAGCGAGCACCGCGCAGCGTCTCCTGGTGGATCGCCCGCCTCACGCGGAGGGAGCTGCATGCCGCCCTCCTCGAGCGGGTCGCCGCCGTGGAGCCGGCGGAGGACGAGCGGCTGCGGATCCGGGTCGCCGAGGTCCTCGCGGCTCGGAGGGCGCCCCTTCCGTCGGACGCGGCGCTCATCGGCCTGCTCGACGCGGCCGGAGCGCTCTCGCCGAGGCCCGGCATCCCGGACCGGCAGGCGATCCGGTCGCTCGCGGCGCAGCACTGGGCAGGGCCGGCGGCCGCCGCCGTCCTCGCGGGAACCGCCGCGAGCGTCACGGGAGTCGCGGTGATCGCCGCGACGACGACGGTCACGATCACCGGCATGTGATCCGACGCGTGCGGCTCGCTGAAGCCGCGCGCCCCTACTCCGCCGGGTAGTCGGGCGCGACGAAGACGCAGAACGGGTGGCCGGCCGGATCGGCGAGGACGTGGAGCGCCTCCTCCGGGTCCTCGCTCCTGTCCTCGATCAGCTCGGCGCCGAGAGCGAGCGCCCGGGTCTTCTGCCGGTCGAGCTCGTCGGCGTCCGCGACCATGAAGTCGAGGTGCAGCTGCTGCGGGACGGGCCCCTCCGGCCAGGTCGCGCGCGGCAGGGCGGCCACCCGCTGGAACGTGAGCTTCGCGCCGTCGGCGGTGACGATCGCGACCCACTCCGCCCCGTCGTCCGAGCCGTCCGCGGGCGGCTCGTCGCCGGGGCGGTACTCGCCGCCGAGCAGGGCGAGGTAGAAGGCGGAGAGGGCGCGGGCTTCCTCCGTGTCGAGGACGACCTGGCGCAGGCGCATGCGGGCAGGGTACCGCCGGACGGCACCGGAGAGGGATGACGTGCTGTGCGGGACGGCTGCGGCGGGCCGGGCGTCGTGGGTCGCGGCCCGACGTCGGCGGAGAAGGGGGGTCCTGCCCCGACACGGCAGGCCGCGTCTCAGCGGAGGTTGTCCAGCTCTCTCGCTCCCGACCGCGCCGCCCTGCCACTCCGCGCCCGCTTCCTCAACCCCTCCCGGCTCCCGGCCTCGCGCCAGGGCCCGGCGCGTACTGTGGCCGCTGACTCACGACGGCTACGAGGGAGACACCATGACGGAGCAGATCGGAATCCCCGAGGCCGCGGCACTGGGGAGCGAGCGGCGGAGCATCGCGATCCTCGGAGCGGGCGGCGACCTCACCGAGCGGCTGCTGCTGCCGGGCCTGGGCCGGGTGGCCGAGCTCGCGCGCGACCTCGAGCTCACGCTGATCGGCGCGGCGCGCACGCCCCAGACCGACGAGGAGTGGCAGAGCCTCGTCCGCCGCAGCCTCGAGGCGGCCGGAGTCGCCGCGCACACGGTCGAGGCCCTCGCGTCGCGCGCGCGCTTCGTCGCCACCGACGCCTCCGACCCGGAGCAGCTGAAGGCCCTCCTCGACGCCTGCCCGTCGACTCCGGTGCTCTACGTCGCCCTGCCGCCGGCGATGGGGCACAAGGTCGCCGCCTCGCTCGCCGAGCTCGACCTGCCCGAGGAGCTGGTCGTCGCCATCGAGAAGCCGTTCGGCGAGGACCTCGACGACGCGATCGCCCTCAACGCGGCGTTCGCGAAGGTCCTCCCCGAGAGCCGCCTCTGGCGCATCGACCACTTCCTCGGCAACGCGACCGTGCTGGGGATGCTGGGCCTGCGGTTCGGCAACAGCATGCTCGAGGCGAGCTGGAGCGCCGAGTGGATCGAGAAGGTCGAGATCGTCTACGACGAGACGCTCGGCATCGAGGGCCGCGCGGCCTTCTACGAGAAGACCGGCGCGCTGCGCGACATGCTGCAGAGCCACCTCCTGATGGTGCTCGCGCTGACCACGATGGAGCGCCCCGACGAGGTCGCGCCCGACGAGGTCCACGCGCGCATGGCCGAGGTGCTCGGCGCCGTGCGGCTCTGGCGCGACGACCCCTCCTCCGCCCGCCGAGCCCGCTACACCGAGGGCCGCGTCGACGGCCGCTTCTTCCCCTCCTACGTCGACGAGCCCGACGTCGACCCCGAGACCGGCACCGAGACCCTCGCGCAGCTGCTGCTCCAGGTCGACACCCCGCGCTGGGCGGGCGTCCCCTTCGTCCTCCGCTCCGGCAAGGCGATAGGCGACCCGCGCCGAGAGGTGGCGATCCACTTCCGCGCCGCCACGCCCCCGCGCGGCCTGCAGGCGGCCGAGGGCGACGCCGGGTCGGTCCTCCGGATCGGTCTCAAGGGCGGCGACGTCAGCCTCGACCTGGTCGTGAACAGCGCCGACGAGCTGACCGATCTCGAGCGCACCACCCTGACGGCGCAGCCCGGCGCGGCCACGCTCGACCCCTACGCGCAGGTCCTCGCCGGGATCCTGCAGGGCGACACCCTGCTCTCGGTCCCGGGCGACGTGGCCGAGCAGTGCTGGCGCATCATCACTCCGGTGCTCTCCGCCTGGGCCGCGGGCGACGCTCCACTGGACGAGTACGAGGCAGGGAGCGCGGGGCCCGAGGGCTGGTGAGCGCGCGGTGAGGCGGGCGGGCTGAGGCGGGGGCGCGTGGCGTGATGCGGGGTCGGGTCCGCCGACGCCGGTCGCGTCGCCTCCCGCCCGGCTCCGCTGCTGGCCGTCCCGCTGGTCGACCCGTCCCGCCGGTCGACCCTCCTGCCGGTCGACCTTGCCGCCCTTCGACCCTCCCGCTCGTTGACCCTCCCGCTCGTTGACCCTCCCGCCGGGGGAGACGGGATGCTGGAGGCATGGTGGGCATCGGGGAGTACGCAGGCATCACGGGTCTGAGCGTGAAGGCGCTCCGGCACTACGACGAGAAGGGCGTGCTGGTCCCGGCGGAGGTCGACGAGCGGTCGTCGTACCGCCGGTACGCCGACGCGCAGGTCCGGGCCGGAGTCGTGATCAGCGCCCTCCGGAGCGCGGGGGTCCCGCTGCCCGAGGTCGCGGCGGCGACTCGAGCCGGCACCGCGGCGGAGGCGCTGCAGGCGCATCGGGAGCGCGTGCTCGCGGAGCGGGAGCAGGAGGACCGGGCGTTCGAGGCCGCCGAGGTGGCGCTGCGGGCGCTCGCCGTGCCGGTCGAGGTCGCCGAACGGACGATGCCGGCGCAGCCCTACGTCGGCCAGGTCCTCACGATCGCGCTGGACGAGGCCGACGGGCCGGGCGACGACGAGGCGAACGAGATCTTCGGCGCACTCGCCACCCGAGTGCACGCGGCAGGGCTCGGGCCGACGGGACGTTTCTGGACGGCGCTCCGGGCGGGCGAGCGGGGTTCGGCGGAGCTCGTCTGCTGCTGGCCGACGTCGGCGGAGGCGGAGGGCGACCTCGCCGATCTCGCCGCGGTCCTCCCGGCGCGCACCGAGCTGGTCGCCACTTGGCGGCCTCGCGACGGGGAGGAACTGCCCGAGGGGACGCTGCATCCGGCGATCGTCGCGCTCTTCGACGCCGCCGGAGACCGCGGCCTCCGGCTCGACGGGGTCGAGGTGCGGCAGACGGTGCTGGGGGAGGGGCCCGAGGACGTGGCGGTCGAGGTGTCGCTGACGGTCGCGGGGTGAGCGGAGGCCGGGAGGCGCCTCAGGTGGGCCGAGTGTCAGCGCTCGAGGACCGGCTCGGCAGGACCGGCTCCTCAGCACCGAGCGGAGGAGGGAGTGGCGCCGTCCGCCTGATCCCGCGCCACTCCGTCGCATGGTGCCACCTGTCTCCGTAGGCTCCGATGCATGACGAGCGGAGTCGAGGCCGGAGTCCATCGCGATGACGACCGGACGGTCCTCCACCGTCGGTGGTTCGCGGTCGTGGCCTCCCTGATCTTCGCCTTCGGCTGGCTGCTGATCCCCGGCGTCGGCTGGCTGATCGGCGCCGTCGCCGTTCTCTGCAGCTCGGCGTGGACGCGGTCGGAGAAGGGATCGGCGTTGGCGATCCCGCTGGTCGCGGCCGCTCTGGTCGGCAGCGGGGTCGGGCTCTTCTACGGTCTGCTCGGCGCGCCGAGCTCCAGCCTGACGACGTGGACGGTGGTGGGGGCCGGGATGCTGGCGGGAGGCGCGGCGACTGCGCTTCTGGGGGTCCGGCTGTGCGCTCGGGCACTCCGCCGGCCGGAGGAGTCCGCTGGAGGCTCGCTCTCACCAGCTGCCCCGGCCTCGGGCGCGTACGACGTCAGCTGAGAGGAGGGGGCGCGGGCTCCTGAGGGAGGCCGCCCTGTCTCAGCGGAGGTTGTGCGGCCGCTCGCCGGCCCCGCTCGCGTCGTAGCGGAGCCGCACCAGCTCAGAGTCCGGCAGAACCGTCGCGTCGAGGAGGCGCAGCCCGTGCTGCGGCGCTCCGGAGTAGAGCGGCGTCCCGCCGCCCGCGAGGCCTGCGCCGACGAGGACGATCAGCTCGTCCACCAGGCCCTGCTCGAGGAGCGGATTCCAGGTCGTGCCGCTGCCGAACATCAGCAGGTCACCCCGGTCGCCCTGCTTGAGCAGCTCGATCTCGGCCGGACCCTGCTTCCGCGGCACGATCCGGGTGGTGGCGGCCCACGGCGCCTCCGGGTCGGGAGCGAGGGAGTCGCTGATCACCAGCGCGTCGAGCGACGTGACCAGCCGCGCGGTCTCGTGCTCCCGCTCGCCCGCCGTCCCGTCCGCGGCGACGGCGCTCCAGCTGTCCCAGTTGTCGCGGAACCAGCGGCCGCCGTAGACGAGCGTGCCCGCGCGGCGCAGCAGCTCGAGGTTGTGGTCGTTGAACGCGTCCTCGAACGGCAGCGCCGAGAGGTCGTGCCCGGGCCCCTCGAAGCGGCCGTCGAGCGAGGTGAGGACGGAGACGACGAGCCTGCTCATGCGGGGGATGCTACTCAGGCGGGGGTGCCGGGTGAAGGGGCGCGGAGGGCCGCGAGCCGGAGGAAGAGCGGCGGGGGCGACTCATCCGGCAGGGGTGTCCGAGAAGCGTCGGCAGCGGTGTTCCCGATCACCTTTCGATACGCGGCTGGATAGTGTCGAGCCGGGAAAAGGCGTCTACGGGGAACAGGTACAGGTGATGGTCGAGCGACCGGAGTTGGACAGGGCGAAGGAGAGAGTCGCGCGAGCTGCCGGCGATCTGAGCAAGCGTGCGCGGAGCGCTACGACGCAGGTGATGGAGCAGGCCGGCGATCTCCGCGAAGCAGCCGCCGAGAAGTTCGGCCCGAGGAGCCTCCAGTCGTACGAGGAGGTCACGGCCGAATACAACCGCGCCTTCACGGCGATGAGCGACGACGGGCTCTCCCTCCTCCGGCAACGCGAGCGCTCCACCGACCTGATCGCTCTCGTCGAGCTCGTGGTGAACAGCATCGCCAACACGCCCAAGTCCTTCAGCAGGGACTTCGAGCAGATCGAGCTCGACAGAGCCCGGTTCCTGGACGCCGAGGAGATCGCCCGCGCGGATCTCGTCGCTGCACGGAAGTCCGCGGCGGGAGCGGGCGCCGGTGTCACCGCCGGCGCGGCGATCGCGAGCGTCGCGCCGACCGCCGCCATGTGGGTCGCCACCACGTTCGGCACCGCGTCGACCGGGACCGCGATCTCGACGCTGTCCGGTGCCGCTGCGAGCCAGGCCGCCCTGGCATGGCTCGGCGGCGGGGCCGTCGCTGCCGGTGGCGGAGGGACCGTCGCGGGAGGAGCGCTGCTCGCGCTGGCCGGCCCGGTCGGCTGGAGCCTCGCAGGCGCCGCCGTCCTCACCTCGGTCGTCCTGTTCACGAAGAAGAAGTTCGAGAACCGCGAGACGAAGCACGAGATGCTCACCGCCGTGATGCGGAACATCGCGCAGGTGCAGGCGATGGACGCGCAGATCGACGACCTCCTCCAGCGCACCGCCTCTACTCGAGAGCTGCTTCTGAAGGTCTACGGCGAGGCGCTGCCGCTCTTCGGGGCGGACTTCGCGACCCTGGCTCCCGCTCAGCAGTCGCAGCTCGGCGCGCTGGTGAACATCGCGAAAGCGAGTGCGGCACTGCTGAGCGCCCGTGTGGAGCAGGCCGCCGACGATGCCTGATCTCGCCGACGTCGCCCGAAGCACTCACGAGCAGGCCGTCGCCGCCTGGGTGGGCTACCTGAACCAGGTCCGCGTCGATCGACTCATGGGCGCCCTGAGCAGGCAGGACCAGAACCTCTCGACGGCTCTCGACCATCTGGATACGGCCCTCCTGCACATAGGCGACGTGGTCTCGTCGAACCGCGGTGGAGTGAAGGGCGCGCACGGATTCATCGCCGAGGTCGCCGAGGTCGGCATCGGCAACGCCCGCGCCGCTGTGCTCGGGGAGACCGGCGGCAACTCCTGGGTGAACGACAACGGCCCTGTCGATCTCATGCGGAACGGCCTGCTGATCCAGCAGAAGTTCTCCACCGCCGGCGGGCGGTTCGGCCTCGGCGCGATCACGGAGCACCTCGAGAGGTACCCGGACTTCGTGAGGAACGGCGGCAGGTACCAGATCCCGAGCGACCACTTCGAGGCCATCCAGAAGCTGCACGCGATGTCCGCCGAGGATGCAGCGAAGCTCCTCTCCCGCAGCGGGGACGGCCCGTCCCTCCGCGACTGGAACCGTGTGGAGGCCTTCTTCTCGAGCGAGACGATCGACATCGCGGCACTCGAGCCCTCCCGGCTGGAGTACCGGGACGTGCAGCTCGGTGCGTACGCCGACACGTTCGCGGCGGAGGAGGGAAGGATCACGGCGACCGACGAGGCCGCCCGCACGGCTGCCGTTCGGGAGAACCGGGCGACGGTGCGCCAGGGCGCTCAGGCCACCGTCGTCGCCGCCGGGATCGAGGGTGGGACCGCATTCGTCTCCGCGGTCCTCGACAAGCGCCGCGAAGGCACGAAGCTCAAGGAGTTCTCGGCCGACGACTGGAAGGACATCGCGAACGCCTCCGGTCTCGGCGCGGTGAAGGGCGGTGTCCGCGGTCTCACGATCTACTCACTCACCAATCTCACTGCGACGTCGGCCGCCACGGCGAACACGGTCACGACCGCCGCGCTGGGGATCGCGGGCCAGGCGAGCAGGCTGCGAGCGGGCGACATCTCCGAGATCGAGTTCATCGAGAACTCCGAGATCCTCTGCCTCCAGGCCGGCATCAGCGCGCTGTCCTCGGTCGTCGGGCAGGTGCTCATCCCGGTCCCCGTCCTCGGCGCCGTCATCGGCAACACCGTCGGCTCCGTCATGTTCAGCGTCGCGTCGTCCTCGCTCTCCGCCCGGGAAGAAGCGCTCATCGCCGGATATCTCGAGGATCAGCGCTCACTCGATCAACAGCTGGCCGCCGACTACGCCGATCTCCTGGCGAAGCTCGAGACGAGCATGCTGCACTTCATCGACATCCTCGACCGGGCGTTCTCTCCCGACATCGAGGTCGCGCTTCTCGGGGCGATCGACCTCGCGGCCCGAGTCGGGGTGCCCTCGGAGGAGATCCTGGACACCGACGAGAAGGTGAACGCGTACTTCCTCGACTAGGTGCCTGCGGGGCGGGGCCGGACGTCGTTCGTGGCGGGGGCGTTGTGCCGGCCTGGCCCCACGTGTTCCGGATGGTGCTGCCGGCACGCCCGCCCCGCACCCCTCCTCACATCGCCGCCCCCAGCGCGTCCCGCAGCGTCGCCCGCGCCCGCGCGTGCCGGCTCCGCACGGTCGTGGCGCGGAGGGACAGGATCTCGGCCGCCTCGGCGAGGGAGAAGCCGTCCCAGTAGACGAGGGTGATGATCTCCTGGTCGACGGGCTTCAGCTGCGCGATCGCGGCGCGGACGTCCTCGGCCGCGTCGTCGGCGGGTGCGGGCGGCGTGATGCGGAGCTCCTCCGCCAGCCGTTCGACGAGCGCGCTCCTCCGGGTCGCGGTGCGGCGCTGGCCCGAGAGCACCCGCCGGGCGACGCCGAACGCCCACATCCGCGCGCGCGTCTCGTCCTCGGGGATCGACCGCTCCTTCCGCCAGAGGATCAGGAGGGTGTCGCTGAGGAGGTCCGCGGCGTCCTCGGGGCTCGCCGTCCGCCGCGCGAAGTAGCGGAGCAGGTCCGGCGCCTCCCGCTCGACCAGGGCCGTGATCTCGGCCTCCCGGTCGCGCGCGGGGGAGCGGACGACGCTGCGCGCCATCGCAGGCGCCGCCTCGCCGGCGCTCATCACAGCTCTCCCGTGCAGTCGGTGCTGCCGCCCAGGCCGCCGTCGCCCTCGACGATCACGCCCTCGGGGATCGTGTCGAGGATGTGGTCGTCCGCCGCGGTGATCCAGGCGCGCCAGCGGATCGTCTCGTCAGAGAGTCCGGGGCCGTCGCTGTTCATGTCCGAGGCCAGCCAGACGGGGTCGGTCGTGTAGGCGACCGCGTCGTCGTGGATCCGCTGGCCGACGCCGCTCCAGTCCTGCGCGCGGAGGTAGTCGGTCGCGGAGGTGGTGACCTCGCGGTAGTCGATCTCTCCGTTGAAGTAGTCGATCGAGCACGACACCGCTGCGCCGGAGTCGGTGGTGTAGCTGATCGGGATCGTGAAGTCGGGGACCGAGCGGACGTCGGTGCCGGCGCTGGTCGCCAGCACGAGACCCGGGACGAGGAGGACGGGAGCCGCCAGCCACCACGCCCTCGACCGCGCGGGACGGCGGGGCGCGCGTTCGCGGGTCTCGGCGATCACGCTGTGCAGGGCGGTGCGGACACCGGGCGCCCGGTCGTCGGTCGCGGGGTCGCTGCGGGAGAGCAGGTCGTCGAGTGTGCGTCGCGTCATCGGGTCCATCCTTCGTCGGTCGGGCGTCTACCGAGTACGTGGCCGGGTGGGGCCCGAGCGTTGCACGGGACCTGACGGGAGGAGTGAGCCGAGCCGGTCGCGCGCGCTCACTTCTTAGAACTCCTTCGCGAGGACCCGTCAAAAGGCGCCATATTCGGCTTCACCCCGGTCCTTTTCTCATCGGTTATGGCCCCGACAAGGGGGGCTCACTTCTCTATGGCGAGAGGGAGGCCGACCTATACGTTCATCTTCGGAAGCCCGCGGGGAATGCGTGCTCCCCTCCGGAGTCTGGGGCCTCCGCACTCGCTGCGACATCCGTGTCGTTCGTCGTGTCGACGTTTCGCTCATCTCCACGATCGACAACACGACTGAGAAGCAGAACCATGGCTTTCACGACCCGGCGGCGCCGCCACTCACGGCACCGATCGCCGTCGCGCCTCGGAATGCGGGCCGTCGTCTTCGCGACGATCGGCGCTCTCCTCGTCGGCTCGTGGGGGCTCGGCGACGTCTCCGCCTCGTCTCCCGCTCAGGCCGCGAACCAGGCGGATCCGGTCGCCGGCGACGCCCCCGCTCCTCTCCCGACGCCCGTCGCACCGACACCGCCGGCAGCCCCCGAGGCCGATCCGGCACCCGCCCCCTCCGCATCTGCCACCTCGGCACCCACTCCGTCAGCGTCCGCCCCGTCGACGTCCGCCCCGTCGGCACCCGCCGAGGCCGCGGAGTCGCCGAGTGCGACGGCGGAGGAGCCCGCTCAGGACGAGCCCGATCCCGCAGCACCCCGCGGCGCCGCAGGGACGGAGCAGCCCGTCGAGACGGCGCCCGCCGGGTCGGCGCCCGCTCCCACGGCGGCCTCGGACGACGATCAGGAGTCGGACCGCGGCCCGCCCGCGACGGCGCGAGCAGCGGGAGGCTTCTCCACGCTCGCGGCCGGCGTCGCCGAGGCCCCGCGACAGGTGTGGACCGAGACCTTCGAGCAGGGTCTGACGACCGCACCGAGCGCGCTCACCGCCTACGCGAACGGCCGCTACACGGCAGCCACCGGCTGGTCGACCGCCACGAACTGCACCGGCGTCCTGGTCAACTACACGGCGCCCTACCCCAACTCCGCCTTCTGCCCGACCCGGCCCCTCCTCACCGTCGGCACGGGATCGTCGGCCGCACGCGAGACCCGCCGCATGGCGGACGTCCTCGGCCAGGTGGCGGCCGGAGTGCCGGGGTCCACCTCCAGCACCGCACCGGCCAACGGCTCGACCACCGGCACGCAGGCGAACCACGCCCTGGTCGAGTACCCGTACGCCGCCGTCACCGGCGGCACGACCGTCGCCCAGAGCGCCGCGGGGATCGGCGTCTCCGCTCCCGCCGCCCGCTACTACGCCGTCGGCATGAACGCCGCCGGCGGGCAGTGCGGGACGAACAACGCGTCCCTCTCCCTCAACCTGGTGTCGGGCGGGTCCACCGTCCTCACCGGATTCGCCGCACCGGTCGTGCCCTGCGCCGCGACCGGCGGCGTGTTCTACACGTCCCCGACCCTCCCGCTGGTCGGCGGGCTCGGCTCGCTCGTCGATCCCGCGCTCCCCGCCTCCGCTCGCGCCGCCGCCTACACCGGCACGAGCACCGCGCTCCTCACTCCAGCGCAGATCGCCGCGGCCCAGGTGCAGCTCGTGAACACGGTCACCGGCACGGGAAGCGCCTTCGCCGTCGACGACCTCCGCGTGCTCGACGTCACTCCCGCTCTCGACGCGGCCTTCACGCAGGCCGTGCCGACCGCGACGGTGCCGACCACGCTGACCTACACGGTCACCAACACCAGCGACCTCCTCGCGAAGGCGGACTGGCGCTTCTCGACCGCTCTCCCGGCCGGCCTCGTCGTGGCCCCGACGCCGGCCGTCGGCGGGTCCTGCACCGACGTCACCGGAACCGCGTTCGCCGTCACAGCGGCCGCCGGATCCTCTTCCGTCTCGACGGTCGGCGGCGACCTCGCCGCGGGCGTGACCTCCTGCACGATCTCGGTGGACGTGGTGGCCGCCGCCGCCGGGACGTACAGCACCGGGACCACGACTCCCACCGGCCTCATCGCCTCCGCCCCGACGTCCGTGACGATCCAGGCCGCGACGACCCTCACCGTCCGGAAGAACCTGCCGGTGCGCAGCGCCACGGGCGACCAGTTCACGCTCTCGGTGCGCAGCGGCACGACGGTCCTCGCGTCGGCGACCACCACGGGCACCACCACCGGGATCCAGGCCGCGCAGATCAGCCGCCTCACCGTGCAGTCCGGAGCGACGTACACGATCGCCGAGGCGCAGACCGCGGGCGCGGGCCTGGGGTACTCCAACAGCTACGAGTGCTCGCGCGGCGGCACGGTCATCGCCTCCGGAGCCTCCGCCGCCGGGTCGATCACGATCCCCAGCGAGGCGGGGGCGGAGGTGCTCTGCACCTTCACGAACACGGTGCAGACGCCGCGCCTGTTCTGCGACACCGGCCGCTTCTACTCCCTCACGGCGGCCGGCGCCCTGCAGCAGGCCGACATCGTCACGGGATCCCTGACCTCGATCGGCAGCTGGTCGGGGACCGCCGAGGCGAACGCGCTCGGCGTCGGCGCGAACGGCGCCTTCGCCTACGCGCTGGACCGCTCGTCCGACGCGACGGACGTCGACGCCGTCCTCAAGTGGACGCCGGACGCCGGCTTCCAGAGGATCGCGAACAGCGCGTACACGACCGTGGCCGGCGGAGCGCAGGTGGCCGGCAGCATCGTCGCCGGCGCGGTCGACCTCCGGACGGGCCGGTACCTGTTCGGCAGCTTCGCGAGCGGCCAGTTCTACATCTGGAGCTTCACGGAGGCCAACCCCGTCGCCACCCGGTTCGCCCTCGTCGGCTCCTTCCCCACCTCCGGAACCCCCAACGGCAACGGCGACATGGCGTTCGACGCTCGCGGCAACCTCTACGTCGTCGGCGCGGGCTCGGTCAACAACGCGAGCAGCGCCGCGATCTTCACCGTGCCGGCCGACGCCCTGGCCGCGGCGACCGGCGGCACCCTCCCGGTGAACACGTCGATCGCGAAGGCCGTGACGGGGACCGACGCCGCCTTCGCCAACATCAACGGCATCGCCTTCTCGCCGCGCGGAACCGTCTACCTCGCCAACGGCGACGTCGCCGCCGCGAACGGCGTCCCCGCCATCCCCGGCAGCGCCTACGAGTTCGACGCCACCACGTGGACCCGCGTCAGCGGCACGCCGCGCGTGAGCGTCAACGCCGTCGACCTCTCCGGCTGCTCCTCGCCGGCCACGATCACCGTGCAGAAGAGCGTGGTGGGCCGCCTGGCCGCGGCGGACCAGTTCCAGCTCACGGCCGCCGCCGGCTCCCCGGCGTCGCCCTTCGCCACGGCCACCACCACCGGCGCCACCACCGGCCGCCAGACCGCGCAGATCGGCCCCTTCCCCACTCCGATCAACAGCACGGTGACGGTCTCGGAGGCGATGGCCGCGGGCTCCGCCTCCCCGATCACCGCCTACACGAGCATCTACGAGTGCTACGCGGACGGCGTGCGGGTGAGCACGGGCTCGAACCCGACCGGGACGATCACCCTCCCGAACCGGCTCGGCGTCAACGTCACCTGCACCTTCTTCAACTCTCCGCGCCCCGCCTCGACGGTGCGGATCACCAAGACGATCCGGGACGCCTCCGGTACGACCCGCCCCGGCGTGGACTGGACCGTGGGCACGACCGCGACGGCCACCGCCGGCACCGTCGCCCTGCTGCCGGAGCAGTCGCCCCGCCAGCAGACGGACGCAGCGGGCCAGGCCGCCTGGACCGTCCTGTTCGGCACGGAGGCGTCGCGGGCGACGCTCACCGTCTCGGAGGTGCAGCAGACGGGCTTCGCGTTCGTCAGCGGCGCCTGCACGGTCAACGGCACCGCCCGGGCGACCACCTTCTCGCAGTCGGGGACCGTCATCAGCGCGAGCCTCACCGGCATCGCCTCCGCGGCGGTCGTCGAGTGCTCGATCGTGAACCGGCCCACGGCCTCCCTCACGCTGGTGAAGACGGTGAGCTCCGGCAGCGCGCTGCCCAGCGACTTCACGCTCAGCGCCACCGGCCCGACCGGCGCCCTGCCCGGCCCGACCGGCCGCGCGGGCTCCGCTGGCGTGTCGGCGATCCCCGTCACCCCGGGTGTGGCCTACCGGCTCGCCGAGACCGGCGGTTCCGCGACCTATGTGCAGACCGCACCCTGGCAGTGCCGCACCGACACCGGCGCCGCCCTCACCGTGAGCGCGGCCGGAGACGTGACCCCGACGAACGGTGCCGCCGTCACCTGCACCGTGGACAACGCCAGCGCGACGATCACCCTGGTCAAGCAGGTCCTGCGCCCCCAGACCGGCTTCCAGGCCGCCGACTGGCGCGTCACCGCGACGCCCGCCGCACTGGCCGGAGCGACGCTCCCGACGGAGAGCCGGGTCGGCGCGGAGTACGTCGCCGCGGGCAACCCGGCGAGCACCTTCGAGGTGCGACCGGGTCACGGCTACACGCTGTCCGAGGCGGCGACGGATCCGACCCGCCGCCTCGCCTACCAGGAACTGCGTCTCGAGCGCCTGACCGGGACGACGTGGTCCCCGGTCGCCTCGCGGACGATCACGGCCCCCACGGCCGGTCAGACGGCGGTCTACCGCTTCGTCAACGCCCCTGTGGACCCCACACGCCTGCCGCTGACCGGCGGCGCCAGCACCGACGCGTTCCTCCTGGGCGGGGGGTCGGTGCTCACTCTCGCACTCGGCCTCCTCCTCTGGGAGCGGCGCCGGAGGCTGCGAGGTCCCTCCAGGTGACGCCCCGACCGAGAGCCCCGGCGCTCTCCCGCAGACCCCTTCCCGCACACCTTCGACTCCACGACACCAGCACTCACGACCTCAGTAGGAGAGATCACATGTCCCGCTCACTCACCAGGCGGCTCGCCGCCGCAGCCGGCGTCCTCGCGCTGAGCGCTGCGGCGGTCTTCACCGCCGTCGCGCCGGCGTCAGCGGTCACGCTGCCCGGCAACATCGACCCCACCATCAGCCGCACCCTCACCGTGCACAAGCTCGCGCTGGGCTCCAACAACGGCCAGGCGATCGGCACCGGCCAGGAGATCACGGTCCCCGGTGACGCGCTGCCCGGAGCCGTGTTCACCGCCGCGCGCGTCCAGGGCGTCGACCTCACCACGCCCGACGGCTGGAACCAGGTCGCGAACCTGACCCCGGGCACCGCGGCGACCCGCGTCACCGCCGCCGACACCTTCACCGCCACCAGCGGCACGGACGGCGAGGCCGTGTTCAACAACGGCGCGAGCATGCCGCTCGGCCTCTACCTCGTGACCGAGACCCAGCTCCCCGCCGGAGCCACCAACGGCGCGGCGCCGTTCCTCGTCACCCTGCCGTTCCCGACGGGCCCGACCGGTGCGCCGGCGAACCAGTGGATCTACGACGTCCACGTCTACCCCAAGAACGCGGTCACGGAGCTCACCAAGACGCGCGTCCCCGCGGCGGCGAACTCGGTCGAGGCGCGCAACCCCGACCTCATCCGCTGGGCCATCGCCTCGGACGTCCCGGTGCTCGCCGCCGGTGACACGCTCGACACGTTCACCCTCACCGACACGCTCCCCGCCGAGCTGACCTACCTGCCGACCGGCCCGGCCGGCGTCGCCCCCACCGGCATCACGGTGACCAGCGCCGCGGGCACCGCGCCCGCTCCGGCGTTCATCGCGAACACGGACTACACGCTCGGCTACGACGCCGTGACCCGGAACGTGACGCTGAACTTCCTGCAGTCCGGCCTCACGAAGCTGCAGGGTCTGCAGGGCGGCGTCGTCACCCTCACCGTGCTTACCCGTGCCACCGCCATCCCGGCCAACGGCATCATCACCAACTCGGCGACGAGCGTCGTGAACGGGGCCACGGAGACGGTCACCGGCAGCACCCCGATCGGTCAGCTGACCGTGTACGCGTACCAGAACAACGGCGCCAACCGCGTGCCGCTCGCGGGTGCGGTCTACCAGGTGTTCCTCACCGAGAACGATGCCAACCTCGGCCAGAACCCGGTGTTCATCAACGGCAACCAGAACTGGACGACCGGAGCGAACGGCATCGTCGAGATCCCGATCATCACGCCGGGCAACTACTACGTCCGCGAGCTGACTCCGCCCGCCGGATTCCGTCTGCCCACCCCGGCCCAGGTGCTGACGCAGGTCGTCGCCGGACCGAGCTCGGCCACCGCGCCGATCCAGAACTACGTCGAGTTCCTCCACACCCAGGTGCCGGCGTTCGCCCTGCCCCTCACCGGTGGCGGCGCGCAGTGGTTCACCCTCGGTGGAGGCGCGCTCCTCGCCCTCGCGATCGGTTCGGGCCTGATCGCCTCGCGCCGCCGCACCGCGCTGGCTGCTCAGACCGCGGAGTAACGTCACACCATGACGAAGTCGAATGCGGGGCACCCGTCGGGTGCCCCGCATTCCTCTGTCTCAGCTCCTCTTCCTCTCCGGAGGCAGCTCCACCGCCGACCGCGGTGGCGGCTGCCGATCGCCCCGCTGGTCATCGCGCTCATCAGCCTCTCGGGAGTGGCGCTGCTGCTGTACCCCGTCGCCGCCAGCTGGCTGAGCGCCGTCGAGCAGGCGCGCGAGATCGACTCCCTCACGCAGGACATCACCGACCTCGGCGCCGAGACCCTCCGGCAGAACCTCGTCGAGGCCCGCGCCTACAACCAGAGCCTGAGCGGAGGCGGCGCCGCCGTCGCCGCGAACGAGCGCCTCCCCCTCGCCGACGACGAGCAGGTCGCCGACCGCGAGCGCTACTCCTCCCTCCTGCGCGGCGACGCCGAGGGACTGATGGCCCGCATCCGGATCCCCGCCATCGACGTGGACCTGCCGATCTTCCACGGCACGAGCGACGCCGTCCTCGAGCGCGGCGTCGGCCATCTCGAGGGCACCGCCCTGCCGGTCGGCGGCCCCTCCACCCACTCGGTGCTCACCGGCCACCGCGGCCTCGCCTCGGCCGAGCTCTTCACCCACCTCGACCGCGTCGACGTCGGCGACACCTTCACCATCGAGGTCTACGGCGAGGTGGTCACCTACCGCGTGCGCGAGACGCTCGTCGTCGAGCCGGAGGACACGCAGAGCCTCCTCGTGCAGCCCGGCCAGGACCTCCTGACCCTCGTCACCTGCACCCCGCTCGGGATCAACACGCACCGCATCCTCGTCACCGGCGAACGGGTGATCCCGACGCCGCAGTCGGACGTGGACGCCGCGGGGGAGTCGCCCGACGTCGCCGGGTTCCCCTGGTGGGCGATCGCGGCCGGAGGCGCCGTGGTCGCCGCCGGTGTGTACGTGTGGTGGGCGGGGCGGCCGGCGCGCGGCGCGTGGGTGCCGGTAGCGGCCGCCGACGAGGAGCGCGACAGGGTTCCTGCGGCTCGGTGAGGCGAGGGGTGCGGATCTCCGGAGTCCTGCTCCGGTCGCCTCAGCGCAGTGCTGTCCCCGTCACCAGGATCGTGGCTATGCCGGCCCGGTCAGGCGGGGCGCCACTCCTCGAGGAACTCGGCGACCGTCTTCGTCTCTAGGTCGAGCTCGACCTGCCCGAGCAGGTAGTACTGAGCACTGGGCTCATTCAGCGCCGCTTGACCGCGAACTCCACGGCGATCGCCGCGCTGAGCTACCAACCCCGTGCCGTCGCCTGCGACCTAGTCGCGCGGTGCTCCCACGTGGTCTCGCCTTAGTCGCGGGCGGCGTCTCCCAGTACGGGCAGGCCGGTGCGACCAGGGGCATCGATGACAGGCGCGCGCGGCTAAACCACCGCGGTCACCGTTGTCGAGTCCGCTGATCCGGAGCACGTCGAGCGGGCGCTGTCGCTCGTGCTCGACCAGGGACCCGATGGGATCGCCGCCCCCAAGTTCTACGCGATCGGCGTGGCGGTGCTCTCACTTATCCCGGAGCACATTGCCGTCGTCTCGCTCCCGGATGCGCGCGCGGCTGCCGCAGGCGGTCCTCGACGAGCTGCGGGGGGCCCAGGCGCTCACCGATCACCTCCTCGAGCTGGGCCAT
The DNA here is from genome assembly GCF_002931645.1 of Rathayibacter sp. AY2B5. Taxonomy (NCBI): domain Bacteria; kingdom Bacillati; phylum Actinomycetota; class Actinomycetes; order Micrococcales; family Microbacteriaceae; genus Rathayibacter; species Rathayibacter sp. AY2B5. The sequence continues at coordinate 85,080 of NZ_PSUE01000003.1, read as the reverse complement.
CGGACCGCGCACCACGTCCGCACCCGCCGTCGCGTCGCGAGGTCGGCCGCACTACCAGCTGGCACCGTGCGCTAAGGGCCATCGGAGTGGCCACAGCTCCCACCAACCTCGAAGCCGCTTGGAGTCCGAGTCGGGCCGGTTCCTCGTCGCGCGGCTGGTCGCTGGTCGAGGACCAGACCGTCACCGTCGTTTTTCGCGGCAAGGGCGAGATGGCCATGGATGGCGTCAAGGGAATCAGGGTCGGCGTGTGCTTACCCGACGATCGGCGACTTCGTCGTCGGAGACGCCCTCCGGGTCCCATCTGGTTCTGCCAAAGATGCTCGATTTCTCACATGAGTATGTGTCAGGTACGGTGGATCTGTCGGAAAAATGGTCAGTATGACAGTCTGCCTAAATCGCAGAACGCCGGTAGAACCACGTCAAAATCGCGCTCATCGGACTCGCGCCGCAATCGTCGCTTCGGCGCGGCAGGTCGTCGTCGAGGTCGGTCGTGAAAGGGCGACGACCGCCCAAGTGGCTGCTCGCGCTGGCGTCGGGATCGGCACGCTCTACCGCTATTTCGAAGATTTTGCCGACCTACTCGAAGCCGTTCTCGGTGAGAATGAGATTCATGCGAAACACCACGCGGTCTTACGAGCCGCGCACAAGGCCGCAAATTCTGATGACTCCGATGAAGCGGGGGCTGTCGCGTTGTATGCGCTTCAAGCGCTCATTAACACGCTCAAAGAGGAGCCATTACTAGAGAGCGATTTACGTCTCTACACCTAGTGTCAAAACCATTTCCTCCACCTCCATGTCGACGATCTGGCTGGACCAGTGCCCCGTTGCGCACGTCGTCGTTTGCGCCGGACGGCAAAGCACCTGTGCCGCCCGCAAGGTCGGAGTCGCCGTCGCCCCGGTCTACGCCATCGAGGGGGCGACGAGACCACGGCCGACCCGGATCGCGCGGCAGATCGTGGAGAAGGACCAGCGCGCCGTACTTTCGGTCACGGACCACACCGTCCGTGGGTGCGGCTCGCGTTCGAGGGCGTGTCCGCCGCGGTGATCGCCAAGCGCGCCGGCACCAAGACCGACGCGGTGAAAAAGGGCCTTGCGGTCGCGGAGTCCGCGACCGTCACGTCCGTTCTGCACGAGCACGAGCTGACCCTTGACCAGGCGGCGGTGCTGTTGGAGTTCGAGGACGACGCCGACGCCCGCGCGACCCTGATCGAGGTCGCCACCCACGACCCGGCCCAGTTCGAGCACACCGCGCAGACCCTCCGCGACGAGGCCGCGCACCAGGCGCTCCTCGCGGCGACCGCCGCCGAGTACACCGGCAACGGATTCCAGACCCTCACCCGCTCCGACGCCTACGGCGACCAGGCGACGTGGACGCCCATCCGGCAGCTGCGCGGCGAGGACGGCAAGAGCGTCACCCCCGAGCAGGTCGCCGCCGTTCCCGGACGCGGAGTGCTCATCGACACCAGCTGGCGCGGCGAGGTCGAGGTCACGCTCCTCGTCCAGGACCCGACCGCCGCCGGATTCACCTACGCCTACGGAGCCCCCGAGCAGCCGCAGACCGAGGAGGAGCGTGCTGAGAAGTCCGCGGAGCGGAAGGTTCTCATCGCCAACAACAAGGCGTGGAACGCGGCCGAGAAGGTGCGCCGCGAGTGGATCGCGACGTTCCTCGCCCGCAAGACCCTCCCCAAGGACGCGGATCGCATCATCGCTCTCGGCCTCACCGCTCACCGGTTCGCCGTGTCCTCCGGGATGACGGGCGGCAGCGACCTCGCGCACGCGCTGCTGCGCATCGAGCGCCCCTCCGGCTACCGCGCCGACGCCCTCGCAGCGCTGGTCGAGGCGAACCCCGCGAAGGCCTGCCTGGTCGCGCTGGCCGTCGTGCTCGGAGGCCAGGAGGCGCACACGAGCAAGGAGTCCTGGCGCCGCGGCGACAAGCGCACGGCCGAGCACTTCCGCCAGCTCGCGGCCTGGGCATACGCGCTCTCCCCGGTCGAGCAGGTCGTCACCGGCGACAGCACCCCCGCCGACGCCGCAGGACTCAGCTAGCCCACCCCACATCCTCTCCTCCTCGTACTGCTGCACAGGAAGGCCACGACGGGCCCCATCGCCCACGTCTGGGGACTGTGGAAAGTCCTCGACGCTAACCGGCAGGTCCTCCGCGAATGGGACGAAGAGCCCGGCGACATGACCGATGAGTCCGAGGAGGAACTGATCGCCCTCGACCTCATCAGCAACCGCCGCGCGACCCTCGACTACACCGACTTCGGAAAGCCCATCGGCTCCACGACCCTGATCCTCCACACGCTCAACCTCTGAGCGTGCCTGCGGGCCGGCCCGACACGGCTCGGCGCGCAGGAGGCGGAGATCCCCCTCGACCCCCCGGTCACGCGCGTGGAACGACCACGCATGCTCGAGCGGTAGTCAGCGGCGAGGACGCGGCTTGTTCCTCGTTCCCCGCCCGGATGTTCCGGTTCTCGATCACACCGACTACCGCCAAGCCGGCGGCCACGGTGACGATCAACAGCCACCCAGAGGGCCTTGAACCACTCACCGGTGAACGCCGCGTCGGTCTGCTCGCCGGCGATCGCGAAGAGCATGAACAACAGCCCGGACCACAGTATCCAGTTGCTGATCAACGCAGCACGCGCGAGCTAGGTCCGAGGCTTCGGCATGCCCTCACCTTCCCATCGCCGGCTGGACGTGTCTATGAGGGCTATGAATCTCGAATCGCAAGCACTGGTCGGCCACGTCCGCATCTGGATGTCCCTATTTAGTCAGGACGCGAGCAACTGCGGATCTACTAGGCGGTGGCTTCGAGGTCGATCGGGGACAAACGCGGCGAGGCGCCTTCCGATCTGTTTGGTTTCGTCCACAGCCAACTCGGGGACTTCGCCGAAATTGGTGCCACCGCCGGGAAGTGTTCCCGCGACGTGGAAATGCAGGTGGGCAATCGCCTGGTGCGCGGCCAGGCCGTTGTTCTGCCAGACAGCGACCCCTGGACGCTCGTGCGCCCTGTCGATGGTGAGAGCGGCATCTCGAAGGGCGATCATCATCAATTCAGCGTCGTTGTCCTCTAGGTGTAGAAGCGACGGCACGTGCGCACGAGGGAGGACGAGTAGATGCGCGATGCCGCGTTGCTCGCGTGTCACCATGACGGCGAGACGATCTTCGCGCCAGAGCACCGTGTACGGGCGTCGTCCGGCGAGGTAGTCACAGAATGCGCACCGATCCTCATCCGGTAGGTCGATAGCTGGCTCGATCTCGCTCATGACGGCCGCAACGAGTTCAGGAAGGCCTGGATCTCGAGGTGATCGAGGGCGTCGTACTGATCCGCCGCTGCCACGATCACCAGCTCGTCACAAACCTTGGCGGTCCGCGAAGCAAGCATGAACGACAAAGCGATGAAGCGGACCGAATCCGCTGACGGCAGTACCTGAGAAAGCTTGGACTGACCGCCACCGATGAGCGGGACGCACACGCGCCCACCGTTGCTGTTGCTGCGCACGGCCCTCCACAGTTCACTGAGACTGTTCCACAGCCCGTCGGTCGTGGAGGACGCAGTGCTGCCCTTGTCCATTAGCGTGTATGCGACCAGGAAAAACCGCCGCGCGTGCGATCGCAGAGTCGCCGTAGTTCCCAGCTCGTACTGCGCGGTCTTCCCGAGCTTCCCGGCAACCACGCCAACTGGAACGCTGAGGCTGAGCGCATCCTCGATATCGGTGTTGAGTTGATCGATGTCACCGCCGTACACACGGTGCAGGAATTGCCCCTGCACGCTGTTAGGGGCGATGTGAGGAGCGGCGGTATCGAAGGTGTTGCTGACGCCGATGATGAGGTGCGCGTCGTGCTGGTCGAACAGATCACCGCGGATGAGCTTGATTCTCGTCGACGGTGACTTGTACGTCGTTTCGATCGGGTGAGGCCACGCCTTGAGGAGCCCGCACACGAGCGAGACGATCAGAGCACCCCATGCGATCCATTCCTTCCCAATGAACAGGTCCGGGGCGAAGAGAGCTATCAGCCCAGCAACCGCGGCAATCCCGCCGAACAGCGCGAACGCGTGGGTGGTGAGGGTCTTCCAAAACCGACGAGTGCGAATGTCGCGGCGGATGGACTCCATCACAGCCCGAGTTGCGCGTAGACGTGCTCGTTATACTGGTGCGGGCCGGCGGAGTCACTCGAAGCGAACTTGGGAGCGTAATTGTCGAGGGCGTACCTGATGATCGCGGGCTGGAACGACACCGAAACGGTGTAGTAGTCCGCGTCCAACAGCGGGGTGGGGATGTAGTTGCGATCGACGGACCGCTCACCGTCGAGGTTAACCACCACGACCGGAAGGTTGAACTCCATCATCACCTTCACCTCGTGCGCGAGGAACGACGTGCTGTCGGAACCCTTTTTCTTCGCATCAGCGCTGCCGAGGAGCGCGATCTGTTTGGCATTCTTGAGCCGCTCGCGGAGGTTGCGCTTGATCGTCTCGGCCGAGCTGGTGTCACGAGAGATGTACAGGTCGTGCGCGTCGAAGAAATCGAACTCGATGTTCTTGTTTTCGCGCCACGCTTCCATCAGGCGGTACGACGAGATGTTCTCGCTCGCGAAGGCGACGTAAGTCTTGTTGCGGTAGCTCATGGTTCCCCCAGGTCGACGGCGATGTTGGTTGTTCATTTATACCCTGTGCCGGTGACACGGTGTGAAAGGGATGCGCTTGCTGACGGGCCTAGGCGGCGTGCTCATCGTCCGGGGCGTCCTTCTCGTCGAAGTCGGCGCCGCCCACTGACGAACCACGGAAGCGCTACTTCTTCGCGATCGCCGCGAGGTGGTCGCGGACCTTCCGCAGGCGCTCGTCGACCGAATTCAACCGTCCCGTGGTCGAGGTGGAGGACGCCGCGCAGGTGGTGAGCGTCACCGTGTCGATCATCAGATCGAACGAGTCGGTGATGCGGCGCCAACCTAGGACCTTGCAGGACACGTCCACGCGCCCCTCATCCAGGGTCGGCTGGCGGTTGCTCAGCTGGTTCCCCGTGCTGACCTCGCCGGCCCATCAGGTGTTCGAAAGAATTTGCCGCGGATTGAGTACCAGGATCGGGCGTGCGTACCGCTTCACGATGAACGGCATCATCAGCCGCCTCGTGTCCGCTGGCATCACCAGCGGCGGATCGAATGCCACCCGGAGATTGCACGCGGGTGCGGGTCCCAGGTTCGTGACCACGAATTTGACCGCCGTATCACTGTCAACTGGAGGCCGAAACTCCGCCGCCATCACTGACTGCGAGCGAGCCTTGCTGTCCCATGCAAGCGACATCAAAGCAGCGATTGCCGCTAGAGCAGCGACCACACCTGCGGTGGCACCGATCGCCGACCCGTACTCGTTGATTCAAAACCATGCGTCCAACACAAACGCGGTTTTCATGACCAGAGAGTGCCTACCCGCTACCCGTACCCAACCGATAGAGAATCGTTCCTTGGCGCCCACGGATGTGACGCACTGACCGTCGTTCCTCCCAGCTGCATGAAGAACCGAACCATCGGCATAGCTTTCGATGCCAACCCGGGCGTGGAGCAGCTGACTGCTCACGCCTGTATCCTTACCAAGCGTTGCGACGCACGTTCGTAGACGTACTCAGTGATTTCGCCGGACATGATCATGGCGAGGGCCTGGTTAATGGCGTCGCGAGGCGCGACGAACCACTCAGACGGGTCGTAGTCGCGACCTTTTCGGTCGACCTGCGTCAGGTTTAAGCGGACGTCTGCGAAGACCCGGTGCAGCAGGTTCTCCAACGCTGACGCCTTGAGGTTGTAGACCCTATAGTCGGCGACGATCTTGACCGGCGCCATCAGGTACGTCGGCGAAGTAGATGCCCCCTTCACCCGCTGCTCGACGCTCGCGGTTGAGAAGCCGATCTTGTGCAGGTCCTTGATATTTGCGATTAGAGGGTCGGTGCTCATCGACTGCAAAACGTAGATGTGCCCGCTCTCGATGTCCGCGTCGAGGATCTCGCTCTCGTCGTGCCCTGTGCGCGCCAGGACCTGTCCCTGCGCCTCGTACATGCGTGTCATCAGGCTTTGCCTGTACATGGCCGACTCGGTGCCGTTCTCGAACACGACGCGCAGCCGCTGCTTCTGTGTGCGCTTACCGCCCACGACGAGGTCGACGTCCTCACCGACGTCGGCGACGAAGCACATCACACCGTTGAGCACGAAGAACATGCCCTCCCGGACCATGTCCATGCCCGTGAACGGTTTCAAGGCGAAGGTGCCGTCTTTGAGTTCGGCGTGTTTTGTCTTGAACAGTGGCTCGAACGACTCGAAGTCCTTCGCTTTCACGCGTTGCGCCACGGACTCGGCCGACTCGGGGCGCTTGACGACGGGTAGCCCCGACACGTCGAGGATCCCGGACTCATCGCCCAGCAGGTCGTCGAGGTCTTCGCCGTCCAGCAGGTCATCGATTGACGCCGGCACCTCCGGTAATTCGAGCAACCCGAACTCGTCGAGATGCTTCACTGCCGCCGCTTTCGCATCGTTGGCCAGGAATCCATCCAGCCGCGCCCCGAGCTTGCGTTCAGCGATATCGCGCGTCCGTGAGCTGGGAAGACGGCCCTCGGCTCGGCTGAACTCGATGATCTCGAGGAATGCACGCTCCATTCGGTCCGATGAGGTCAGCTTCTTCAGCTTCTCCGGCGCCGCCAGCAGCTCATCATCAAGGATGTCGTCGAGGCTCAGCGGAGCCTCGGGTTCGAGCATCTCGTTCCCGCTCATTCCACTACCGTCCCCAACGCGGCCCTCTCCGCCTTGCGCTGTGCTGCGAGCCTCTGCAGAAACAGCAACGCCGCGGCCAAGCGTTTCTCCAAAGGATCCTCAGACCGGAAGTCTGGATTCTTGCCGTGGACTTGCTTCCACGTCTTGATCTTCGGAAACAGCACCAGCGCCTCCTCCTCAGAGAACTCGATCTTCGTCGAAGTGATCGTGTCCTGGATCAAGCGCAGCACCGAGGGCGTGACCGACTTGGACAGTACCTCGAACGCCCGCTGGAACGGGTTCACCGAGTCGATGAGGTTGATGTTCAGCTCGTCAATGTTCACGAATTTCTCGGCCAACTTGATGAAACGCTTGTCACCAACCTGGCGGACCTCGCCGGTCTTGATCACCGAATCCACTACAACCTGCTGACGCACCTCCTCGACTTGCTCCTCGGTGAGGTCAGGGTACTTCTCCCGGATGATCTTCGGGATCAGTACCTTGTTTGTGGTCTCTGCGTCGACCGACCCGGCGGCGGCTCGGGCGAAGGTGTCGTCCTGCAAAATCGTCGCCTTCAGGTCGTTCAGGTCCGATGCGACGATCTGCTTCACGCGGGCGCTCGAGGGCTCCTTAAATCCCTTGATCTGGAGTTCCCCCTTCTTTGCCGGCTCGTCGTCGTCGAACTTCTTGGTCTTGAAGTGAAAGTTTGGCGCGAGCACCTGCTCCATCAGTAGCGAGGCTGTGATCGCCTTCAGCATGTTATTCACCGAGATCTTAACCTCGCCCTGTGAGGCGTCCGGCTCGGCAATGAGGTTCGTGAATTGCGCGTGTGACTTCCCGGGGCTGTCGCGCGTCACCCGTCCGATGATCTGGATCACCTCGGTGAGCGATGCACGGTAGCCGACTGTCAGTGCGTGCTCCGCGAACGGCCAGTCAAATCCCTCTTTCGCCATGCCAAGCGCGATGATGATGTCGACCCCGTCGCGCTCTTTCGACGCAGTGTGAGACAGGTAATGCAACGTGTCGCCGCGCTTTTTCTGGTCGGTGTCGTCGACGAGGTCCGCGACCAGCACGATGCAGCCGGTGTCCTCGCGACGCACGCTGATGATTCCCGTGTCTGGATCAGTCGACTCGACGTGGCCGATCACGTCGATGATGCGGCCGACCTCCTCGATCTTGTCCTTTGTAGACTCGCCCGAGTTCACGTTCGGGATGTGCACGATCGTTTTCTTGTCGAGGTCGAGCACCTCGTGGATCACGTCGGTGTACTGCCCCTGGTAGAAGTGGTGCCCGATGCCCAGCGAGTGTAGGTGCTCGTAGCCGTTGAGCTGGTCGTAGTAGTTGAAGGTCACCGGAGTGAACTTCGCCTCGTCCCCCGGCGATAACACGGGCACCGAGTCCCCTCGGAAGTACGACCCTGTCATGGCCACGATGTGCACATCCGAGCCGACCATCACGTCGCGCAGCAGCGCGCCGAGCCGCGAGGATGCCGTGTCGGCCGAGACGTGATGGAACTCGTCGATCGCTAGCACCGTGCCGTTGAATGACTCCGGTGCCAATTTCTCGAACGCGAAGCGCAGCGTCGCGTGCGTGCACACCAGCACCGCCTGGGGCCCCTCGAGAAACTTGATGAACGCGCCGACCTTGCCAGCCGAAGAACCCGCGTCGCACAAGTTGTTGTCGGCCTTGATCTCCCAGTCGGCCCAGAAGCCGTGCTTCGTCAACTTTGTCGAAGCGAACGACGCGCCGATCGACCGCTCAGGAACTGCGACAATGACCTTCCTGCGGCCCTGGTTATACAGCTTGTCGAGCGCTACGAACATGAGAGCGCGGGACTTGCCCGACGCTGGCGGAGCCTTGACCAGCAGATGCTGGGCGTTGCGGTGCTCGAAGACACGCTGCTGCATCTCCCGCATACCCAGCCCGTCGGTGTTCACTGAGGCCTTCGTCTGCGCATACGTGACATCGACGATGTTCACAGGCTTGTTGATAGCGTCCACTACTCAGCTCTCCGGGTGCTCTTCGTAGAGGCCTTTACGGCCTCCTCGGCAGTCATGCGCTCGTACATCGCGAACAGGTCAGAGAGACGAAGCTCGTCCGTCGCGTACGGCCGCTTCGAGTAGATCGAGTCAACTAATGCGTCGATCGCCGCGTGAGCTTCGCGCAGGTCCTGCGGCATCTTGTCTGGATCGTAGAGCTCAGCCAGCGTCTGCTCACAGTGATACTCACGCACGTCAAGCACCCGAAGCGCAGCGACCGTCAGCTTCTCCTTCATTGCATCCGACAGCGCCGGGACGGGAAAATTGTTGTAGACGATCGTGTTTCCATATGAGAATCGAGTTTCAAGACGCCCCGAAACAGCCCGAGTCCAGCTCATATGCATCCTAGACATCAGTATTGAGAACACCCATGGGGCGGCCTCGTAGACTGCGTAAACTCGGTTGTTCGCGACCACTTCAGGTCCTGCATAGTCCAGAGGAATGTAGTCCCTGTTTTCCGATGAGACTGCCGGCACTAATACCGATGGACTTGCCCGGTAGCTGCGTTGCTTAAATCTGTAGGGGTAGTCCGCGGAATCGACTGTGCTGAGTGCTTTGCTCCCGAGTCGATCACTCCGCACATGGTCGAATCTTTCGGCCAGCGAAGGAATTGCCATAGCAATCTCTGCCTCATTGTCTTCAACCCAAATGCAGTAGCGTAGCTTGCCATTAATCAGCTCCTCAGAACCAACGTACTTCTTAATGAATCGGGCGACTCTTGCATCAGCGAAAAGCATTTCGCGCCGCTGTCCTTCGTCGAGGATGAGCCAACCTCCATCGGAGGGTTTCGACCCAAACGCCATGGGTGGTAACCCAACCGCAAGCGGCCGCATGCGCCGTGACATCGAGATCGAAGGCCCATCGGCAAGGTAGCCGTTGATGTTCTTCGCGGCGATTTGAAGTTGATTGCTGTAGACATACCTCTGTTTGTCAGATTTATTCCGAAGACCGATAACCGCAACCGTTACACCGGCATTATGCTTCGCGTTGTTCTCCCATTTAAAGGAGGTGTAAGCAAACCCAATTTCGATGTCCATACTGAAAATAGTTGGGAACATGAGGCTCACATGCTCCCCCTGAGCGACTGAGTTCGTCGTAACGAAAGCGAGTTGCGCTCGCGTGCCGCGAATATAATCCGAACCCTTGATGAACCACAGCGCGATGTAATCAAGATTCCTGGAAAAGACGCGTCGCCCGAAAACCGCAGAAAACTCGCTCTTCTGCTCCGTCGTTTGCATGCTCGACCCAACATAGGGCGGATTGCTGATTAGGTAAATTTCGGTCCCGGAGTCGTTCGGGCACACCTCGTTCCAGTCCACCCGTGTGGCGTTGCCAGCCTTGATTCGGCCGGTCTCCTTGAGCGGAATTAGGGAAATCTCGACGCGGAACTTCTCGCGAAACTCTCGGTTCATCTGATGCTTGGCGATCCACAGTGATAATACCGCGACCTCGACGGCAAAGTCGTCGATCTCGATGCCGAAAAAGTTTTCGATATTGATCTTCGAGTCTGCCCATAGCACCTGATGGGAGGAGCTCAGTTCGGCGAGTCGCTCGAGGATCGCGTGCTCGACTTTGCGAAGCTCCTTGTATGCGATGACAAGGAAGTTGCCCGACCCGCAAGCGGGGTCGAATACTTTGATCGCCGTTATGCGGTCTAGAAGGCGGAGGAGCCGCCGCTCGCTGTCGTGGGCCTCGTTCAGTTCCGTTTTCAGGTCGTCTAGGAACAAGGGCTCGATCGTCTTTAGAATGTTCGGCACCGAGGTATAGTGCTGGCCTAGGTCGCTGCGCTTGCCCGGTGTCACGATTGCCTGAAACATCGAGCCGAAGATATCGGGATTGATATCGCGCCAGACGAGCTTGCCTGAGGCGATCAACTCGTCGCGCGCGCGCTTCGTAAAGCGGGGCACGGTCTGGTTCTCCGTGATCGTGAACAACCGTCCGTTCACATATGGGAATTTTGCGAGGCGCTTCGGCCTGACGGCTGGGTCTTCGGTGTCGAGCGCGTCGAATAGATCAGCCAGGAATTCTGCCAGGTCCGAACCGTCGGACTGCGTCTGCGAGCTTACGGCGGTGGTGAACTGGTTGTCGTCGAAGATACCGGTGTCCTCGGCGAAAAAACAGAACAGAAGCCGCGTGAAGAAGACGTTGAGCGAGTGGCGTCCGCGCTCGTCGTCAAAAATCCCAGGGTTTGCCTGCAGCAGTTCGTCGAAGAGCTTGCCCATTCGCTCGGCAGCCTTGATGTCGGCGTGGGACTCGGCGAGGTATTGCGTCTTCTCCATGCCGGCCCATGGGAGGAAGAAGGTGAAGTGCTGGTCGATCTCCCGGATTGGGAAGCCGATCGTCTCGTTCGTTTTGCTGTCGTGGGCGACCACGTCTGCGTAGTCCGTGACGATCACGAAGCGAGTGTTGAAGCGGACAACGGCTGCCGAAGTTCTGAGCTCCTGGAGTACCTCCAGCGTATCGCCGCTCGTCTCCTTAAAGTAGACGACGTTCTTTTGCGCGACCTCGGTCGAGGGGTCGACTGCGATATTCAACGATCCGTTACGCAGTCGCGTGACGTTGCCCTGTGGCTTCCCAAAGCTGAGCAGCAGATCAAAGATGAACTCCCGGTCGTAAGTCTCCTGACCGGCCAGGGGTGCGACGCGCTCCTCGACCGCTTTAAGGCTAAGCCTCGCCATTGGTGCCTACTCTCACACGTGCTGCCCCGAGCGAACAGCGACTCGTAGCGCACCCTGTCGTCCTTCATCAGGCACGCGCTACGTCGAGATCATGTTACCGGCGGTCACTTGCGCTCTAGGTCGTTGGTAGAGCAGGTGCGGAGGCACCGGATGCGCGTTCTGGGCAGATGAGAGCGACGCGCTGTGGTCGCTTGTGCACTGTCTGGTAAGGGGATCGGTCACCGAGACGATGCGCGTACCAAGAAACATTAGCTTCCTGGGACACGCGGTTGCTACGCAGACGAAGCCGAGCGCTCCTCGGGTCTTTGGGCGTACGTTCGTCTCGGGAAGGTGTCTCGTGGTGGGATGTCTCGCTCTGGGTTCGGCGGGGGGCGGAGAAGCACCACAGTGTTTGGGCTCTGGCGCACGTTCGGTAGATCGTTGCGCTTGGGTAGGGGTCAACGCGCCCGTTCCCGGGGGAATTCGACAGCTGCAGGTTCTGAGTCGTGACCCCGTGGAGCAAGACCGCGGTCGAGCGCTTTGGGGTGATGAGGTGACTTGAGTGAGCCGAGGGGCGGGTCGGTGCCTTCGCGTGTTGCATCAGCCGATTCGGCCGGATCCTGATCGCTCTGCCAACACCGCCATCTTGCTGAGGGAGCGCCTGCCTCCCGACTGTCCCTCAGGACGCATCGGAAGCGTCCGTGTGGCCTTCTGTGAGGGGGGCCGCCGTCGCGACGCTCCCCTTGAAATCTTTACTTCCGCCGGTTCAGCACCTTCGTCCCCACCCCTGCGATCGCAGCACCCACGATCGGCGCGACCAGGAACACCCACAGCTGCCCCAGCGCGTCCGGCCCCGCGAACACCGCGGCAGCGATCGACCGCGCCGGGTTCACCGACGTGTTGCTCACCGGGATGCTGATCAGGTGCACGAGGGTCAGCGTGAAGCCGATGGCCAGCGGCGCGACGGCCTTGTACTCGCTCTTGGCGGTGACGGAGAGGATGACGGCGACGAAGACGGCGGTCAGGACGATCTCGGTCAGCAGGACCGCGCCGAGGCCGAAGCCGCCGGGGGAGCCATCGCCGTAGCCGTTGGAGGCGAAGCCGGAGTCGCGGGCGGCCGCAAGGTAGCCGGCCGGGCCTTCGACGGCGACGAGGAAGACCATTCCGGCTCCGACGAGTCCGCCGAGGATCTGGCTGACGATGTAGCCGGGGATGTGCTTCCACTCGGTGCGGCCGGCGATGGCGAGGCCGATGCTGACGGCGGGGTTGAAGTGGCCGCCGGAGATGTGGCCGACGGCGTAGATGCCGGCCATCACGGTGAGGCCGAAGGCGAGGGCGACGCCGAGGAAGCCGACTCCGAGCGCGTTGCCGGAGTCGGGGAAGGCGGAGGCGAAGACCGCGGTGCCGACGCCGCCGGCGACCAGGAGGAACGTGCCGAACGCCTCCGACGCGTAGCGCGCTCCGGCCGAGTACTGCTCGGCGTGCTCGGTGCGCTGCTCGCTCGTGGTGCGGCTGGCGGAGTGGGGGCGGGCCATGATCGTTCTCTCTCTCGGGTCGGGGGAGTGCCTGCGGGGTCACCGGGCACCGGGACACTCCAGCACCAGGCGGACGCGCCGGAGTCGGGACGCGGAGGGCTCTCAGACTCCGTCGCTCGACGGTTCCGTGAGCGGCCTGGAGCCACTCGCTCGGCGGCCATCCCGGGCGCCCATGCACAGGCGTCCGACACCGTAGCGACCGGCCGACGCGTGCACGTCCCAGCACCGGGGACAGGCGGGAAACAGGCTCCAGGTGGCACGTGCACCGCCTCACCCACCTCCCTCTTCTCCTCCGCCCGCCTCCCTGCTACACGCTCTGAACCGGTTTACAAAACCGGTTCAGATGCGGCGACGAGCGAAGGAGCTCCCATGGCGGGCAGACCGACGATCCTCGACGTCGCGCGCGAGGCCGGCGTGAGCAAGGCGTTCGTCTCGTTCGCGCTCAACGACCGGCCGGGCGTCTCGCCCGACTCCCGCGAGCGGATCCTCCGCGTCGCCGCCGAGCTCGGCTATCGGCCCAGCCTCACGGCCCGCTCCCTCTCCACCAGCGTCTCCTTCGCGGTGGGCCTCGTCGTGGCGCGCGACCCGGCGGTCATCGCGGCCGACCCGTTCTTCCCCTCCTTCATCTCGGGGGTCGAGCGGGTGCTCGCCGAGCGCGGCCGCGTGCTGGTGCTCAGCGTGGTCGACCCGCCTCGACGCCATGCTGGTGCGACCTCTGGTCACGCGCCTCGTGGTCGGAGGAGAGGGCGGCCGCACCGAGCTGATCCGCAACTCCACCGACGGGGTGCGCACCACGGCGATCGGCGTCTCGGGCGGCTCCGGCACCCTGCGCGTTTACTCGCAGGACGGAGCGCTCGTGAGCGAGACGTCGCCGTCCGGAGCCGTGTCCGTGCAGCTGCCCGCGCAGGGCTTCGCGGTGCTGGTGGGCTGAGGGCGGCCCTGCTGGTCGAGTAGCCGCTACTCGATCGGCACGGGGCGGTGAGTGCACAGAAGTCGCGGTACTCGCGTTCGAGTACCGCGACTTCTGCGTTCTCGTGGGGCGAGGGCGGCGGGGAGGCGCGCGGCTGGGCGCGGACCATCAATTCGATGAGAGCGCTCTCTCGAAAACGCTTGACCTCTCCGCGGGGGCGTGCGTAAGCTCGCCGCACACCTCGTGAGAGCGCTCTCACATACGCGGAACAGCACGCGTGAGAGCGCTCGCAGGGGTGCCCCACCACCATCACGAAGGAGTGACCGTGCCCTATTCACGACGCACCAGGATCGCCGCGGCGATCGCCGGCGCCTCGGCCCTCGCCCTGATCGTCACCGGATGCTCGTCGGGATCCGACGCCTCCGAGGGCGGCGAGATCGAGCTGACCGTCACCACGTTCAACGCCATGGGCTTCGACGAGCTCTACGGCGAGTACGAGGACGCCAACCCGGGGATCACCATCGTCCCGAACAACATCGACACCGGCGGCAACGCGCGGACCGACGCGTTCACCAAGCTCGCCGCCGGCTCCGGACTCGCCGACGTCGTCGCCATCGAGGAGGGCTGGCTCGGCTCCGTCATGGAGGTCTCGGACCAGTTCGTCGACCTGCGCGACCACGGCATCGAGGACCGCAAGGCCGACTGGGTCGACTGGAAGTACGAGCAGGCGACCGACCCCGAGGGACGCGTCATCGGCTACGGCACCGACATCGGACCCGAGGGTCTCTGCTACAACACCGCCGCCTTCGAGGCAGCGGGCATGCCCACCGACCGCGCCGCCGTCGCCGAGATGCTCGGCGGACCGGACGCGACCTGGGACGACTACTTCGCCGCCGGCCAGAAGTACCACGACGCCACCGGCAAGGCGTGGTTCGACCACTCCGGATTCGTCTGGAACGCCATGGTCAACCAGCTGCCCGAGGGGTACTACACCTCCGACGGCGAGCTGAACGTCGAGGGCAACCCGGAGCTCGAGGAGCGCTGGGGCCAGCTGACCGACGCCACCGCCTCCGGCCTCTCGGCCGCGCAGAAGGCGTGGGACTGGAACAAGGGCAAGTCGTTCACCGACCAGACCTTCGCCACCTTCGTCTGCCCGGGCTGGATGTTCGGCACGCTGAAGAGCAACGTCGAGGCCGGCGGCGGGAACGCCGAGGCCACCGGCTGGGACTTCGCCGACGTCTTCCCCGGCGGCCCCGCCAACTGGGGCGGCTCGTTCCTCTCCGTCCCGACCCAGTCGAAGCACCCCGCCGAGGCCGCCGCGCTGGCGTCGTGGCTCAGCGAGCCGGAGCAGCAGCTGAAGGCGTTCGAGGCGGCCGGACCGTTCCCGAGCACCCTCGACGCGCAGAAGGAGCTCGCCTCGGCGGCCGCTCCCGACCCCGGCATGAACGACTCCCCGACCGGCGCGATCCTCGCGCAGCGCGCCGAGGGCGTCGTCGCCCAGTACAAGGGCCCGGACGACTCGCTGATCCAGGAGAACGTCTTCGGACCGGTCCTGCAGAAGGTCGACCGCGGCGAGATCGACGGCAAGGAGGGCTGGAACGAGGCGCTCCAGCTCCTCGGCGAGCTCGTCGACTGATCCGGTCGGGCCGACGCCCGGGGGCTGACCCCTCCGGGACGAGGCCCCACCATCACGGGAGGTCCGGCCGCCACCGGACCTCCCGGTCCCCGTGCGGCCGGGCCGCCCGCATCCCGGGCCACCTCGCCGCCGGGAGAAACGCTGCCGCCCGCCGGCCGAGGCCTCTCCGGCCCCGCTGCCCGCGACTCCTCCCGGCCGGCCCCGCCGCACGAGAGACTCCGGCCCCGCCGCATCCCCTCCGACTCCGACTCGACCTCGAAGAGAGCGCCATGACGAGCACACTCACCCCGCCGGCCACGGCGACGCCCCCCGCGGGGAAGCGGCGCCCGGCGCCCCGACTCCCGCTGACCTTCCGCCAGCGCGCGAGCCGCTTCGACGTGAAGGCCTCGCCCTACCTCTACATCTCGCCGTTCTTCCTGCTCTTCGCGCTCACCGGAGCGTTCCCGCTGGTCTACACGCTCGTCGTGTCGCTCTACGACTGGCAGCTGCTGCAGGGCCAGGGCGACTTCGTCGGGTTCGCGAACTTCGCGGCCGTGCTCGGCGACCGCTTCTTCTGGAACTCGATCGTCAACACGCTGAGCATCTTCCTGCTCTCCACGATCCCGCAGCTCGCCGTCGCGCTGCTGCTCGCAGCCGCCCTCGACCAGGCGCTGCGGGCCAGCACCTTCTGGCGGATGAGCGTCCTGCTGCCGTACATCGTCTCGCCGGTCGCGGTCGCGCTGATCTTCTCGAGCGTGTTCAGCGACCAGGAGGGCCTGATCAACAACCTGATCGGCCTGGTGGGCATCAGCCCGATCGAGTGGACGAACGACCGCCTCGCCAGCCACGTCGCGATCGCGACGATGGTCAACTGGCGCTGGACCGGCTACAACGCCCTCATCCTCCTCGCCGCCATGCAGGCCGTGCCGCGCGAGCTGCACGAGTCGGCCGCGATCGACGGGGCGAACGCGTTCCGCCGCTTCCGCTCGATCACGATCCCCAGCATCCGGCCGACCCTGATCTTCGTGATCATCACCGCCACCATCGGCGGCCTGCAGATCTTCGCGGAGCCGCGCCTGTTCGACGTGTCGAACGCGGGCGGCATCGGCGGCTCGGACCGGCAGTTCCAGACCACCGTCCTCTACCTCTGGGAGATGGCGTTCTTCCGCCAGAACTTCGGCGAGGCGGCCGCCATCGCGTGGCTGCTGTTCCTCCTGATCGTGCTGATCGGCCTGCTGAACTTCGCGATCTCGCGGCGGATCGCCTCCGTCGAGAACCGGATCTCGCAGCGCTCGAAGCGCCGCTCCGCCCGCCCCGCGACCGCCGACGAGATCGCCGCCGCGGACCCCCTGCTCACCACCACCGGCCTCGGCCAGAACGAGAGCGAGCGATGACCGCCCCCGCCACCTCCGCCGCTTTCCCGGTGCGCCGCGTCCGCGCCTCCCGCGCCGGCCGCGTCGACCGGCCCGGCTTCCTCACCTACGGGCTGCTGAGCGCCTTCATCCTCGGCTCGACCTACCCGCTGTGGTGGTCGTTCGTCGTGGCGAGCGGCTCGAACGCGACCCGCAGCGAGACCCTGCCGCTCATCCCGGGCGGCAACTTCCTCGCCAACGCGTCGCAGGTGCTGACGGCGATCCCGTTCTGGACGGCGCTGCTGAACAGCGTCATCGTCTCGGGGATCATCACGCTGTCGGTCGTGTCGTTCTCGACGCTCGCCGGCTACGCCTTCGCGAAGCTGCGGTTCCGCGGGCGCGACGGCCTGATGATCGGAGTGGTCGCGACCATGGCGATCCCGACGCAGCTGGGCATCATCCCGCTGTTCATCCTGATGCGGCAGCTCGGCTGGACCGGCTCGCTCGGCGCCGTGATCGTGCCGACGCTGGTCACCGCGTTCGGCGTGTTCTTCATGCGGCAGTACCTGGTCGACGTGATCCCGGACGAGCTGATCGAGGCGGCGCGCGTGGACGGAGCGAACCAGTTCCGGACGTTCCTCACCGTCGCGGTCCCGGCCGCGCGACCGGCGATGGCGATCCTCGGTCTCTTCACGTTCATGATGGCGTGGACCGACTTCCTCTGGCCGCTGATCGTCCTCAGCCCCACGAATCCGACGCTGCAGACGGCGCTCGCGCAGCTGCAGTCGGGCTACTACGTCGACTACTCGATCGTGCTGGCCGGCGCCGTGCTCTCGGTGATCCCGCTGCTGGTGCTGTTCCTGCTCGCCGGACGTCAGCTCATCGCGGGCATCATGAGCGGAGCGGTGAAGGGCTGAGGCCCGGAGACTCCCGCCGGACCGGGTCGGGGGACATCGGACCGCGGGACGGGGGCCTCGGGCCCGGGGCCGTGGCGCTCCGGGTCCGGGGGTCGGGGGCTGCGGGGAGGGATCGGGCCGTGGACTGAGCGGTCGGCGGGTTCTCGGCTCGGCCGTTCGTCGTGCTCGGCTCATCCCGACCGCTGCCGCGCAGGATCCCGTCGATCACGCCCCGTTCGGGCCTCCTGGCCCGGCCTCCCGCCGCCTAGGCTGGCGCGGAGGAGGCGACATGGAGCCGAAGGACCCGCGCGACGAGGACCCCTCGAGCGGGCCCGCGCAGCCGCGTCCGGGGGACGGGCCGACGCCGTCCGAGCAGGCGCTGCGCGCCATCCGCGATGTCGCGAACGGAGCGGATCCGACGAGCGAGGCGTTCCGTCTGTCGAACGACTTCACCGACCGGCAGGCCGAGCGGCTCCGGAGACTCCTCGCGCGCTTCCGCCGCGGGCGCTGACGGGCGCGAGGCTCCCGGCCTCCGCCAGTGTGCGATCGATCGCCGCGCGCCGGTCGCGCCGGTGATCGCCGAGGCAGCGCCCCCGACCGCTTCGCGCCACCCCGAACGGCCTCGATCCGCGCCCTCGCAGGCCGCGGACTCACTCCGCCGGCCCGCTCCGCCGCCCCGCATCACCCCCGAATGGCCGCGATCCGCGCCCCTTCACGCCGCGGACGCCCCGCACGAGCCCACTCCTCCGGCGCTCGGCTAGCCTCGGAGGCACCCGCGAGGAAGGCCCGCATGACCCACGACACCGCCTCGGCCGCCCCGACCCTCGAAGCCGTCGCCGCGCTGGCCGGAGTCTCCCGCGCGACGGTCAGCCGGGTCGTCAACGACTCCCCGCGCGTGAAGGACGGCGCCCGGACGGCCGTGCTCGCCGCGATCGAGCAGCTCGGCTACGTGCCCAACCGCGCCGCGCGCTCCCTCGCCAGCCGCCGCACGCAGACCGTCGCGCTCGTGGTGCCGGAGTCGGCGGCGAAGGTGTTCGCGGATCCGTTCCTCGCCTCGGTCGTGCAGGGCGCCGCGATGGCCTTCGCCGGCACCGAGTACACGCTCACCATCGTGATCGCGTCCGAGGCGGCGCCCGAGAAGACGCGGCGCTACCTGCTCGGCGGCAACGTCGACGGCGCGCTCGTCGTCTCGCACCACAGCGGCGACCACTCCTACGCGCAGCTCGGCGCCTCGCTCCCCGTGGTCTTCGGCGGGCGGCCGCTGACGGAGGAGGGCGGCAGCTACTTCGTCGACGTCGACAACACCGGAGCGGCGCGCACGGTCACCGAGCACCTCCTGGGCCTCGGCCGCACGGCCCCCGCGATGATCGCGAGCCGCCAGGACATGCCCGCCGCGATCGACCGCCTGTCCGGCTGGCGCTCGGCCGTCACCGCCGCGGGCCTCGACGACTCGCTCGTCGAGTACGGCGACTACTCGCCCGAGGACGGCGCGACCGCGATGCGCCGCCTGCTCGACTCCGGCCGGCCGATCGACGCGGTCTTCGCCTCCAACGACCAGATGGCGGCGGGCGCCCTGACGGCGCTGCGCGAGCGCGGCCTCACGGTGCCGGGCGACATCGCGCTCGCGGGATTCGACGGCGACTACTTCGCCGAGGCGAGCGAGCCGCGCCTCACCACGGTGCGCCAGCCCTCCACGGGCCTCGGCGAGGCGATGGCGGACGTGCTGGTGCGCCTCCTGGCCGGCGAGGAGGTGCAGCGCGTGACGCTGCTGCCGACCGAGCTGCTGGTGCGCGGCTCCACGGTCGCGGGCGCGTGACCCCGCGCTGAGTGCGCGGACCCGTTCGCTGCGTCGCCCGGATCGGCTCCCCGCTGCGGCGTGCCGCGGGCCGATCCGGGTGACTCAGCGCGGGACGGGCTCGTCGGGGATCTCGAGCAGGTGGAAGGGGCCCGCGGGGAGCGGTCCCGTGCTCCACAGCGCGACGACGGCCCAGCCGAGGTCGGCGTGCGCGACGGCGCCCTCGGGCAGGGTCCGGGTGAACAGGGCGTAGTCGATCCCGTCGAGGGGGAGGGCGCTCACGTCCCACGCGGGCCGGTCGGCGGCCAGCTCCTGAGCCCGCGCCTCCGCCGCCGCCATCGCCGCTCGCGTCCGGTCCCCGGGCAGGCCGGCGGGGATGGCCGAGAGGAGGAGCGAGCCGATCGCGAGCGCGGCCGTCGCGCCCGGGTCGGTGACCACTCCGTGCACCGAGCCCCGCGGCCCGAGGCGGACACCGGTCAGCCGCAGCGTGCGGACCGAGTACGAGCCGGCGTCCCGCTCGGCGCGGACCGAGAGGTCGTCGACTGGCCCGTCGTCCGTCCGCCCGCTCCCATCGACGGACCACGGATCGGAGACGGGGACCAGCGCGCGCACGCCCTCATCCGACTCCCTGCTGCGCCGCCGGTCAAGAGGCGCAGCTCGTTCAGGGGTCCTCGTTGAAGTTAGATCGAGAGCCGAGCGACCCTGAGCTCTGCTGTGCGGAGAGATCAGTTCAGGCTTAGAAAGTTCTGCGCGGCCTCCGGGGTACGACAGGAAGGCAAAGCCGCCTGAGGCGCGGCCCTCTGAGTGGGCGGCCAGCAGTTGGAGCAAGACCGCCTCAACCGTCGACGATGCGACTGTCGGGGGCAGAGTGGTGCACCATGAACGGATGACTGCACTGGAAGAAGAACCAGGCTCGGATGTTCCGATCTGGCCCGTATTCGTGGTTCCGGTACTCCAGATATTGGAGTCGGGCGATGTGCTCCATCGGAAGGACGTGTTCGGAAGAGCGGCAGATGTTCTGGCGCTCACACCGAGGGCCCGTGCGGAAACCCTGCGGACGGGTGGCCTTCGGTATACCCAACGGATCGGCTGGGCCCTCTCGAACTTGATGAAAGCCCGATGGATCGAGCGTCCGCTGAGAGGCCACTACTCAATAACGGCCGACGGTCGTGAGGCCCTCGCTCGCCATGCCGGTGGGTTCGACTACGCGAGTGCGCGTCAGATCTTCGCCCCCTTCTGGCCGAAGGATGTAGAGAAGCAGCGGGTCAGCGAGAGCGAAGCGGTCGATCATCCGCTGGACACGCAGGTGCTGGATCCCGTCGAGCAGATCGAGGACGCGATCTCGCGTATCGAGGCAGAGGTCGGTGAGGAGCTTCTCGCCCGGCTTCGCGATAGTCACCCTGACTTTTTCGAGCAGGCTGTCGTCGATCTGCTGCTTGCGATGGGCTACGGAGGGGCTGAGCAGCGAGGCAAGCGCATCGGCGGTACCGGGGACGGCGGAGTAGACGGCGTCATCGACCAGGATGCTCTTGGCTTGGAACGCGTCTACGTTCAGGCGAAGAGATACCGGGCTGGGAGCAATATCAGCCGGGAGACGATTCAGGCTTTCGTCGGAGCTCTGCACGGTTTTGGTGCTTCAAGGGGAGTATTTCTGACTACGTCCGCATTCACCCCGGCTGCAACCAGCTACGCCAACGCAGTCCAGTCCCGCGTCGTCCTCATCGACGGAGAGCGTCTCGTGGGGCTGATGATCAAGTACCGAGTGGGCGTCCAGGTGAAGGAGACGTACACAGCGGTCGAGATTGATGCGGACTTCTTCGACTGATGTGGGAGGGCGGCCGCTGAGGTGCCCGGATCGGCTGGCAGTTCCGGCGTGTCGCGAGCAGATCCAGGCACCTCAGTGCGGAGGCGTGAAGGCCCGCAGGCGCGGCTCAGAACTCCTCGTAGTTGTAGGGCTCCGGGTCCTCGTCGATCACGGGGCGCGCGATCGTGGCGCGGTTGCTCTTGATGCGGGAGCGGATGTCCTCGACGGCGGCCTCGACGGCGCCGGTGGTCGACTCCTCGTCCTTGATGGAGACCTCGACGGGGACGGCGACGAGCTCGCTGCTCGCGTCGAGGGTCATCTTCGCCTCGATGAGCTCGCCGTCCTCGGTGAACGCCGGGACCGTGACCGCTTCGGAGTGCTCCTGGCGGTCGATCGCGGTCACCAGGTCGAGGAGGGCCTCGGTCACGGCGTCGGTCGTCACGAAGCTCTTGGAGGCGTAGGTCAGCTGCTGCATGCCTCCACTCTCCCGAACGGGAGCGCCCCTCGCGCGGGGTTGCGCCTCGTCGGCCCAGCCCGTAGCGGAGGGGCAGCACGACCGGCGCGGGCGCGAGGAGTCAACCCTCTAGGCCGCGATCCGGGCGTCCGCTTCCCTGGTGGCGGGGCCTCGGGAGGAGGCGCGGGGGTCTCGGGATCCCGGGGCCCCGGCACTCGATCGGGAGGGGACCGGATGCGGCGGAGCGGCCGGGGACTCCGCGGCGACAGGGCGTTCCAGGGCGCCTTCCTGATCGGAGTCGGCCTCATGGCGGCCGTCGACGAGATCGTCTTCCACCAGATCCTCGCCTGGCACCACTTCTACGACCGCTCCACTCCGGCGATCGGCCTTCTCTCGGACGGGCTGCTGCACGCGGCCGAGATCCTCGCGCTCGTCGGCGGCGGCTTCCTGCTCGCCGACGCCCGGCGCCGATCCGCTCTGCGTCCGCGCACGGCGTGGGCCGCGGGGCTCACGGGGGCGGCGCTGTTCCAGCTGTGGGACGGAGTCGTCGACCACAAGCTGCTCCGGGTGCACCAGGTGCGCTACGACGTCGACCTGCTGCTCTACGACTCCGTCTGGATCGCCTCCGGAGCGGTGCTGCTGGCGGCGGGCCTGCTCCTCCTGCCTCGGCGGCGGCGCGCGACGGCGTGACCCCGCACGCCGACCACTCCCTGCTCGACCCGGGCCTGCTGCTCCTGGTCCCGCTGGCCGCGGCGGCGGCACTCGGAGGGGGCGCCGCGGCACTCGAGCGGCGGCGCGGACGGCCGTGGCCGCTCCACCGCACCGCCCTGCTCCTCGGCGGGCTCGCGACCGCGGCGCTCTGCTTCGCGGGTCCGCTCGCGGAGTGGTCGCAGGCGGACCCGCGCGGGGCGATGCTGACGCACCTGGTCCTCGGGATGCTCGCGCCGCTCCTCCTGGTGCTCTCGGCCCCCGTCACCCTGGCCCTGCGGGCGCTCGACGTCACGGCTGCCCGGCGGCTCTCGCGGCTGCTCCGGAGCCGCCCGGCCCGTCTCCTCGCCCACCCCGTGGCGGCGCTCCTGCTCTCGACGGGCTCCCTCTGGCTCGTGCACGCGACCGGACTGCTCGCCGCCGCGCACGCCGACCCGCTGCTGCACCTCGCGCTCAGCGTGCACTTCCTCCTCAGCGGCTGCCTGATGACGGCGGCGCTCGCCGGAGTCGATCCGAACCCGCACCGCGCCCCGTTCGGCCTGCGCCTGGGGGTGCTCGGAGCGGGCATCGCCGCGCACGGGCTGCTCGCGACCGTGCTCTACGCGGAGGCTCCGGACGAGACCGGACGCCAGGCGGCGCTCCTGCTGTTCTACGGCGGCGACCTGCTCGAGACGGCGCTCGCCGTGGTCGTCTGCGCCCGGCGCTTCGCGGCGACGGCGCCCCGGCAACCCCCTCCGCCGAGCGCGCCCTGCTCCCTACGCTCGGACGCATGCTCCTCATCTTCGGGACCCGAGCCGTCGAGGACCTCCTCCGCACGCTCGTCTTCGTCTGCCGCGTCTGCGGGCAGCGCGACGAGCAGCGGATCCTCCGCCGCCGGACGCGCCTCTCGCTCTTCTTCGTCCCCGTCCTGACCGTCTCGACCCGCTACCTGCTCGAGTGCTCGCACTGCGGCACCGTGTCCCCGATCAGCAAGGAGGAGGCGCAGGGCTCCGTCGGCTGGGCCGGCAACTCCGACCAGTGACCGCCCCGAGCGGGAGGCTCCCGCGGTGCGCTCAGCGCACCGGAGCCGGCACCGCCGCGGGACGCGCGGCGACCGCGGCCGCGCGCCGCGTCGCCCAGTTGTTGAGCAGCAGCGCCGTCACGACGATGGCCGCGCCGAGCAGGGCGACGGGCCCCGGCCGGTAGCCGCCCGCCATGCTGATCGCGAAGGTCGTCACCGGGACGAGGTTCTGGAAGAGCGTGCCGTTGAGGGCGCCGAGCAGCTTGATGCCCGTGTTCCACAGCAGCACGGCGACGACGCCGGCCAGGAGGATCAGGTAGGCCAGCTGCGGCCAGGCCGCGAGCACCTCGGCACCGGTCGGCGGGCGCGCGGAGCCGGTGGCTGTCGCCACGGCGACCGCGACGGCGATCGAGGGGCAGCCGAGCGCGGTGGTGAGCGTCGAGTACCGCAGCGCCGACCAGCCGGGGAAGGCCGCGGCTCCGCGCGTGTAGACGACCCAGCAGATCGCGCCGAGCAGGGCGAGCAGCTCGCCGAACCCCAGCTCGCCGTCGAGGAGGAGGGCGACGTCGCCGCGGGTGACGACGAGCGCGACTCCGGCGAGCGCGAGCAGGATGCAGCCGACGGTGGCGGCCGGCGGCAGGCGACGCGCGCCGATGCTCGCGAGCACCGCGCCGATCGCGGGCATCATCCCCATCATCAGGCTGACGTTCGGGGCCGAGGTGAACCGCAGAGCCGTGAAGGCGAGCAGTCCGAAGCCGGCGAATCCGGAGGCGCCGAGCAGCGCCAGCCGCCACCCGCGGCCGTCGAGCCGGAAGGCGCGGAGCCCCTCCGCCCGGGCGAGCAGCAGGGCGAGGACGACCGCGGCGGCGGTGTAGCGGATGAGAGTCATGAAGAAGGAGTCGACCGTCGCCGCGATGCTGTCCGCGACCGGCAGCATGCCGCCCCAGAGGATCGGCGGGATCAGGCAGAAGAGCAGACCTCGCGACCGCATGGCGCCCCTGACCCGTCGGGTGCGGCCGCCCCGGGCGGGGGCCGTCGCTCGATGGTGGACCCCGGCGGCTCGGCGCACAAGAGCGCCGCCGACCCCCGAACGGCCCGCCGCGGGGCCGAGCGGAGAGGGGTGCGCCGGGTGTGGAGGAGGCTCAGCGAGGCGAGGGATCAACTACGACGAAGACGAAGAAGCCGCAAGGACCTTGTACAGCCCCTTTAGGGTGACAAATTTTGCTTGCTTCCATCATCTCCGTGCCCCTAGGTTGATCGCAGCACCCCCCGATGCTGTCCTCTGTCAGGCCCTGCTCCGATCCCCCCGTCGGACGCCGTTCCTCACTCGGGTCGCGCCCACCCCGGCGACGACCTCCGTTCCGCGCGGGCGCTCATCAGCGCACATCGGCCCCCGGCCGCGGAGAGGAACAGTCATGAGCACACAGCCCGGCCACGGCGCGGACGAGCCGACGGCTCCCCGTCGCCGGGCGACCTGGGAGGCGCACGACGAGACGGCCTCGCGCCCGCTCTCGGGACGCCGTGCCGCCCGCTCCGGGCGCGAGCGGGTCTCCGCTCCGCGCCGCCTCGCGTCCGCGCTGCCTGCCGGAGCGGTGACGATCCCCGCTGGAGCGGTGACGATCCCAGCCGCCCCGACCGCGGTGCTGGAGCGTCGGGCCGCGATGAACGAGCGTCCGGCCGCGCCGACCGCCGTGGTCGAGCGTTCGTCCGCCGCTACCGCCGTCCCGGAGCGTAAGGCCGCCCCGACCGCGCTCCTGGAGCGCTCGGCCGCCCCGACCGCGCTGCTCGAGCGTCCGCCGGCCCCCACTGCGGTCCTCGAGCGCACCGGGCTCCCCGCCGTCGACGCCGACCGGCTCCCTCCGGCATCCACTCCGATCCGCGGCACGCGCCCCCGCAGCGGCCGCCGCGCCTCGTCGCGCATCGGCGACCTGGTCGCCGCCCTCCCCGCCCACAACGAGGAGGCCGGGATCGCCGCGGCGATCGAGGGCCTGCGCCGGCAGACCTGGCCGCCGGACCGGATCGTCGTCATCGCCGACAACTGCACCGACGCCACGGTCGAGATCGCTCTCGCGCACGGCGCCGAGGTGTTCGTCACCGTCGGGAACAGTCACAAGAAGGCGGGCGGCCTCAACCAGTTCCTCGCCGAGGTCCTCCCGGGGCTGCAGGACGACGACCTGGTGCTCGTGCAGGACGCCGACTCCGCGCTCGACTCCGGGTTCCTCGAGATCGCCCGCGGCAGGCTGCACGGCGGCATCGGCGCGGTCGGAGGAGTGTTCCGCGGCGGCGAGGGCGGCGGCTTCGTCGGCCACCTCCAGCGCAACGAGTACGCGCGCTACGCCCGCGACGTGCGCCGGCTGAACGGGAAGTGCCTCGTCGTCACGGGCACCGCGGCCGTGCTCCAGGTCGCCGTGATGCGCCGCATCAGCGCGGCCCGCCTGGCCGGCTCCCTCCCCTCCGGAGACGGCATCGGCGGCATCTACGACACCACCGTCCTCACCGAGGACAACGAGCTCACGTTCGCGATCCGCCACCTCGGCTACGACGTGCTGAGCCCCGCCGGCTGCACCCTCGTCACCGAGGTCATGCCGACCTGGGGAGACCTCTGGCGTCAGCGCCTGCGCTGGAAGCGCGGAGCGGTCGAGAACTGCGTGCAGTACGGCTTCACGCGGGTCACGGCTCCCTACTGGGGGCGCCAGCTGCTCACGATGCTCGGCTGCATCATCACCTACGTCTACCTGGCCACGATCGTCTACGCCGTCGGCTGGGGCGAGCTGAGCCTCCAGCCGTTCTGGCTGGCCGTCACCGCGATCTTCGTCGTCGAGCGGATCGTGACGGTCCGCGACCGCGGCTGGCGGTACATGCTCGCCGCCGCGTCGATGTACGAGCTCGTCGTCGACCTGTTCCTGCAGGTCGTCCACACCAAGGCCTACCTGGATGCGCTGACACGCCGTCGGCGCGACTGGTGAAACAGAGAGAGAGACATGTACAACCACATCGGAACAGCCGCCGGAGCCGGAGTCGGTGCCGGAACGCTCGCCATGACCGGGTTCGACTCGGTCTGGCTGGCACTCGCGGCCTTCGCCCTCATCGCTGCGGGGACCGCCGTCCTGCGCATCGCTCCTCGCCGCAAGCGCGAGGTCTGAGACACGGTGGCGGGCGGGGGACAGCCCGCGCCCGTCACCGTCCCACGACCGCCGTCGCCGCGGAGGTCCGGCTCGCGGTGGTGTACCCGGTCTTCGTCCCGGTGACGGTCAGCGTGATCCGCTTCCCCGCCTGAGCCTTCGTGAGCGTGAACCGCGGCGACGTCGCTCCCGCGATGGCCGCGCCGTCCGCCTTCCACCGGTAGGTGAGGTTGACGGGGGTCGGCGTCCACGGACCCGGGGCTGCCGTGAGCACCGCTCCGACCCGGGCCGTGCCCGTGACGGTCGGCGTCGCGGCGCCGAGGGTACCGGCGGCGACCGGTGCGGTCGGCTGCGAGGTCGTCGGGCCGGAGCCGTCGGCGGCGCTCACTGTCACGGTCACCCGCTTGCCGACCGCGGAGGAGGGGACCACGAGATCCGGACCCGTCACTCCCGCGATGTCGACGCCTCCCGCCGCCCAGCGGTGCACGAGCGGTCCCGTCCGGCCGGCGGAGGAGGACAGGGTCGCGCCCACCGCGGCGGTCCCGACGACGACCGGAGCCGGCGCCGCGTCGGACCGGTAGACCGCGACGTGGTCGACGAGCATCGTCCCGCCGGAGCTCTTCGGAGCGGCTGCACTGTCGCACCCGCACACGCCGTTCGGCAGCCCGCCCCCGATGGCGAGGTTCAGGATCAGCAGCACGTCGTTCGGGACCGCGGCCTGCCACGCGGCCGTCCCCACCTCCGACTCCCGCACCACGTGCCGGGTGACGCCGTCGACGAGGAACTCCACGCGCTCGTCGCCGGGCACGGTCCGGTCGAGCAGGGCGGAGTAGCGGTGGAACCCCGTCACGCAGGACGCGCAGTCCAGCATCCCGCTCGTCCGGCCGGCGGGCTCGTCGCAGGGGCCGCCGTCCGGCGCTCCGCAGTGCAGCGTCTGGATCACCTGGGCGGTGCCGTTGACGGCCTCGAGCATGTCGAACTCGCCGGTCGCGGGCCAGTCGATGACGGCGTTCGCGTCCCGCCCGAGAGCCCAGAAGGCGGGCCAGTAGCCGGTGGCCTGCGCGACGTCCGGCAGCTGGATCGAGGCGGTCATCAGCAGTCGGCCGCCCGCCGGCGCCGAGAACGACTTGTCGGCGGTGACGATCCGCCCGGAGGTCCATGCTCCGGCGGAGTCGCGGAGGGCGCGGATTCCCAGAGCGCCGCCGCCCGTGAGGAAGACGTTCGCCGTCGACGC
This sequence comes from Rathayibacter sp. AY2B5, assembly GCF_002931645.1. NCBI lineage: Bacteria > Bacillati > Actinomycetota > Actinomycetes > Micrococcales > Microbacteriaceae > Rathayibacter > Rathayibacter sp. AY2B5. Next base: position 57,224 of record NZ_PSUE01000003.1, on the reverse strand, counting down.
GGTCGTCCGGTCGACCGCCCCGGTGCCCCAGGTGCCGACCTCGTGCTCCCACTGGCTCCCGACCGGCGCGCCCGCCGGCCCGGTGAAGTCGTCGCGCAGGAGCGTGGTCCAGCCCGGGGCGTCGGCGGGTGCCGCCGTGACGGCCTGGCCGGCGGACGAGGCGGTCGGAGTCGTGGACGCCGGTGCGAGGGCGGCGACCGCCTGCGGGGGTGTCGCCGCCAGCACTCCGAGGCACAGGGCTGCGAGGGCGAGGGCGAGTCGCGGCCGGTCGAGGAGTCGTGAAGGCATGGCGAGTCCTCTGCGTCGAAGGGGCGCGCAGCTGCACGCGCCTCGACGCTAGTGAGGAGTACTCGCTCTCCCCCCACCCTCCAGGCGGGGTGATCTCCGGCACGAAAGCTCACGACCGGGCTCGGCCGGGCCGGGTCCAGGGTGCTGGCAGAGGGGCGGCCGCCGTCGCCTCCGATCGCCCGTTCGAAGGAGAACACCATGCACCGTCGTTTCACGGCCACGCTCGCCGCGATCGCCCTCGCCCTCGGAGGGGCCGTCGCCGTCGCTACCCCCGCCTCCGCCGGGCAGCTCGTCTACCGGAACGGCGGCCCGGGCAACTGCTACGAGGTCCGCTCGCAGCGCGACTCCCTGGGTCGCGCGCAGGTCACGGTGTGGTGGCACTGCGACCAGGCGAGCAACGTCAAGGTCATCTGGAGGAACGGCCCGGACAGCGGCTGCAACAAGATGAGCGTCATCAACCGCAAGTTCAGCGACAGCTCGGGAGTCGCGTCCCGCTTCGACCGCCTCGTCTCCTGCTGACCCGGACGGGCTGCCCCTGATCCCTTCCGCGAGACGCCACCTCGGTACGCGGCACGCCGCGCGAGGTACTCGGGTGGCCTCTCGCGGGAGGGGGGCGGCGGCGGCTGCGCTCAGTGCTCGGCGCGCCCCGAGTCCTCGATGAGGCGCACCTTCACGTTCACGGCGAGCGGCCCCGAGACCGACGGGTCGGCGGCGAGCAGCGCGTGCATCCGCTCGCCCACCAGGCGGAGCGTCTCGGGAGCCGGCAGTGCGGCGGACGCGGCGATGTGCGCGCTCACCGTGGTGAACCCCTCCGACCGGTCGATGTCGACCAGCACGTCGGGCTGCCGCAGGTCCAGCTTCACGGCGAGCGCGTCGGCCGCGGCCTCGACGATCGGCTGGGCGGGGTAGACCCCCGCGACGCCCTCGATGTCGCGGATCTCGGCGGTCAGCCGCTGCGAGAGCTCGGTGTCGTCGGTCATTCCCGCTCCTCCCGGTGGGGGTACACGTCGTCGACGGTCACGTCGATCGCGCCGACGGTCAGCTCGGTGTGGCGCTCCAGGGCGTAGCGGATGCGCTCGCGCAGGCGGTCGGCGGCCACGGCGACCGGCAGGCCGAACTCGAGGGCGCAGGTCACGTCGATCCGCACCACCGCGCCGGGAGCCGAGACGTCGCCGTCGAGGGTGCAGCGGCCCATGATGACGCCGCCCATCGTGTCGCCGGCGCGGCGGATCATCCCGCGCACGGCCGCCTCGGTGAGCGCCAGGCGGAGGGTCGGGTCGGGGTGGCGGACGGGGATGTCGCGGCCGGAGCGCACCTCGGAGCGGATCGCGTCGAGCAGGCCGGCGATCCAGACCTCGTCGCGGTCGGGCTCGCGGTCGGCCTCCTGGCGCAGCGCCCGTGCCGAGAGCTCGGTGAGGCGGGTGAGGTTCGCGAGAGCGAGCCGGCACGCGGCGGAGTTCTCGATCGAGGGGTCGCGCGGCTCGCGGCCGCGGTCGAGGTACTCGCCCAGCTCCTCGAGCGTGTGGCCGTCGAGGTCGTCCTCGGGCACGGCGGCGTCGTCGGTCATCGCCATGCCTCCAATTCGTGGAGCAGGAATCGACGGGCCCGGGCGAGGAGGCCGCGGACCGTCGAGACGGGGAGTTCGAGAGCGTCGGCGATCTCCTGGTAGCTGTAGCCGGCGGTCTCGCGGAGTAGCCAACAGCGTCGCTGATCAGCAGGCAATCGGTCCAGCGCTTCCCAGACCGCGTCCAGCTGGAGTCGCGCCTCCACGATGCGCTCGGGGGAGTGCTCGGGCGGCGCGGGCGGATCCCAGTCGTCGATGTCGTCGTGGCGGCGGCGGACGCGGATCCGGTCGATCGCCTTGTGGGTGACGATGCGCATCAGCCAGTTGCGGATGTGCGCCGGGCTGTCGAGATCGGCCAGACGCCGCCAGCCGGTGAGGAACGCTTCCTGCACCACGTCCTCGGACTCCGCCTCGGAGCCGAGGAGCTTCGCGGCGTAGACGCGCATGAGCGCGCCGTGGCGGCGGGCGAGCTGCTCGAACGCCTGCACGTCGCCGTCGACGGCGCGCGCGGCGAGGGTCGCGTCGGACGCGTTCAGGAGGGGGTCGTCGTCGATGAGCGCCTCCTCCGCGGTCCCGCGCGCGGTGTCCCCGCGCGCCGATGCCCTCAGTGTGGGGCGCCGTCCGGCATGACTACCAGCCTTGACAACGGGCCGCCGAATCCGCTGGCCGGATTGCGAGTGCCGCCGATGGGGGACGTCTCGAGACGGGATTCGTGACATTCCGGCTCCTCGACACGTCTTGATTCCGTACCCCTCGTGCGTCCCCCCGAGCGCACGGACCCCGAACCCGGAAGAAGTCCCCATGCACTGCTCCCTCCGCCGCCGCCCCGGGCGGACGTCATGAGCGAGTCGACCTTCACCCTCGGCAGCCCGTTCGCGGGCGACGAGCGGGCCGACCGGCGCTACGAAGCCTCCGGCGACGATCCGTCCGCCGCGTCCGCCGTCTACTCCGAGGCGTACGGCGGAGGCGAGTTCCGCGTCGCTCCGTCGCAGCGCGGCTTCTCCTACCGCTACGCCGTCCGCGGCAGCGACCGGGTGACCCTGCGCACCTCCGACTGCTCCGGCGCCCTCACCGGCCAGGTCCCCCACCTGAAGGAGTACGTCGTCGGGTGGTTCCGCGCCGGCGGCGGACGCCTGAACCTGCCGCCGTTTACCCGGACCGGCGCGCTGTCCGCCCCGTTCCTGTTCCCCGCGGAGCGCCAGTTCGGGCTCGAATTCGAGCCGCACCGGCAGAACCTCATCCACTTCGCCCCCGGGTTCCTCGAGGACGTCGCGACCGAGACGCACGCCGGCCCCCGCCAGCCCGTCTCCTTCGACCACGGGGCGGACGCCGACCCCGGCGTCCTCGCCCGCTGGCGCGCCGCGGTGACGGAAGCGAGCGCCGCGCTCGCGACGGCCGCGATCACTCCGCTCGTGCGCTTCACCGCCGAGCTCGACCTCGCCCGCGTGCTGCTCCTGCTGTTCCCGTGGCGCGCGTGGGACGTGCCGGCCGTGCTGCGGCGCCCGTCCGCGTCCCGCACCCGGGTCGCGCTCGACTTCCTCCAGCACCACGCCCACGAGCCGATCACCCCGGCAGACGCCGCCCGCGCGGCCGGTCTGCACACCCGCACGCTGCAGCAGGCGACGAAGCGGCACCTCGGAGTGTCGCCGTCGGTCTACCTGCGCGACGTGCGGCTGGACCGCGCCCACTCCGACCTGGTCGCCGGCGACCCCTGCTCGACCACCGTCGCCGCGGTCGCCCGCGAGTGGGGCTTCGGCAACCTCGGCCGCTTCGCGAGCGCGTACCAGGTGCGCTTCGACGAGAAGCCGAGCCACACGCTGCGCCGCTGACGCGCAGCCCCTGCGTGCCCGAGGGCCCGGACCGTCTCAGGACGGTGCCGGGCCCTCGTCGTCTCCGGGTGCGTCCCGGGGGACCGTCTCGGAGGATGCTCCATCGTGTCCTCCGACCGGTCTTCCGGACACGGACCTCGTGACACTCGGCGCCGGCTCAGCCCGGCTGATGCACGTGGATGTCGCTGCTCGACGTCACGCCGTTGAACTCGAGATACAGCTGCCCCTCGACGACCGACACGGTCAGCGTGTTGCGGCGCTCGAGTACCGCGACCGCGGCATCCAGGAACCCCTGGTCGAAGCTCTGCACGGTGATCTGCTCGAGCTGGTGGACGCGCTTGCCGGACCACGCCGCGATCACCTTCTCCGGGTTGCGATGCGTGTAGACCGTCGTGCGGTCGGCCAGTCTGCTCCCGAAGTGCAGTCGCTCGGCATCCGGCGCGCCCACCTCGATCCACGTGGTCAGCCTGCCGGTGAGATCGCGGACCAGCACCGCCGGCTCGGTCGCCGTCGACGAGATCCCCTCGCTGAACGTGATCCCCTCCACGTATTCGAGGCAGTACGCGAGCACGCGCGTCATCATGTACGCGTCGGTCTCGGAGGGGTGCCGAGCGGCCCGCAACGTGATGTCCTCGTAGACGCCGCGGTCCACATCAGCCAGCTGTATCGCGAAGTTGTACATCACTGCGCCGGCTGCCACGTGTGGGAGCTTATGTCCTCTCGCTCATCGAGGAGCGCGAGGCTTCTCCGGCGCCGGTGGGGGCATCAGGTTCGCGCGCCTACTGGGGAGCGCCTCCGCGACCAGGAGCTCGAGGCCTGGCTCGGGGTCAGCCGGACGCCGATCCGGGAGGCGCTGCTCCGGCTGGCCCGCGTCGGCCTCGTCTCGGCCAAGCCCGGCAGGGCGACGATCGTGACCCCCGCCACGGCCGAGAGCATCAGTGACGCCCAGCAGATCGCCGCCGCCATGCACGAGCTCGCCACGCGCCTCGCCGGCCCGGCCGTCACGCCGGAGGCGCTCGCCGCAATGGAGTCGGCGAACGACGATTTCGCGCGGGCGCTGGCGGACGGCGACGTCGAGCTGGCGCTGCGCTCCGACGACGCGTTCCACGCGGTGCTCACCGGGCTCAGCGGCAACGGGATGATCGAGGACGTGCTCGAGCAGGCCACTCCGCTCATCCGCCGTGCCGAGCGCCAGCGCTTCGCCTCCCTCGCGGCCCGCGGATCCGTGGAGCAGCACCGCGCGATCGTGGAGTCCCTCCGCGCGGGCGACACCGACGGCGCCGCCCGCCTCAGCCGCGAGAACTGGATGACGCTCGACCGTCACCTGCACGAGGCCTGACGCGCTGCTCCTCCGCGGGGAGGAGTCCGCGCTCGGTCATGCGCGAGGCCGACGCGATCGCATCCGCGACGAACCGCTCGGTCAGGTCGGCATACCCTCGCCCGCGCGCTCCGCATCCGTCCCGAGAGCTGAGCGCCGCCCTCCCCGCGCCTCCGCCGCCGGGATGCGGGTCGAGGCGGGTGCCGGGCGCGGCGCGGAACGACGGACGGCCGACGCGCGGGCGACCGGAGCGCTCTGGAACACTCGAGCGAGGGGCGGGGGCTCCGGAGCGGGGGAGCCGTGGCGTCACGCTTCGTCGAGCTCGACGGTCTGCGCGGCCTCGCCGCCCTCGGCGTGGTCGTCTACCACTTCACCACCGCGTTCTCGCTCGATCATCCGGATGCACCGCCGGGATCCTTCACGCTCCCGTTCGGCGAGTTCGGCGTCCAGCTCTTCTTCGTCATCAGCGGTTTCGTGATCCTGATGTCCGCGGACCGCGCGCGGCGGCCGTCGGACTTCGCGATCTCCCGCGTCAGCCGCCTCTACCCGGCCTACTGGATCGCGGTGGTCGTCTCGATCGTCGTCGGCGCTCTCGCCCGCGTCCCCGGCACCGACCTCACGCCGCTGGAGCTGCTGCTCAACTTCACGATGGTGCAGCGGCTGCTGCTGGTGCCCAACGTGAACGGCGCGTTCTGGACGCTGGCCGTCGAGATGCAGTTCTACCTGCTGGTGCTGCTCGTGCTCGTCCTCACGAAGTGCCGGTTCACGGATCGGCTGGTCCGCGTGCTGGTGGTCGTCTGGCTCGGCGTCGCCGCGACCGCCTCCGTCGCCGCCCACCTCGTCTCGGGAGGCGTCGACGTCGTCTCGGCGCCGGTCGCCGTCCGGGTCCTGGCGAACCTGACGCTGGCCGAGTACGGACCCCTCTTCTGCGTCGGAATGCTGCTGTTCCTCTCGCGACGGCAGGGGCGCTTCGAGCTCCTCGCCGTGCCGGCGGCTCTGATCGCGGCCCTGAACGCCCAGCTCCTCCACGGCGGGCCGGACGGAGCGGTCGTCCTCGGCGTCTGCGCGGCCGTCACGGTCGTCGCGATGCGGCGCCGGACCGCCGTGCTGAGATGGGCGCCGCTGCTCTGGCTCGGGCGGATCAGCTACTCGCTCTACATCCTCCATCTGGTCGTGGGCAGCGCGATCGTCAGCGCGCTCTGGCCGCTGATCGGCCGCGACGGAGCCGGACTCGTCGCCTTCCTCGTCGTCCTCCTGCTGTCGTGGGGCGTCAACGCGGTCGCCGAGGAGCGGTGGAGCCCCGCCTGGCGCCGCGCCCTCACCCGTCGGCGCGACCGCCGGCTCCCGGCGGGGACGGCGACCGCGGCCTGACGCGGCTGTGCACTCCGCTGGCCGCTCAGCGAGTGCGCCGAAGGAGCCTGTGGACGCCGGTGGCCGCGAAACGCATCTCCGCTCGACGTTCCCTGCACCTTGGCTGAGCCACCGGGACGTCCGAGCCCCGGGCCACGTCTTCATCATGTGCCACGGATCGTGAGCACCGCGGCCCCGGCCACGACCTCTGACCATCTGGAGAAGATCATGACCAACGTCACCCCCACCAGCCTCGCCAACGCCTCCTCGGCCAAGCACGGCACCGCCACCTCGGCCGGCAAGAACACGATCGCCGACGGCGTCGTCGAGAAGGTCGCCGGCATCGCGGCCCGCGAGGTCCCCGGCGTGCACGACCTGGGCAACGGCGCCGCCCGCGCCATCGGCGCCATCCGCAACGCGATCAACGCGCAGGACCGCGGCCAGGGCATCTCCGTCGAGGTCGGCGAGAAGCAGGTCGCCGCCGACATCACCGTCGTCGCCGAGTACCCCGTCGCGCTGCAGAAGCTCGCCGACAGCATCCGCTCCGCCGTCTCCGAGGCCATCTCCTCGGTCGTCGGCATGGAGGTCGCCGAGGTCAACGTCACCATCTCCGACGTCTTCATCCCCTCGGACGACAAGGACGACGAGACCGAGAGCCGCGTCAAGTGACTCCGTCCCACATCGGCCTGGTCCTCGGCGCGGTCCTCGCGCTGACCGCTCTCGTCTTCGGCTTCTGGGCGCTCCTCTGGGTCGCCCTCGCCATGGCGATCGGCTACGGCGTCGGGCGGGTCGTCGAGGGCAAGCTCGACCTGCGCTCCCTCGGCGACACCCTCCGCGGGCGGCGGTCCTCGTGACCGCGGCGGTGATGGCCGACGAGGCCAGCCACGGCCGCACGACGATCAGCTCGCGCGCCGTGCGCCGAGTCGTGTCGGCCGTCACCGCGGAGGCGCTGGACGTGAACTCGTCCGATGTGTCCGTCGAGCTCGACGACGAGGGAGGACGCCTCCACGTCGTCGCGCACGCCCCCATCCACGTCACGCCCCTGGGCGAGACGGGCCGCCGCTCCTCCGGGACGCTGCTGGACCGACTCAGCCGGGCGCAGACGACCATCCGCTCGCGCTGCCTCGAACTGACGGGCTCCACGATCGGCCGGGTCGACCTCCGGATCACCGGTGCCGACCTCCGAGAACGAAGGAGGGTGTCGTGACGACTCCCACCACTGCCGGCCGGGCGCTCTACCCGCGCCTGGTGCGGCGCGAGACGCACTCGTCCCGCTCCGGATCGGCGATCGTCCTCGCCGTCCTGCTCATCCTCCTGTTCGCGTGGCTGGGCACGGAGGCGGTCCTCGCCGTCCTCGGCCAGCCCGCGCTGCTCGTGGCCCCGCAGGACGGAGCGTCCTCGCTGCTCAACGCGGCCGCGGCGCCCATCGCGCTGACCGCCGCCGCCGGCGCCGTGCTCGCGCTGATCGGGCTCGTCCTGATCGTCGTGTCGCTCAAGCCCGGCCGCCGCGGCCGTCGCGCCGTCAGCACCGACCGCACCGCGGCGATCGTCGACGACCGCGTCATCGCGCAGGCCGTCGCGCGCACCGCCGGCTACGCCGGTGACGTCGACCCCGACAACGTGTCGGTGTCGGTCGGATCCCGCGTCGTCGACGTGACGGTCTCCCGCACCTCCGGCCGCAGCATCGACGTCACGCCGATCCGCGAGGCCGTCGACGCCGAGCTCGCCACGTTCGACTGCACCCCGCGCCTGCGCTCCAAGGTGCGCCTGTCCGAGAAGGGAACGGTCCGCTGATGACCACCACGAACCGATTCCTCAACCGTCTGCTCCTGTTCGTCGTGGGCCTCGTCCTCCTCCTCGCCGGCGGCGCCGTCGCGGTGGGGTCGCTGCTCCCGCAGGTCCAGGAGAACGTGTCCACCGCCGCGCAGGACGCGGCCGACCCCACGAGCCAGGCCCTCTCGGGCGGCACCCCGTGGATCCTCTGGGCCATCGCGGTCGTCGCGCTCGTCCTCATCCTGCTGCTGGTGCGCTTCATCGTGCGCCAGGGCCGCGGTCGCACCGCCACGCTGCTGCGCGTCGGCTCCGGAGAGGGAGCGGGGACGCCCACAGGCGGCTCCGTCACCATCGACGCGAAGGTCGCCGAGCAGGTCCTCGAGGAGGCCCTGTCGCAGGAGCCGTCCATCGTCGCGGTCGACGTGACCGCGTTCGAGATCAAGCACCAGAAGGTGCTGCGCGTCACCGCGCACACCCGCCGCGGCGCCTCGCCCGCCCGCACCCGGCAGACGGTCGACCAGGCCGTCCGCCAGTGGGACGCCCTCCTCGGCGAGGAGACGCCCGTCGTCATTCAGATCGTCAGTGGTCTGCGGACGAAGATGAGCGGCACCGCCCGCGTGCAGTAGCCGCCGGCACCACCGTCCGGCCCTCCCGATCGGGAGGGCCGGAGAGCCCCGCTCAGGCGGGATGGAAGTCTTTCTGAAGGAGCACCCCATGTCCGATCCGATGGAGCCCGGCACCGTCGAGCGCATCCGCACCGATGAGCAGCCGACCCCGAACCAGCAGAGCCGGCGCGAGTCCGCCCGCCGCGACGGGAAGCCGTCCGAGCCCGAGTCGACCGAGAGCCGGGTCGCGACCGCCGCCGGCGAGAGCGCCCAGCGCGTGTCCGGCGTCCACCACCTCGGCGGAGCCGTCGCCCGCGGCCTCGACCGCGCCTCCCGCCGCGTGCTGGGCACCAGCACCGTCCCCGGAGTCACGGTCTCGAAGGCCGACGGCGTCACCACCGTCGACATCGACCTCGTCGTCGAGTACCCCCACCCCGTCCGCGAGGTCCTGGACGCCGTGCGCGATCAGGTGCAGCGCGTGGCGGAGCCGGTCGCCGGCGGCCACGTCGTCGTCAACGTCGAGGCGACCGACGTCCACGGCCCGTTCGACCCGATCGAGAAGCCGGAGGAGGACGAGGAGCCGCTCGTCGACACCGCCAAGCGCGCCGCGTCCGACGCCCGCGACTCCGCCAAGGAGGCCGCCGGGAACGCCCGCGACGCCGTCTCCGGTGCCGTCGACTCCGCCCGCGGACGCCTGGCGGACGCCGCCGACGACGCCGCTGACGCGATGGACCGCGCGGCCGACGAGCGCGACGAGCGCGCAGCCGCCCAGAAGACGGCCGACGACGAGCGCGCCGCCGAGCGCGACGAGGACGACCCCCGCGTCGAGACGCACGCGGCCCCGGCCGTCGTCGAGACCGCGGAGTTCGTGGTCCGCGTCCAGGTCGAGCCGGTCGACGACGACGGCGACCCCCGCACCGCGACCGTCGAGGTCGCTCCGGCGGAGGAGTCCGAGCACGTCGAGCGCGACGAGGCCGCGGCCGATCGCGACGACGCGTCCGACGACGCCGACGCCCACCGCTCCGAGGACGACCGCGCGTCGTCCACCGCCGGTCGGGAGTAGTCCCGTGCGCACCCGCTCGTACGGCGCGCGACGCAAGCCGCGTGCGGCCTGGATCGCGCTCGGCACGGGCGTCGTGCTCTCGTTCGTGGTCGTCGTCGCCGTGCTGCTGCCCGTCCTCGGGCTGATCGGCGCGGCCGACGGCACCACGGCCGGGGCGCTCGACGTCCCGGTCGGCGCGATCGTCCTCTCGATCGTCCTCAGCTACGCGGTCGGCCTGGCCTGCCTCGCCGTCGCGTTCCTCTCCCGCAACGCGGCCCTCGCCTGGGTCGCCGCGGTGGCCGCCGTGATCGCGACGCTCATCGGCTCGATCTGGCCGCTCGTCGCCACCGGATTCGCCAGCGTCGACCAGGCGAAGGACGTCATCCCCTTCATCGAGGACCTGATCGCCCGGGTCCGGGGGTAGCGTCGGGGCGATGAGCTCCGACTACCTCCGCGCCTACGACGACCAGCTCCGCTCCGACGCCGAGACCCCGAGCGCCGTCTCCGTGACGCGCGAAGGGCCTCTGCGTCTGGTGACCTTCGCCGGCGGACGCGGCTTCGTCACCTACCGCGACCTCGCCGGCGCCTCCTCCGCGGAGATCGCCCGCCTGGTCGCCGCGGCCTGCGCGCACTTCGACGCCGATCCCGGCATCACCCGCGTCGAGTGGAAGACCCGCGGCCACGACGAGGCCCCCGGCCTGCACGACGCCCTCGTCGCGAACGGCTTCGCGCCGGACGAGGCCGAGTCGATCATGATCGGCCCGGTCGAGGCGCTGCTCTCGGACCGGCCGGTCCCGGAGGGGGTCGTGCTGCGGCGGGTCGTCGACGAGCCGGACGTCCGCGCGTTCAGCGCCACGATCGACGCCGCCTTTGAGGAGGAGGTCGACGTGTCGATCGCCGATTCGCTCGTCGCCCGCCTGGCGCGCGGCGACGGCATGGAGCTGTGGGTCGCCGAGGTCGACGGGCGGATGGCGTCCGGCGGCCGGCTCGAGCCCGTCCCGGGCACCGCCTTCGCCGGCATCTGGGGCGGAGCGACGCTGCCGGAGTACCGCGGACGCGGGCTCTACGGCCTGGTCACGGCCGCCCGCGCCGCCTCCGCACAGGCACTCGGGAAGACCCTCGTGCACAGCGACTCAACCGAGTACTCGCGGCCCATCCTGGAGCGCGCGGGCCTGGTCCGGGTGTCGACGACGACTCCGTACCGTCGACGTCGTCCGTAGTCCGCGCTCCGTGGGTTCGCGGGGATCCCGAGACGCGCGCTGAGCGCGCTACTCGATCAGCATGTCGGGGACTTCTGCTGGTCGAGTAGCCCGAAGCGGCGTATCGAGACCTGCCCGTTCGTGCGTGGAGATCTCGATACGCGCGCAGCTCCGATCAGCTCGGGGACGTGATCTCGAGCGCGATGTTGTCGGGGTCGCGGAACTCGAGGAGGCTCATGCCGCCGGCGTCCTTGATCGGCTCGTGGGCGATGCCGAGGTCGTCGAGCACGGCCGCGGCCGCCTTCAGCGCGTCGAGGTCGGGGACGGTGAAGCTGACGTGGTCGAGCCCGACCCGGTCCTCGTCGAAGCGGTCGTCGCCGGGCGCGACGGGGCGCAGGCCGAGCAGTCCGCCCGGGAACTGGTAGATCACGCCGCCGAACACGAACGCCAGCTGCTCCTTCTCCTCCGGCGACGCGTCGGCCGGCGGCGCCTCGAAGGCGACGTCGAAGCCGAAGACGGAGTCGTAGAAGGGGCGCGAGACGGCGATGTCGCGGACGGTGAGTCGGACGTGGTTGTAGTCGACAGCGGGGATCGGCACAGGGGTTCCTCTCGGCGGGGCGGGCGGAGTGCCCGTCTCCAGTGGTTCGGAGGCGGCGGGCCGCCGGTTCGGGGCTGGCGCCGCCTCCGAGGATCGGGTAGCGCGTCAGTCCAGCTCGGTCGGGCGCGCCGGCTCGGCCAGCAGGGCGCGCGCCGCCATCCCGATCACCGCGCTGTAGGTGGGGTAGGCGAAGCGGACGTTCGCGAGGGTCGCGAGGTCGACTCCGGCCGCCATCGCCGTGGTCACCGACTGCACGACCTCGATCGCGTTCTCGCCGACCGCGTGCGCGCCGAGCAGCAGCTCGCGGCGCCGGTCGGCGATCAGCGTGAGGAACCCGTTCTCGCGGTCGTCGATGACGGCGCGGTCCAGGTGCGAGAACGGCACCGAGGCGACGACGCACTGCGGGTCGCGCTCGCGGGCCTGCTCCTGCGTGAAGCCGACGCCCGCGTAGTCCGGGTCCGTGAATCCGCCCGCGGGCAGGAGGAACTGGGGCGTGCGCCGGTTCGCGCCGAGCACCGCGTTCTCGGCGGCGGCCTCCGCCTCGAACTGCGCCGCCTGGACGAGCATGTCGCGCCCGTTCGCGTCGCCGACCGCGAAGATGTGCGGCACGACGGTGCGGAAGTACTGGTCGGCGGGGATCGCGGAGCGGACGACCTCGATGCCCGCGTTCTCGAGTCCGAGGTCCTCGACGTCGGCGGGCCAGCCGGTGGCCATGACCACCACGTCGACCTCGGCCGTCCGGTCCTCGCCGCCCTCGCGCCACGCGAGCGCGAGCGAGCCGTCGTCCTGCCGCTCGATGCCCGACACCGTCTCGATCCCGGTGCGGACGCGGACTCCCTGGCGCTCGAAGGCGGCGCCGACGTGCTCGGAGATGCTGGAGTCGGAGGTCATCAGGATCCGCGGGGCGACGTCGAGGAGCGTCACCTCCGAGCCGAAGGCGTTGAAGACGGTGACGAGCTGGGCGCCCGTGTTGCCGCCGCCGATCACGGCGACGCGGCGCGGCAGCTCGGTCAGCCCGAGCACGTCCTCCGGCACGGTCGCGAGCTCGGCGCCCGGGATCGGCAGCCGCCGCGAGTGCCCGCCGACGCAGACCATGATCGAGCGCGCGCGGATCCGCCGCCCGCTGTCGAGCACGAGGGTGCTCTCGTCGACGAAACGGGCGCGGCCCTCGTGGATCAGGTCGACCCCCGCCTCCTCGAACCGCTGCGCCTCGCGCTTGATCGAGCGCACCAGGTCGACGCGCTCGTGCACGTGGCGCACGGTCGCGGCCCAGTCGAGGACGGGAGTGCCGATCTCGATCCCGTAGTCGCCGGCGGAGCGGGTCTCGCGCATCATCCGCGCCGTCTTCGCCAGGACGCGGGTGGGCACGCATCCGGTGTTGACGCAGGTGCCGCCGACGCGCGCGGCCTCGAGCACGACGACGCGCGCTCCCAGCTCCGCGGCGCGGAGGGCGGCGGCCGTCCCCGCGGGTCCTGCGCCGATGACGGCGACGTCGTACTCGGCCTGCTCGGGAGTGCTGTCGGGCACGGGGACCTCCGGTTCTGGGTGTGCTCCGATCCTGCCGCTCCGCGCCCCGCCGCACCCGGCCTTGACAGCCCGCCCGCGGACCGGCGTCGCGGGCGTCCCGACGCTGAACATCGGCCGAGGACGGTTGCCCGGCGGGCGCCCGGCACGGTGGGATGACCGGGTGGGCTGCGGCGGGGGACTCGAGCGGAAGGCGCTCCGATGAGCGCCCGCACCTTCGGGGTGGAGGAGGAGTACCTCCTCGTCGACGCCGGCACGTTCCTCCCGACGCCCGCGGCGCCGCTGCTGCTCGGCTCCGTCCGCGGCTCCGCGGCGGTCGCCCTGGCCGCCGAGCTCAAGGCGGAGCAGATCGAGGCGGTCGGCTCGCCCGCCCGCACGTACGACGCGCTGCTGGCCGGACTGCGCGAGGGCCGCCGCCTGGCCGACGACTCCGCCCGCGAGGTCGGTGCCCGCGCCGTCGCGGTCGCGACCAGCCCCGCCGCGTTCGAGCCGCACCTCTCGGCCGACGAGCGCTACGACCGGATGGCCGAGCGCTTCGGCCTCGTCGCCCGCGAGCAGTTCACCTGCGGCCTGCACGTCCATGTCGGGATCGGGTCGCCGGAGGAGGGGATCGCGGTCCTCGACCGGCTGCGCGGCTGGCTGCCCGCCCTCCTCGCCCTGAGCACCAACTCCCCGCTGAGCGCCGGCGTCGACACCGGCTTCGCCAGCTGGCGCTACCAGTCCTGGGGGCGCTGGCCCACCGCCGGCCCGGTCGGGATCTGGGGCGACGTCGAGCAGTACCGGAGCGTCGTCGCCTCCCTCACCTCCTGCGGCGTGCTGCTGGACGAGGGCATGCTCTACTTCGACGCCCGTCTCTCCCGTGCGCACCCGACCGTCGAGGTGCGCATCGCCGACGTCCCGCTGCACGCCGAGGACTCGGCGCTGATCGCCGTCCTGATCCGGGCGCTCGCCGAGACGGCCGTGCGCGACGCGGGCGCCGGAGTCCCGCCCATGCCGCTGCCGACTCCGGTGATCGCCGTCTCCTCCTGGCTGGCGAGCCGCCACGGCACCACCGGCGACCTCATCGATCCGGTCGACGGCTGCCCGGCCCCCGCCTCCGCGGTACTGGCGCGCCTGCTCGACCACGCGGGTCGGGCGCTGGCGGAGTCGGGCGACGAGGAGGTCGCGGCGTGCGGCGTCGAGCGGGTCCTGGCGCGGGGCACGGGCGCCGAGCGGCAGCGCGCGGTGTGGGAGCGGACGGCGTCCGCGGCCGAGGTGATCGCGGACGCGGCGGAGGCGACGCGCGCCTAGCGGCTCGCTGGTCGCAGGCTCACGGCTCGCTGGTCGCGGGCCCGGCGGTTCAGGGCTCGCTGGTCGCGGGGTCCGGTGACCCGGACTCCACCGTTCCGGACTCCTCCGCCTCGGGCTGCGGCGGCTCCGGCACCAGCTGGTAGCCGCCCTCGATCGTCCCGTCCGGGCGGAGCAGGATCTGCGTGTACACCGGGGCGCCGCCGCGGAGCGTCGTGCCGCTGACCCGGAGGGGCTCCCCGGCGAAGAACGCCTCCGAGCCGGTGCAGCCGGCGAAGAAGGACGCGTCCGGGCGCTGCACGGCGAGGCACACCGTGGTGCCGTTCGGCTCGGTGATCAGCAGGCGGTCGTTCTCGGCGGTGTCGAACCCGGAGCCGTAGACCGTGGCCTCCCCGGCGAGCAGAGCGAGGCCCGGCGGGACGTCGGTGGTCGGCTCCCAGCCCTCGACGAGCGCGGCGAAGCGGTCGGCGGGATCCGCGGAGGCGGTCGGCGGGGCGACGGGGTCCGCGGGCGGAGGGAGGAGGAGCGCGGTGGGGACGATCGCGCCGACCGCGGCTCCGCCGACGATCGCGGCGGCGAGCACGAGGCGGCGGCGGCGGGGGTGCGGCGTCCGCGGGGCCGGCCCGTCGGGGTGCTCGGCGGGCGACTCCGGAGTCCCGGAGCCGGCGGTCGCCGACAGCGGGAGTGCGGTCGCCGGCAGGGGGGCGCGCGAGTCGGTCGCCGTCGCGGGATGCGCCGCGGCCGGCTGCGCTCCGGACGGCGCGGCGCCGGTCTGCGCGCCGGACCGCGTCACTCCGGGAGGCGCGTCCTCCGCCTCCAGCTCGCCGAGCCGTCGCAGCGCCTCGCGCCGCTCGTCCCGGTCGGCGCCGTCGTCGCGGGGTCGGGCCGACAGGATCCGCTCGAGATCCCTGCGCTCGTCGTCCTCGGCCTGCACTCCGTCAGTATGGCGGCGCCGGACACGGGAACGGCCCGCGACCCCCGGGACTCCGCCTTTTCAGCGGTGTCCCGGTGGCCGCGGGCCGTTCCGGTACGGGCGTCAGCCCGACGGGTTCTCGACCGGGTCGCCCTCGGGGTCGGTGGCCGTCTCGGGGTCGACGTGCTCGGGGTCGGTGGTCTGCGGGTCCTCGGGAGTGTTCTTCTCGGTCATCGGATCCTCCTTGTCGCTGGATGCGGAACGTGCGGACAGATTCCACGCTACGGCGGGAGCTCCGTGGAGCGCGCCCGGTTGACTCCGCCGCCCGGTGTCCGGAACCGAGGTCAGGAGCGGCGGATCCGCCCGAGCGGCCCGTCACGCTGCTTCCGGCCTCGGCTCCGGACGCCGCTCGCCTCAGCCGGCCCCTTCACCCGTGGCAGCCGCGGGCGTCCACCGCAAGGCCTGGCACCGCACTGTCGCGATTCGTACGCTGAACCCATCGAGCCGAGGAGCAGCAGCGCCACATGATCCGCACCACCGTCACCATCGAGGGCAAGACCTACGGGCTGTCCCAGGGGACCGACGTCGCCGAGCTGAAGCGGTCGGCGACCGAGGCGACGCAGGCCGGAGGAGGCCTCGTCGACTTCGTGATCGTGGGCAACCGCCAGGTCAGCGTCCTGATCTCGACGGGTGTTCCGGTGATCTTCGAGGAGCTCGAGGTGCCGGACGACGACCGCGACACCGGTGACGTCCACCAGCCGTGGGACGACATCGACTACCTCGACTGACCCCGTCCTCCCGGTCGCGCCGAGTCGCGGCCGGGTCCCAGACGCCTGAGGGGCGCCGCCGGCTGGACCCGGCGTCTCTCGGGCACCTCGTGCCGCGCTACTCCGCGGACTCGCTCTCGGCCAGCTCGCCCTCGACCAGCGTGCGGGCGGCCGAGGCGAGGGCCGAGCGGATGCGCTCCGCCGGCTCCTGCAGCATCGCCGCGATCGCGTCGACGTCGTGGCCGCCGGTGTGCCGGAGCAGCCAGGCCTGGCGCTCGAGCGTCGGCAGGGCGTGCAGGCGGCGGTGGAAGCCCGAGCGCAGCAGGTCGTCCTCGCGGATCGCCGCGGGGGCCTGCTCGGCGCGCTCCATCGCGGAGCCGCCGCGCTGCACGCTCGCGCGCCCGACCTCGGAGCGCATCAGGTCGAGGGCGCCCGTGTCGTCGAGTCCCTGCGGCCGTCCGCTGCGGACGGTGACCGCCGCGTGGCGGAGGGCGGCGCTCGCCGCGGAGTCCGACAGCGTGAGGCGGTAGGCGTACGCGTAGAGGCCGAGGGCGCGGTTCTCGAGGGCGCGGCCGGCGAGCAGTTCGCCCTGCTGCTGCGACTGCGTCATGCCGACGGCGGCGACGGGTCTGTCGTAGGTGGTCACGGTGACTCCTCGGCTCCGCGCGCTCCCGGTCGGGAGACGCGTCGGAGGAGATGCTAGGGAGTCGAGAACGATCGTTCTACCCTTGACTTCTCAGATTCTTTTTCGATGCGTGCGCATGGAAGCGCTTTCCCGACAACCGTCCCGGAAAGTGGAAGCGCTCTCACTCCCGCGCCGAGAGGATGCAGAACTCGTTGCCCTCCGGGTCGGCGAGCACGACCCAGGACTGCTCGCCCTGCCCGACATCGGACCGCGTCGCCCCCAGGCCGACCAGCCGCGCGACCTCCGCCTCCTGGTCGTCCGGCACGAAATCCAGGTGCAGGCGGTTCTTCACGGTCTTGCGCTCGGGTACGTCGAGGAAGAGGAGGCTCGGCCCGCGGCCCGACGGGGCGAGCAGCTCGATGCCGTCCTCGTCCTCGTCCACGACGTCCCAGCCGAGCGCCTCCTGCCACCAGTGCCCGAGGGTCCGGAAGTCGGTGCAGTCGACGATGATCTCTTCGAGTCGGAGGGCCATGCACCGACGCTAATCGGCGCGGGGCGTGTCGGGGAAGTGCGTCCGGCGGGTCCGCGCGGCGCCGCGGCTCCGTCCGGCCGTGTCGTTTGCGGGACGGGTGCCCGTGCCGGTTCGGCACGACGGCTGGCGGCCGGAGCGGCGGCGCGGCATCCTCGACGCGGGTGCCCCTGCGCCCGGGGACGAGGAGCTGCATGAGCACCGCACGCGAGCAGTGGGAGGCGCGCTACGCCGACTCCGATCGGATCTGGTCGGGCCGGCCGAACGCGACGCTGGTCGGGCTGGTCGGCTCGCTGCCGCCGGGCCGCGCCCTCGACCTCGGCGCCGGCGAGGGGGCGGACGCGCTGTGGCTGGCGTCGCTCGGCTGGAGCGTGACCGGGCTCGACCTCTCCGAGACGGCGCTGGGCCGGGCGCGCGCGGCCGCGGCCGAGCGGGGCGCCGACGTGGACTTCGTGCAGGCCGACCTCGCCGAGGACTGGCCGGTCGTGGGGGAGTTCGATCTGGTGACGGCGAGCTTCCTGCACTCGATGGCCGAGTTCCCGCGGATCGACGTGCTGCGGCGGGCGGCCTCCGTCGTCGCTCCCGGCGGCCGCCTCGCCGTCGTCTCGCACGCCGCACCCCCGCCGTGGGCGAGCGGCGACGACCACCGCCACGGAGCGATGCACCTCGTCGGCCCCGAGGAGGAGCTCGCCGAGCTGGCCCTCGACCCCGCCGAGTGGACCGCGGAGCTCGTCGAGACGAGGGAGCGCGCCGTGACCGCTCCCGACGGCACGGCAGCCGTGCTCCTGGACGGCGTGATGCTCCTGCAGCGACGCGGCTGAGCAGGCGCCGCTCGAGTACCCGCGGCCGGGCTAGCGTGGTCCGCGACCCCGACCCCGCAGGAGGCGCCGATGCCGCTCGATCCGTATCTCGCCGCCCGGCTGCCCCTCCTGGCCGGCCTCGCGTATCCGCTCGACGCCGAGCAGGCCGCCCGCATGGCCGCCTTCGAGGAGGATCCGGGGCCCTGGTCGCTGCCCGAGGGGATCGACGTCGTCACGGAGACCGCGTCCGGCCCGCACGGACCGGTCCCGCTGCGCGTGTACTCGCCCGCCGCGCCCGAGCGCGCTCTGCTCTGGGTGCACGGAGGAGGGTTCGCCGCCGGGAGCGTCGACATGCGCGAGTCGCACGTCGTCGCGGCGGAGCTCGCGCACCGGGCGCGGGCCCGGGTCGTCTCCGTCGACTACCGGCTCGCCGGCCCCGACGTCCGCTACCCCGTCCCGCTCGACGACGTGCACGCCGCCTGGCGGCACCTCCGCAGCACGGAGTCCGGATCCACGCCCGTCGCGATCGGCGGCGCGAGCGCGGGAGCGGCCCTGGCCCTCGGCGCGGTCCTCCGCGAGCGCGACGCCGGTGCGCGGCTGCCGGAGCACGTGCTCCTGGCCTACCCCTTCGCCCACTTCCCCAACCCCGCCGTCGACGACGCGATCGCGGCCGAGCTGCGCGAGCTGCCGCCGGTCCTCCGCTTCCCTCCGTCGAGCATCGAGGGCATGGTGCGCACCTACCTCGGGCGGATCTCCGACCTCCCCGTCGAGGCGCTGCCCGGCTCCGCACCGCTGGCGGGTCTGCCTCCGGTCACGGTCCTCGTGAACGAGTACGACGAGCTGCGCGGGTCGGCGGAGCTGCTCCTGCGCCAGCTCGCTGAGGCGGGCGTCGCCGTGACCGGGCACCTGGCCGCCGGCATGCCCCACGGGCACCTCAACCGGACGCCGGCGCTGCCCGAGGTCGACCGGTCGCTGCACCTCTTCGCGGCTCAGCTGCGCGCGATGGGCTGAGGCGCCCGGCCCCGTCCCGTCCGCTTCGCCCCGCTCAGCTCAGGCGCGGTCCGCACCGTCCCGCTCAGGCGCGGTCGTGCAGGGTGACGTGGTACCCGTCCGGGTCGGCGAAGGTGAAGGTGCGCCCGAACGGGCCGTCGATCGGAGCCGCGACGACGGCGTGCCCGTCGGCGACGAGCGCGTCGTGGATCTCCTGCACGCCGGTCGCGTGCAGCCAGATCGCGGCGCCCACACCGGGGCGGGAGGCGGAGTCGAGGTCGGTGCCGGGCGCGAGGTCGCGCAGGGCGAAGGCGATCGGAGTCGTCGCGAAGACGACGGCGTGCGGCGGGCCGGCGGGCGAGCGGACCAGGCCGAGGTACTGCTCGTAGAACGCCTGGGACGCCGCGAGGTCGCGGACCTGGAGCGAGACGAAGTCGGGGCCGGTGACGGGCATGGGGTTCCTCCTCGGTTGTGTCAGCTTTCTGACACACAGGAGCGTATGTCAGAATACTGACATGAGTCAAGACGGCATCGACCTCGAGACCTCGCTCGGCTACCTCCTCAAGGAGGCGTCGAGCGCCCTGCGCGCGGCGATGGAGGCCGTGCTCCGCCCGCTCGGGATGACGGTCACCCACTACTCCTGCCTCGAGCTCCTCGCCCAGCGGCCGGGCCTCTCGAACTCGGAGCTCGCGCGGGGCGCCTTCGTCACCCGGCAGTCGATGAACGTCCTGCTGCAGACTCTGGAGCGCGACGGCGTCGTCACCCGCCCCGACGCCGCTCCGATCGGCAAGGCGCTCCCCGCCAGGCTCACCGAGCGCGGACGCCGGAGCCTGGCCGAGGCGTCCGCCGCCGTCCGCGGGGTGGAGCTGCGGATGCTGGAGGGGCTCGCGGAGGAGGAGCGGCAGGCGGCGGCGCGCCTGCTCCGCGGGATGATCCGATCGCTGCGGGTGGACGACCGCGCCTGAGGGGCGCTGTTCCGCCGTCTGTAGGAACGGGCGCCGCGCGCTCGCCGGTACGGTCGCGCTCATGGCAGCAGGAGGAGCGGTGCGCCCGCTCGACGTCGGGATCGTCGGCGGCTCGATCGGCGGACTGTTCGCCGCGGCCCTGCTCGTCCGCGACGGGCACCGCGTGACGGTCCTCGAGCGGTCGGCGACGGGCCTGTCGCGGCGGGGCGCCGGGCTGGTGGCCCAGCAGGACCTGATCGACCTCCTGCACGCGATCGGCCGCGACGACGAGGCGCGGGTCGGCGTCGTCGCGCACGAGCGGATCACCCTCGACCGCTCCGGGCGCGTGATCGGCCGCGACCCCTCCCCGCAGACGCAGGTGTCGTGGGACCACCTCTACGACACGCTCCGCTCGCGGATCCCCACCGACCGCTACCTCCTCGGTCACGCCGTCGCCGGGGTGCGCCCCTCGACCGGGACGGACCCGGTCGTCGTCGAGCTGCGCGACGGGAGCGGCCTGGAGTTCGACGTCGTCCTCGGAGCCGACGGCCTCGGATCCGTCGTGCGCGCGGCGGTCGCGCCCGAGGCGCCGGGGAACCGCTACGCCGGCTACTCGACCTGGCGCGGGCTGATCCCGGAGTCGGCGCTCCCCGCCGGGGCCGCGGCGACTCTGCTCGGACGCTTCGCCTTCTACACCGCGCCCGGCGAGCACATGCTCGGCTACCTCGTCCCCGGACCCGCCGGCGAGGTGGAGCCCGGCCGACGGCGCTACAACTGGGTCTGGTACCGGCCCCTCTCCGAGGACGCCCTCCGCGGAGTGATGACGGCGTCCGGCCGTCCGCCGGAGAGCGTGTCCCTCGCGCCCGGCGACCTCGCTCCCGATCTCCGCCGCCGGCTCGAGGAGGACGCGGTCGACCGCCTGCCGCCGCCCTTCGCGGCCTCCGTCCTCGCCGAGCCGCAGCCCTTCCTGCAGGCGATCGTCGACTACGTCCCGCCGCGGACGGTGCGCGGCCGGGTCGCCCTCCTCGGTGACGCCGCCGTGACGGTGCGGCCGCACACGGCCATGGGCGCGGCCAAGGCGGCGGGCGACGCGCTGGCCCTCGCCGCCTCCCTCGCGCGGCACCCGGTCGACGAGGCGCTCCAGCGCTACGAGGCCGAGCGGCTCTCCGTCGGCCGCGCCATCGCCGAGTACGGCAGGCGCCTGGGCCGCTCGATCCCGCTGCTGTCCGAGTGACCGCAGTACCGCGCTCCTGATCGATCCCGGACGTCCGCAGTGACCACCGCCTTCCCGGTGACGAGCCGCCACTGCGAAAGAGTGCGATCGAGAGCGAAGAAGAAGGTCTCCGCTGGAAGTCCTCAGGTGAGCCGAGGTCCGTGCCCGTCACGAGTTCATCCCCCGCCCCCGCCTGGCCGCTCCCCGCCGTCCGCCGCGCGTCCCTTGCTCCTCGACCGCGGAGACGGCACCCTCGGGTGACGGCCCACGGCGAAGGAGACGCATGGACGACGACGGACTCCTGGCTGCGCTGCTGCGGGGACGGCCGGCGACGCTGGCCGACGCGGCGGAGCTGACCCACATCGACGCGGCCGAGGTCGCCGCGGCGATCGAGCGGCTCCGCGGCCGGGGGCTCATGGGCGGCGAGGGCGAGCAGCTCGACTTCCCGGCGCCGATGGAGTGGGCGGCCGCGGCCATCGCCCGGCACACCGAGTCGGCGCGGCGGGCGGGCAGGGAGTCCCTGGACGGGATCGAGCGCGTCGTCGCGGGCCTGCCGATGCTGCTCGGCGCCTGGCGGGTCGGCGAGGACACGTCGGATCCCGTGCCGACCCTCCTCCGCCACGGGCCGCACGCGTCCGAGGACCTCTGGTTCGACCTCGTCCGCCGCGACTCCGGCTCGCTCGTGGCGGTGCTCCCGAACGTGGAGCGGTTCCTCGATCCGCCGACGGAGCGGGCGATCCGCTTCGGGCACGCGCTCGCGGCGAAGGACCGGGTGCGCGTCATCATGCCGGCCGCCGGCGCGCGCGACCCCCGGGTGCTCGCCCGGGTGGAGGCGTACCAGGCGGCGGGCGTCGAGTACCGGCTCCTCGAGAGCCCGCCGAGCTGGTTCTGGGTCGACGGCGACCACCTCGCCGTCCCGTTCGAGTGGGGAGAGACGAAGCCGACCAGCGTGCTCGGCGTGCGCCATGCGGCGCTGGCGGGGCTGGTCGAGTCGTACTTCGAGGTGCTGTGGCGGCAGGCCGCTCCGATCGGAGCCGTCGACCAGAGCTGGCTGCCGCTGCTCCGGCTGATGCGCCAGGGCGTCACGCTCGAGACCGCGTCGCACCGGCTCGGCATGAATCCGCGGACCGGCCGCCGCCGCGTGGCCGCCGCGATGGAGCACTACGGAGTGGCGACGCTCTTTGCGCTCGGCACGGCGTGGGCGGCGGACTCGCGCACCCGCGACGGCGACGCCGGTGCCGGAGAGCCGGTGCTCGTCGATCCGGAGGCGCTCGAGCCGGGAGCGCTGGACGACGGCGAGATCGACCTCGCCGAGACGGTGCCGCGCGATTGAGCTCCCGCGGGACCGAGCCGTGCGGCCGACCCCTCGACGCCTTCGGGTGGCCCTGAGGAGTCGGCCGATGCGCCCGCCCGGGCACCCCTCCAGTGTCCGGACGTGACCACGGCGGGGACAAGAGCCTGTAGCGGACACGTCCGGAAGAGGACATCGCACCCGGGAACGGATCGCCGGCGCTGCCGCTCCGGGGTGGGCGCGTGCCAGGCTTGCCGCATGGATCTCGAGGTGCGGCCGGGGCTCGTCGTCCCCGCATCGGAGCTGCAGTGGCGGTTCTCGCGCTCCTCCGGGCCCGGCGGGCAGCACGTGAACACCTCCGACAGCCGCGTGCAGCTCACCTGGAGCGTCGAGGAGTCGACGGCCCTCTCGGACGAGCAGCGCTCGCGCCTGCTCGAGCGCCTCGGGAGGCGGCTCGTCTCCGGGGCGGTCACCGTCACGGTGGCGCAGGAGCGCTCGCAGCTGCGCAACCGCGAGACGGCCCTCGAGCTGCTCCGCGGGATCATCACCGCGGCCCTCGCGCCGCCCTCCGCCCCGCGGCGCCCGACCCGGCCCACGCGCGGCTCCACCCGCCGGCGGCTCGCCGCGAAGCAGCAGCGCTCCGAGACGAAGCAGCAGCGCCGGCGGCCGCCCGGCGACTGAGCGGAGCCGCGGGGCCCGCCTGGCGGTTGCGCGGGGTCGCAGGGTCCGCCCGCACACTGCGCGGCGCCGCGGACCCCGATCGCGCCCGACCCGGCTCAGGGAGTGAAGAACGCCTCGATCGCCGCGGTCAGGGCGACCAGGTCGTCCACGTGGGCGAGCTCGCGCGCCGAGTGCATCGAGAGCAGCGGCACTCCCACGTCGACCGTGGAGATGCCGAGCCGGGTCGCGGTCAGCGGGCCGATCGTGGATCCGCACGGCACCGAGTTGTTCGAGACGAACTCCTGGTACCCGACCCCGGCGCGCTCGCAGACGCCCGCCCACAGCGCCGCGCCGCGCGCATCCGTCGCGTAGCGCTGCGTCGCGTTGATCTTGAGCAGCGGCCCCTTCCCGGCCACCGGCTGGTTCGCGGGATCGTGCTTCTCGGAGTAGTTGGGGTGCACGGAGTGGCCGGCGTCGGCTGAGAGGCACCAGGAGGCGGCGATCGCCCGGGCGCGCTCGTCGACGCCGGCGCCGAGGGTCGTGCCGATGCGCGAGAGGACGTCCTCGAGGAACGGCCCGCTCGCTCCGGACCGGCTCGCCGAGCCGAGCTCCTCGTGGTCGAAGGCGGCGAGCACGCTGATGTGCGCGGGCGGCGCCGCGGGATCGGCGCTCGCCGCGAGGAGCGCGACGAGGCCGGCGTGCACGGAGCTGAGGTCGTCCATCCGCCCGGCGGCGAGGAACATCTCGTCGAGCCCGAAGCGGCGCGGCGCCTGCGTGTCGGCGGTGAGCAGGTCGTAGCCGGCGATGTCGGAGGCGTCGTCGAGCCCGGCGTGCGCGGCGAGCAGCTGGAGCAGGTCGACCTCGGAGGCGTCGCCGATGCCGAACACGGGGACGGTGTGCTTCTGGCGGTCGAGGGTGAGGCCCTCGTTCGCCGTGCGGTCGAGGTGGATCGCGAGCTGCGGGATCCGCAGCAGCGGGCCGGTCCGGAGCAGGCGCGTCGAGCCGTCGCGGGTGACCACGCGCCCGGCCAGCTCGAGCTCGCGGTCGAGCCAGGAGTTGAGCAGCGGGCCGCCGTAGATCTCGACGCCGGCCTGCAGCCAGCCCTTCGAACCGATCGTCGGCCGGGGCTTGAGCATGAAGCCGGGGGAGTCGGTGTGGGCGCCCAGGATGCGGAAGGGCGTGGTCGCCCCGGAGCCCTTGGGCAGGTGCCAGGCGATGATCGCGCCGTCGCGGACGACGTAGTACCGGCCGGGCCCCGCGGGCCACGCCTGCGTCTCGTCCAGCCCCGTGAATCCGGCTCCCTCGAGGCGCCGTGCCGCCTCGGCGGCCGCGTGGTACGAGGAGGGGGAGGCGGTCAGGAACTCGGCGAAGTCGGCGATGTGGTCGTCACGCGTGGTCATCCCTCCAGTGAAGCACGCGGCGCGGCCGGGACGGGGAGGGTGCCGGGGGAGCCCCTGCGGCGGCCGTCACGGCCGGGCAGGGGCACCCCGGGGCGGAGGGTCAGCGCCGGGTCAGGTCGACGTCGGCCTCCGCGGCGATCGCCTTGATCAGCGCCGAGGCGTTCTCCCCGCCGAAGCCGGCGGCCATCGCCTCGTCGATGTAGTGGCGGGCCGTCGCGACGCCGGGGACGGGCGCACCGACGCTGTCCGCGTAGGTCTGGATCAGCCCCGCGTCCTTCTGCATCAGCGCGAGGGCGAAGGACGGCGAGTAGTCGCCGGCGACAGCCTGCTCGACCCGCTGCGGGCGTCGCACTTCCCCGTTCGAGTCCGCGACGGCCGAGGACGCGGTCATCACGGACGCGGAGTTCACGTCAGTTGCCGCGGATCTGATGAACATCCGCAGCACGATCGGGTACGTCTCGAGCAACCTCAACCAGCTCGCCCCTCGGTGGCGCCAGCGGGCGAGGGCTGATGCGCAGAAGTTGTGCGCGGGAAGAGGTGCTGAACCGCTCGTCGCCGCGTGAGGAGGGGGCGACGAGCGGTTCAGCGCTGGTCTTTCGGGTGTCGTCAGCGCACGACTCCGTCGATCTCGAAGCTGTCGAAGCTGCCGGCGAGGTACGGGTCGGGGAACTGTGACTTGCCGAGGAAGTTGCCGCTGGTGCGGCCTAGGTCCTTCGGAGCGAGCGGCATGGCGGTGTTCTGCCCGACCTGCACTCCGTTGGCGAAGATCGTTCCCGTCGTCGTGCCGTTCGTATTCGCCTTGAAGGTCACCTTGATGTCGGTCCACTGCCCAGCGGGCATCGTGAAGTTCGTCGAGATCCGTGTCTCCGCTCCATTACCGGAGGTCGTGAGGGCGAGCCCTAGCTTCCCGTCAGTCGACTTCGGCGTGAGGAACACGTACTTCTGGGTGCTGCTGCCGAAGTCGAACAGCCGGCTGAAGGTGGAGATCGAATCGACCTTCACCCTCATCGAGATGGTCAGGTCCTTCGAGCGTGACAGGATGTCCGACGGCAGCTGGGCGAAGGCCCCGTCGCTTCCGTTCAGCCGCAGCACGCTCGCCGTGCCGTCGGTGGCGGTTACCGCCGTCCCCTTGAGCGCGAGCGCGTTGCCGTTGCCGGAGGCGTCGGGGACGGTGCCGTTCGACGATGAGTCGAAGGTGTAGGTCACCCAGTCGGCCGGGAGCGGCTGCAGGGCTTGAACGGTCACGGACACCGTGTCGGTGGTCGCAAGGACGCCGTCGCTTGCCCGGAGTGCGAACACGTAGCTGCCGGCGGTACTCACCGACGCAGACGTGCGGCGAGCAGTCGGCGACGCGAAGGTCGCGGTGGCACCGGCAGGAGCAGACTGCACGCTCCACTGCGTCGTCAGGGTTCCGTTCGGCGAGCCGAGTCCGTCGTCGGAGGCGGATCCGCTGAGCTGGATCGGATCGAATCCGAGGGACAGCCCGGCCTGGTCGGGTCCGGCGTTGACGGTCGGCGCCGCATTCGCGCCCGGGGCGGTCGAGACCAGGTGGACGATGTACGTGCTGCCGGCGGGCGCATCGAACGGGACGCGGACCGGCGCGGGAAGCGTTCCCGCGAGAGAGGCGGGCCGGTAGACGTTGACGGTGCGCTGGCGCACGCCGTTCACGATGACCGCGTAGCTGCCCTGCGCGAGGCCGCTGACCTCCGCGATGCCGGAGTGTGCGGTGCCGGTGCGGTTGAGCATGTCCAGGCGCAGGTCGGCGCTGTTCGAGCCGACGATCGCCTGCGAGTAGGCGTCGTTCTCGAGGTCGACCGACAGCTGCTGGGTCACCAGGTTGAGGCGGCGCTGCAGGCCGTCCTTCGGGATGACGGTGGTGGAGTAGGCGTCCCGCGAGACGTCCGCTCCGTATCCGACGACTCCGAAGATCGGGTCATCGGTGACGACGTCGGCGCTGAGGGTCTGCAGGGTGCCCCACAGTCCGAGATCGCTCTCGCCGGTCATGCCCCGCCAGCCGTTGTTCAGCTTGACGTTCGCGCCTCCGCCGACCCCGAGGGTGCCGAGGTTGCCGCGCTCGGCCTGGTACGACCACGATGCGGCTCCGATGTTGGCCGGCGCGTTGCTGATCTGGCCGGAGTTGATGGTCGCGAGTCCTGCGACCTTGCCGGCGTAGTTCAGGCGCTGCAGCTCGGCGCGGCGCGCGGCGGTGATGGCCGTGGTTCCGGTCTCGAGTGCTGCGGTGTGGTTGATGTAGTCGTCCATCGTGTAGCCGGCGAGGGAGGCGCTGTACTGGAACTGCCACCAGTTCTCGCCCGTGATGGTGGTGGGGTCGGAGTACCAGTACCAGACGGGCATGCGTCCGCGGGCGGCCTCCGTCTTGGCGACGATGTCGCGCATGACGCGCAGGGCGTTCGTCTTGTCGTCGTTCACGTTGAGCTTGGCGAGGGTGTAGACCGCCTCCTCCCCCGTGTTGTCGTAGCTGTACTCGGAGCCGTAGGGGTAGGCGTTGGAGGAGAAGTTGGCGTACTTGATCGCCATCTTCGCTTCGATGTCGTTGGCCTGCGTGTCCAGTCCCTCGGCGCGCAATGCGGCGATGAGATCGGGTGTCGAGAGCTCACCCATGAGTCCGGTCTCCCAGTTGTAGGCGACGGGTCCCTCGTAGAGCTCCTTGAAGATCCCGTAGGCCGTCGTCAGGTACCACTGAGCGGGGTGGGCGTAGGCGATCGCGGAGGGGTTCTGCTTGGCGATGTTGTACATGCCGAAGAACGTGTTGTAGACGTGCGGGTAGGCGTAGCCGCGGTAGCCGGGCGTGGTGTTCAGGCTGCCGGGCTTCCCCTGCTCCCAGAAGTCGTAGACGGTGTACTTCGGCGCGGCGCTGGGCGACGTGTTCCCCATCAGGTTCTCCCAGACGGCCTTCTGGAGGTAGTCGTCGAGGGCCTTGATCTGGGTGGCGTCGGGCAGGGCGACGAGCTTCTCCGCGAGGAACTGGCCGTGCGGGAGTCCCCAGTCGTCGCCGAGCCCGTAGTAGCCGGCGTACTCGTTGCGGCGGCCCTGAGGGGCGTTCGTCGTGGTGGCGAGGCTGCCGTCGGGGGCGTTCATCATCCAGTCGTCGAAGGTGTAGTTGCGGATGTCGCTCGCGGAGAGTCCGTCGGACGGCTTCCACTGGGTCTTCTCGACCATGAACTTCGCATGCGTGTCGAGGAGTCCCGCGACACTGTCGATCACGGAGAACTGGAGGACGGACTGCCGCGCGGCGCCGGTCTGGTCCGTGTACGAGACGGTGACGTCGTTGGCGCCCAGCTGCGTGCGGTCGAAGGTCATCCCGTAGATCCGGTAGTCGCCGTTGCTCCGGGAGAACGTCACGACGGGGTTCGTGGGCGCTGACCCCTTGAGGTCGTTGCGGTTGCGCGCGGTGACTGACGTGATGGTGCCCTTGATCCGGAACGCCATCTCTGCGCGCCGGTCGATGGGCACGATGAGTCCGGGGACGACCGTGGTGTCGAGCAGCCCTCGATCGAACATCGTCTGCTTGAGTGCTGCGTCGTCATCGACCTTGCCGATGCGATAGGTGTAGCTCTTCGTCGCGCCCGGCGCGATGGCGACACTGGTGGAGCTGAGGTAGCCGCGGTTGGTCTTCTGGATCGCGGTGGAGTGCGGGTAGTAGATGTTGAGGCCCTTGATGTTCGAGCTCTCGTTCGCCGAGTTCCAGGCCCAGGAGGTGTTGCCGACTTCCTCGGTGCGCCAGCGGTCCTGGTACTCGAAGCCGGAGCCGGATGCGGTGTCGGCGGTCATGGCGATGAACGGGCCCTGGCCGCTGGGACGCTCGAGAGTGACGTAGGAGCCGTTCTTACCCACGTAGGAGTGTGTGAGGACCCGGGTCTCGTAGATCGAGTCGCCCTGCCTCCATAGCTCGTTGCCGGGAACGGGGACACCCCAGTCGCCGATGACGAGCTGCGTGGCCGCGGTGTTCTTGACGTCCTGCTTCCAGACCAGGGAGCCGTCGGAGGCGAGAGAGTACGTCTCGGTGACGGTGAAGCCCTTCACGCCTTCCGCGTTGGTGGAGTTCTGGTGGGTGACCGTCACACTGCTCGACGTCGCCGAGACGGTGCGGCCGTCGGCCGACTGGGAGGTCCACGCGGTCTTCCAGGGGTTCGCGCCGACACCGGTGGTCGACACTGCTCCCGTGCCGTTCGCGTAGGAGAACATCAGGTTCCCGAACCACTGGCGGTACTTGCTCTTCGTCTCGCGGGCCTGCTCCGGAGCGCTGTCCGGGTTCATCAGGTATTCGGTGTCGTGTAGGTCGCCGACGATCTTGAGCGACTGCATCGACCCGTCCGCGGCGAAGCTCGCGCGGATCTTGTCGGAGGCGAGCGTGTAGGGGTAGCTGGTGGCGGCGTCGGCGGTCTGGCCGACCACCACCGATCCTGCTGCGGCGATGACGCTGATCGTGAGTGCCGCGAGCAGCCGAGAGGCTCTGCGTGAGAGGAGGGACATGTCCTGCCTTCTTCGTCGAAGTGCGGATGCGGTGACCGGCGGCCGCCGCAGAGGAGCGAGGATCCGCCCGGCGGTGGGAGCTCGCCCGGGAATCAGGAGTGGTTCACGGGAAGCCAGATGCGCATCGACACGGGACCTCGGGATCCCCACGACCGGTACGGGGTGAGCGCCACGGTCAACGGCCGTCGGTGCGGGGTTCGAGGGATTCTGGAGAAGGGCCATTCGTGCTCGTCGCGTTCGGCGACGCTGCCGGCGAGCGTCACACGCCCCTCTCGTGCGATCGGGACCGCTCCGGCGTCCAGGGCGATGTCGTCGACGTGGGCGCCGGCGGGGAGGTCGACGGACTCGAGGCAGAGGATGTCCGGTCCGTGCTGGACGGCGACGGTGCCGCGGGTGGCATCGATCCTCTCGTCGGGCTGCACGAGGACGGGTTCGAAGGGGAGGTCGAGTTCGATCCGGTCGCCGACGCGGAAACGCCGTTCGAGGTGGAGCGTGCCGTGGAACGGTCCGGTCGGCGTCTCGGCAGCATCCCCGTCGGCGGAGACGACGACGACGTCCGCGTTCGTCGCCCAGGTCGGGATCCGCAGCGTCAGAGTCCACGGCTCGACGGGTGTGCGCGTGATGGTCACGGCGACTCGCCCCCGCTCCGGCAGGTCGCTGGAGACCTCCATCGAGACGTCTCCCTGGAGGAGAGCGGCGGAGATCGTGGCGGACGCGTACTGGTGCAGCTGCACACCCTTCGCATCGGTGGTGGCGAGGTAGCCGGACAGCGAGGCGAAGGTGCGGGCGAGGTTGTTGGGGCAGCAGGCGACGTCGAACCACGCCGCCCGCTGACTGGAGTCCGCGCGCTTGGACTGCTCCTCCGGGGAGGACGCGACGCCCGGCTCGCGCCGGTGGAGGGTGTTCGCGTAGAAGAAGGAGCGGCCGTCCTCGGACACGGCGGTGGCGATGATGTTGTGCAGAGTGCGTTCGATCAGGTCCGCGTAGCGCGGGCGGCCGGTGGCGAGCAGCAACCTCCACGAGAGCATGATCGAGCCCACGCCGGCGCAGGTCTCGCAGTACGCGCGGTCGTTGGGTAGCTCGAAGTCGGCGCCGAACGCCTCGTCCTGGTGATGCGAGCCCATTCCACCGGTGATGTAGGTCCGGCGTGCGACTGTAACCTCCCACTGCCGCTCGACGATCGCGAGCAGCTCGGCGTCATCAGTGTCCACGGCGACGTCGACCACCGCGGACGTGAGGTAGAGGGCGCGCACCGCGTGTCCGCGGAGGACCTTGGCCTCGCGGATCGGGACGTCGTCCTGGAAGTAGGCGCGACCGAACTCGACGTCTTCCAGGCTCTGGTGACCGCGGCGGTCCAAGAACACGCGGGCTTGCTCGAGGTAGCGCTCCTCCCCCGTGGCGCGGGCGAACTCCGTGAGCGCGACCTCGATCTCCGGATGTCCGCAGACCGTCTGGCGGCCGTCCGCCCCGAACTCCGAGCAGATGTGGTCGGCGAGACGGCGCGCGGCCTGCGTGAACCCGTCCTCACCGTGGGTGCGCAGTCGCGCGACCGCGGCCTGGAGGAGGTGTCCGGCGTTGTACAGCTCATGGCCCCACTCGAGGTCGCTGTAACGCTCAGCCTGACCGTGCCGGCCGAAGCGGGTGCCGAGATAGCCGTCGCTCTCCTGCGCACTGACGATGCGGGCGGTGAGAGCGCGGATGATCGATTCGGTCTCCGGGTCCTCACGTCCGGCGGTGTGCCAGCAGAGCCCTTCGAGGGTCTTGTAGACCTCGGAGTCGGCGAACTCGCGTCCGCGACGGCCTTCGGCGAGTCCGCCCCCGACGGCGAGCTCGAAATTGCGCAGCCATCCGGCGCGCTCCAGCCAGCCGAGGTTGTGCTCGAAGGTGGCGGTCGCGTTGACGGCGACCCGACGTCCCCAGAACCCCTCCGGGTCCAGCTGGACCCGGTCGATGGCGAGGGGTGTCAGGGTCCCGGCGGCCGGGTCAACGGGCAGGGCTGGGGAGAAGGTCATGACGGGATCTTTCAAGAGTGGCGCGGGACGAGAGGAAGGACGACTGCTACTTGACGCTGCCGACGGCGAGGCCCTCACGCAGCAGCCGGAACGACAGCACGTAGACGGCCAGCAGCGGCAGCGAGGAGATGACCGCGAGAGCCATCAGCCCGGGCCAGTCGATCCCGTACCCCGACGTCTGCTGCGCGATGAGAGCGCTGATCGGGTAGTTGACCGGAGAGAGGAAGAGGTTGATCGCGAAGAGGAACTCGCCCCAGGCGACGAGGAAGATCAGCGAGCCGACCGTCGCCATGCCGTTTCGAACGATCGGGACGACGACGGCGAAGAAGGTGCGCAGCCGACCGGCCCCGTCGATGGAGGCGGCCTCTTCGATGGCGTCGGGCACCGCGGCGAAGAACGGTCGCAGCAGCAGCACGGCCCACGGCAGCAACATCGCCGTATCGGCGAGGACGAGACCGGCGGTGGTGTCCAGAAGACCGAGCCTGCTGAAGATCGCGAACAGAGGGATGATGCTCGCCGTCTGCGGCACCATCTGCAGGAAGATCAGCAGCCCGAGGACGAGACCGGCGACGACGCCGTCGACGCGGCGCAGCGCGTAGGCGAACGGGACGCCGAGCGCGAGCACCAGTGCAGTGGTCCCGAGGGCGATCTGCGCCGACTGGGCGAGCGCCGTCGCGAGGGCGGGGTTCGCGAGCGCCTCCGCATAGGCGTCGAAGGAGGGCGCCGAGAGGATCGCTCCGCCGACCACGTCGCCCTGGCGCTTGAGGGAGGTGAGCACGATCCAGACAAGGGGCAGCCCGTACAGGACGTAGAGCACCACGCGTACGGTGAAGGCGACCGGCTCCCGGGTGCGGGACGGTCGCGCGACGCGGGTCGCAGCGCCGCCTCGCAGGCGGGTCAGGGGGGCGGTGAGGGTGCTCATCAGGACTCGCTCCTGGTCGATCGGACGTAGACGACGGCGAGGACCGCCACGATGGCGAGGGCGATGATGCCCGTCGCGGAACCCAGTCCGTAGTCGTGCTGGACGAAGGCCTGGGAGTAGCTGAGGTAGGGCAGCGTGGACGTCGCGTCTCCGGGGCCGCCGGCGGTCATCACGTAGATGAAGTCGAAGCTGCGGAAGGCGTAGACGACGGTCAGGATCGCCAGGATGACGGCGGTCGGCCGCGCCGCGGGGATGAGGATGCTCCGGATCTCCTGCCAGCGGCTCGCGCCGTCGACCGAGGCCGCCTCGAGGATCTCGGGGTCGATGCCCAGCAGAGCCGACCGGAAGACCAGCGCATTGAAGGGGATGACGGCCCAGGCGTTCACGATCGCGACCGAGAGCAGCGCGAACCTCGCGTCGTAGAGGAAGGGGACGCCCTCCGCCGAGAGGCCGGTCGCCCGCACGAGCGTGTTGACCAGACCCTGATCGGCGAGGAGGAACTTCCAGATGCTGCCGTTCACCACGGGCGGCATGGCCCAGATGAACACCATCATCCCCAGGAGGAAGGCACTGCCCAGCCGGGAGGAACGGAGGGCGATCGCCGCTCCGAGTCCTCCGACGACCCCGACGACCGTGACCAGGACCACGAAGGCCCCGGTGCGCAGCGTGGCGCCGCCGAGGTCGGAGCCCTGGAGCAGCGCGAGGAAGTTCTGCACTCCGACGAACGGCCAGTCCCCGTTGAGGGTTCCGGAGCTGACCTCGCTGACGCTCATCCTCATCAGCAGGTAGATGGGGTAGAGCGACAGCGCCGCGAGCAGCACTCCTCCCGGTGCGGCGAAGCCCAGTCGGCCGCCGCCGACGCCGGATCGTCTCCGGGTCGTGGTCGAGGTGCTGCTCACGGTCGCTCCATTCTCTCGTCGGGGTCTGCTACTGCTGGAGCAGCGGCGTCAGGGTCGTCATCAGGTCGCTCGAGAGCTGCTCGGGGGTCCCGCTGCCGGCGACCGCCGCGCTCCAGGACTCACCGACGGTCTGCAGCACCTTCGCGACGTTCTCGGACGGGATCGCCGGGTCAGGCGAGGTGTGGCCGTCGTCCTGGAGGATCGCCGCGAACTGGGAAAGGATCGGGTCGCTGCCGACCTTGTCGTCGGCAGCTGCATCGGCACGGGCGGGGATCGAGCCGAAGGCGTCGAGCAGCGTCAGCTGCCCCTGCTTCGAGAAGAACTCCTGCTCGAGGTACTCCTGCGCGAGCGCCTTGTTCTCGGAGAAGGCGCCCACGTTCTGCACCTCACCGCCGAGGTAGACCGAGCCGCCCTCACCGACGGGGATCGGCACGACCCCGTACTCGAACGCGGCGTCCTTCTCGGCCGAGGTGATCTGCCAGTTGCCGTTGACGGCGAAGGCCGTGTTCCCCGCGGCGAACTGCTGGAAAGGGACCGTCTGGTCCCACGTCGCCGCCTCCTTGGTCAGGTAGCCCTTCGCGGTCCAGTCCTGCACCATCGCGAACGCGTCCTGCAGAGGCTGCTGCTCGGGTGCGGCGTAGTCCCACCCGGCACGCGAGAGCCACGGGAACGCCTGCCACTCGCCCTCGGAGTTCGCCTTGCCGGTCAGCGTGATGCCGTCCTTGCCGGCGGCCGTGGCCGAGGCGAGATCCGCCTCGAGCTCCTCGAACGTGGTGGGAGCCTCGACACCCAGCTCGGTGAGGATGTCCTGGTTGTACCAGAGGCCGATCAGGTTCACGAAGCCCTGCACGCCCATGACGTCGTCGCCGACCTTCTGCACGACGGCGTCGGGGAACTGCCCGGCGTCGGCGTACTGGTCCCACCACTCGTTCATCGGCTCGATGGCCTTCGCCTCGGTGAGGGTGAAGGTATCGGCGGCGTTGTAGACGACCACATCGGGGCCGGTGCCCGTTCCCGCGGCCTGCACGAGCTTGTTCGTCAGCTGGTCGAACGGAACGTAGACGTTCTCGACCGCGACCCCCTCGTGCGTCGATTCGAAGTCCGACGCGAGCTCCTCGAGTCCGGCGGTCTGGCCGTCGACGGAGTAGTAGTGCCAGACGGTCAAGGTGTCGCCGCCGTTCCCGGCCGAGGCGCCTCCCGCGGACGACGGCGTGCAGCCGCTGAGAAGAAGGGCCGCAGTCGCGGCTGTGACCGCTGCGACGATGCTGATCCGGGTGCTGTGACGCCTCACGACGTGCCTCGCTTTCACTGTCTTCATTGACTCGGCCACCTGGTGCAGGCATTTCATCGATGAAATCGAGGACCGCTGTCGGCGATAGTAGAGCCGCCGGGCCGACCCCGTCAACATTCGACACCATCCCTTTCGGATCGCGGTGTGCTGGTCGAGGCGTGCATACTGTGCGCACCAGTTCATCGATGAAACGGAATGGCCATGACCTCGCACCCCGTCCACCGAGCGCACGGCATCGTGCACCCCGCCTTCACGGTCGGGACGATCGATCCGCGGCTCTTCGGATCGTTCGTGGAGCACCTGGGCCGAGGCGTGTACGGCGGCCTGCTCGATCCTTCGCACGAGAGTGCCGACGCCGACGGATTCCGCACCGACGTCCTCGCGCTCGTCGAGGAGCTCGGGGTCACGACCGTCCGCTACCCGGGCGGTAACTTCGTCTCGGCGTACGACTGGCGCGACGGCATCGGTCCGGTCGAGGACCGTCCCGTCCGGCTCGATCCTGCCTGGCACACCGTCGAGCCGAACCGCTTCGGGGTCGACGAGTTCGTCCGCTGGTGCCGGGCGGCACGCGTCGAGCCGATGATGGCGCTGAACCTCGGGACCGACGGAATCCGCTCGGCCCTGCACCTGCTGGAGTACGCGAACCACCCCGGCGGCACCACTCTCTCGGACGAGCGGCGCGCGAACGGCGCCGACGAGGCGCACGGCATCCGTCTCTGGTGCATCGGCAACGAGATGGACGGGCCGTGGCAGATCGGCCACCTGAGCGCCGACGAGTACGGGCGTCTCGCCGCCCGCACCGCCGCCGCCATGCGCGCACTCGACCCCTGCCTCGAACTGATCGTCTGCGGCAGCTCGAACGACCGGATGGCCACCTTCGGAGCCTGGGAGCAGGAGGTACTGCTGCACACGATCGAGCACGTCGACTTCGTGTCCTGCCACCAGTACTTCCGCTACGACGGCGACCTGGCCGCGTTCCTCGCCTCCGGCGTCGCGATGGACCGCTTCATCACCGCCATCGCCGACACGATCGGACAGGTGCGCGCACAGACGCGATCAGAGCGTCCGATCGCCATCTCCTTCGACGAGTGGAACGTGTGGGACTTCGTCGCCCACGACGAGCGCGTCGCCGGAGGGCTCGAATGGGAGGAGGCGCCCCGACTCCTCGAGGACCGCTACACGGCAGCGGACGCCGTCGTCGTGGGCGACATGCTCATCAGCATGATCAACAGAGCCGACATCGTCCGTGCAGCGAGCATGGCTCAGCTGGTGAACGTCATCGGTCCGATCATGACCGAACCGGACGGCCCCGCCTGGCGGCAGAGCACCTTCTGGCCGTTCGCCCAGGCACGGCGTTCCGCCGGCGCGACCGCGCTCCGGACCGTCGTCGAGGCGGACAGCACGGGAGGGGGCGAGGACTCCGCTCCCGTCCTCGCCTTCGCCGCAGCGGCACACGCCGACGGCTCCCTCGACCTGATGATCGTCAACCGCGCGACCGACGGCGTCACGGAGACCACGGTCGACCTCACCGCGTTCCCCGCCCTCACCGTGACGGAGGCGCTGATCCTCCGACACGAGGACCCGTTCGCGACGAACTCGGCGGAGCTCCCCGACACCGTCACTCCGCGACTCCTCGCCGTTGCGCTGTCCGACGGCGTCCTCTCGTTCCGGATCCCCGCCATCGCCTGGGTGACCGTGCGCCTCTCGCCGACCGTCGACCTGGGATGATCGGGGAACGCTCATGGGAGGAATAATGCCGATGCCGCGATCGCGAACCCGCCCGGTGACCATGGCCGATGTCGGCGCTGCTGCAGGCGTCACCGCTCGCACGGTCTCCAACGTGCTCAGCGGCAACGCCAACGTCAGACCCGAGACCCGCGATCTCGTCCTCAAGGCAGTCCGCGATCTCGGATACCAACTCAACGTCTCCGCGCGCGGACTGCGCACCGGCCAGACCGGGCTCATCACCCTCGCGATCCCGGATCTCGCGATCGAGTACTTCGGCCAGCTCGCGACGGTCATCATGTCGGAGGCCGAGCGGCACGGCTGGACCGTGATCATCCAGCAGACCGGAGCGCGCCGAGACGCCGAGATCGCCGTCCTCTCCGGCTCCAGCCGCCAGCTGTCGGACGGACTGATCTTCCAGCCTCACGCACTCGGCCCCGGAGACGAGAAAGTACTCGTCGGGGACCGCCCACTCGTTCTCCTGGGCGACAGGATCTTCGACGGCCCGGTCGATCACGTGACCATGGCGAACACAGCCGCCGCGGCCACCGCCACGCAGTACCTGATCGACCGCCAACACCGGCGCATCGCCGCGATCGGCAGCAACCCCGCCGGCGGATCCGTCAGCGCCGCAGCACTCCGCTTGGACGGATACCGCGGTGCCCTCGAGGCGAACGCGATCCCGTTCGACCCCGCCCTCGTCGCGGTCGCCACCGAGTGGCACCACGCCGACGGCGCCGTCGCGATGACGCAGCTGCTCGACTCCCGCGTCCCTCTGGACGCCGTCTTCTGCTTCAACGACACCCTGGCCTTCGGGGCACTGCACGCGCTGCACGTTCGCGGCATCCGCGTACCGGAGGACATCGCGGTCGTCGGCTTCGACAACGTCACCGCCGCCGCCTACGCGATACCCGCCCTCACCACGATCGATCCCGGCAGCCGCCAGATCGCCAAGACGGCCGTCGACCTCCTCGCTCAGCGCATCCGGAACGGCCCTCCGGCGCACCCGAGCGAGATCGTCGTCGAGCACTCGCTCATCTCCCGCCGCAGCGCGTAGCACAAGCACATTCGTCAGCGACGAGCCGGTCCGCGCCCGAGAACACGTCTGGCTTTGATCGCTGCGACCTTCTCCTTCGTGCCCTCGTACCAGGGCACGGTGCGCAGCAGCGCGGCCCTCGATCCGGTGGAGAGCATTACGGCGCGGCCGCGGGGCATCGCTCCGAGCTCGTCCACGGTCAGGATCCGTTCGCGCTTCAAGGCGGTCGAGGTTGAGCGGACGCCCTTGTTATAGCTGGCGGAGGTCGTTTCGCGGTCGTAGTCCCCGACGAGCTCGGAGACGTTCTGCAGGAAGTCGTTCTCCTTGACGCTGCCGAGGTAGAGGAACGCGTTCGATGCGCTCCACAGCTTCAACATGCCCTCCTTGCCCCGTGCCGCTCATCCAGGCGTCGATCCTCCCGCCCGACGGCAGGCGCGCCTAGCCGCGAGGCCCGCGTCTCTGCGGGACGGAGGCGCCGTCGTTCCCGCGGCGGGACGGCGCTCGTCTCTCCTGTGGTGGAAGCGCGCCCGTCACTCCTGCGCGCCCGTCACTCCTGCGTGCTCGTCACTCCTGCGCGGCCGCCGCGAGGGCACGGTCGAGCCAGTCCGCGAGCAGCAGGCGCTCCGCGGGCGTGAGGCCGGCGAGCTCCGGTGCGAGGGCCCGGACGCCGACGAGGGCGGTGAGCCGCCCGCCGTCGCCGGGGGAGGGCGGGTCGGTGAGGATCCCCGCGAGCACGCTGTCGAGCGCGGCGTCGGCGAGACCGGGGTCGCGGTCGGCGGCGGGGGTGGAGAGCAGGGTGGTGACCACGCCGGTGCCCGCCGCCTGGAAGAGGCCGACGGCGCGCTCCTCCGGCACGCGGAGGCGGCCCTCGGCGGCCACGCGCTGCACGCGGGCGGCGAGGACCCGCCGCCCGGAGAGGGCGGCCGGCGATCCGGAGGCGCGGCCCGGATCGCTGAGGAGGCGGAAGAGCGCGGGGTTGGCCAGGCCGAACTCCACCTGCGCGGCCCAGCCCGAGCGCAGGTCCTCGACCGGGTCGACACCGCCGGCGACGGCCGCTTCGACCGTCCGCGCCTTGGAGTCGACCCAGGTGGCCAGCACGTGCTCCGCGACCGCCTCGAGCAGGCCGTCCTTGTCGCCGAAGAGGCGGTAGATCGCCGGGGCCTGCAGCCCGGCCGCCTGGGCGACCGCTCGCGTGGTGACGGCGGCGGGGCCCTCATCGCGGAGGAGGCCGGCGGCCGCCTCGACGATGCGCAGGCGCGTGTCGGTCGGAGGAGTGGGGCTGGTCACGTATCGACGGTAGCGCACTGTTGCTATCAAGGGAATTCCGTGGTTATCTTCCTCGTGGTATCGCTGATACCCCTCATCGGAAGGCTCTCCACATGATCATCGTGACCGGTGCCACCGGCGCTCTGAACGGCGCCACCGTCGACCACCTCCTCGACTCCGTTCCCGCCTCCGGGATCGCCGTCGTCGCCCGCGACGCCTCGAAGGCCGCCCGCTTCGCAGAGCGCGGAGTGGAGGTGCGCGTCGGCGACTACGCCGACCCCGCCTCCCTCCCGGCCGCCTTCGACGGAGCGGATCAGCTGCTCCTCGTCTCCTCGAGCGACCCGCGGGCCGACGCCGTCGCCCTGCACCGCACCGCCGTCGAGGCGGCCGTCGCGGCCGGAGTCGGACGGGTCCTCTACACGAGCCACCAGGGCGCCGCCGCCGACACCCCCTTCGGCCCGGGCCGGGACCACGCGGCGACCGAGCGCCTGCTCGCCGAGTCCGGACTCGCCTGGACGTCGCTCCGCAACGGCTTCTACGCGCACAGCCTGGGCCTCTTCCTCGGACCGTGGCGGGAGACCGGAGTGATCGAGGTCCCCTCCGACGGCCGCGTCTCGTGGACGGCCCGCGAGGACGAGTCGGAGGCGGCCGCCCGGCTCCTCCTCTCGGGGAGCCCGCACGACGGGCCGGTCACGCTGACCGCGACGGAGGCTCCGACGTTCGAGGAGATCGCCGGGATCGCGGCCGAGGTCGGCGGGCGGCCCGTCGACCTGCGCGTCCTCGGCGATGACGAGTGGGTCGCCGCGCGCGTCGCGGCGGGTCAGCCCGAGTTCCTCGTGCGCTTCACCCTCGGGATGCACCGGGCGGCCGAGCGCGGCTTCTTCGCGGGCACCGGCCCCGAGCTCGGGCGCCTCCTCGGACGCGAGCCGCGCAGCGTCCGCGACCTGCTCGAAGCCGGGCAGGCAGCCGTCGCCGGATGACGCCGGGCGGGCCGCCCCGGGCCCGCCCGCGTGACGAGGCGCCGCGCCGTCCGTCGAAGCGCGGCCGAGGCGGCGGCGTCTCGGCGTCAGGGCGGTTTCCCGGCTCCCCCCGCACGACGACGGGAGCCCGCCGCACCGGTGAGGTGCGACGGGCTCCCGAGGAGTGCCGTGCGTCAGCCGCAGCTGCGCGCGCTGTAGGGCGCGGTGGCCGTGGCCGTGACGGTCTTGCCGCCGACCGTGGCCGTGCCGGTGACCGTCGCCTCGCCCGCGGCGAGCTGCGTCGAGCGCACCGTGAACGCGGCGGAGCCGGAGGCGCCCGGCTTCACGCCGGCGATCGTCTTCACGCCCTCCGGGGTGCTGATCGAGACGTCCATCGGCACCGTGTCTCCGTTCCTGCCGACGACCGTCAGCACGACCTTGCCGGCGACGCAGCGCGACGTGGCGGTCGCGCTCACCTTCAGCGAGGACTGCACGGTGACCGTGACCTGCACCGGCATGCGCGACGCGTCCTGCGCGACGCCCGAGACCGTGAAGGTCCCGGCCGTGGCGTAGGCGGCGGGCGCGACGGCGTCCCAGGCCACGTCGACCGTGCTGGTGGTGCCGGCGGCGGTCGTGATCGTGGCGCGGGGCAGGACCGGCGCGGCGCCGACCGTGGTCGTCGCGGTCAGCGGAGCGACCGAGGCGACGGCCAGGCCGGGGGCGTAGCCCTCGAGCACCTTCTGGTACTCGGAGCGCGTCACCGGGATGACCGTGCCGTGGCGCGGCTTGCCGCCGTCGGCGTTCTGCGGCAGGCCCGTGCGGAGCTTCGCTCCGAGCGGCTGCCAGGAGTCGCCGTTCGCGAGGTCGTCGGTGCCGAACGGGATGTAGTGGTTCGGCCCGTCGTGGTAGTTCGGCTGGTCGATGAAGAGGAACCAGTCGAGGCCGTTCACGTCGCCCTCGTTGGCGGGGAAGACGTTGGGGCCCTCACCGCTGGTGAAGGTCTTGCCGGGCTCGCCGTTGGGCAGGCCCGAGGCCACCTTCTCCTTGACCAGCGACCACTCGTCCGCCGGTCCGCCGGTGCCGGGCAGCGAGCCCGAGACGGTGGCCAGCAGGTCGGTGCTCTTCTCCTCGCGGAGGGTCATCGACGCCTCGTCCTTGGTGAAGCGGTAGTAGGTGTCGCCGTCCTTCGCGACCGTCGAGTCGATGGTGCCCTTGCCGGCGCCGCGCTTGACGTCGATCCACGGCTTCGCCTCCGAGAAGGAGGTGAAGTCCTCGGTCGTCGCGTACATCATCTGGTTGTAGGTGACGGAGGCGCGATCGGCCGTGTTCGTGGTCGGGTACATGTTCGAGGCCCAGAAGACGACGTAGGTCTGGAGCTCGTCATCCCAGTACGCCTCGGGGGCCCAGGTGTTGCCGGCGAAGTCGGTGGAGACCTTGACGTGGCGCTGGGCGGACCAGTTCACCAGGTCGGTCGACTCCCAGACCTCGATGTACTTCGAGCCCGACTTCTGCGCGGTGTCGAAGCCGCCGGGGAGCCCGTCGATCTTCAGGTCGGTGGCGAGCATGAAGAACTTGTCGCCCTCGTGCGAGCGGATGATGAACGGGTCGCGCAGGCCCATCGTCCCCAGGTTCGAGGTGAAGACCGGCTTGCCGCCGTTCAGCGTGTTCCAGCTCAGCGCGTCGTTGCCCTTCGAGGCGGCGAGGCTGATGCGCTCGGCGCCGTCGCCCTCTCCGGTGAAGAACGCCCAGACGTACGCCTCGGTGTCGTCGGTGCCGGCGGGGAGCGGCTGCACCCGGAGGGTGAAGTCGCGGGTCCGGGTGGTGGA
The DNA here is from genome assembly GCF_002931645.1 of Rathayibacter sp. AY2B5. Taxonomy (NCBI): domain Bacteria; kingdom Bacillati; phylum Actinomycetota; class Actinomycetes; order Micrococcales; family Microbacteriaceae; genus Rathayibacter; species Rathayibacter sp. AY2B5. Next base: position 16,285 of record NZ_PSUE01000003.1, on the reverse strand, counting down.
TCCGCTGGTCGCGGTCGCGCGGACGACCACGTCGATCGCGGGGCTCCCGGTCGCGGGGCGGTCGACGTCGATGGTGCGGGTGCCGGCGGCGCTGCCGTCGCGGACGGTCGCCCCGCTCGGGCTGACGACGCTCCAGGCGATGCTCGAGCCGAGCGTGCCGGTGGTGGGCACCGAGACGTTCGTCCGGATGTCGCCGACGTTCGGGATGGCGATCGCGGCGAGGTCGCGCTGGACCTTCGTCGCGTCGTCCAGCTGCGCGGCGACGCGCACCGTGTAGTCGACCGAGCGGGTCTCGGTGCCGACCCTGTAGGTGGCGGTGAGGGTGGCGGTGGCGTCCGGCTGTCCCGCGGCGGGGCGCGTGACGGTCGCGGTGCCGCCGGTGATGGCCACGGCCGCGCTGTTCGACGTCCAGGTGATGCCGACGCCGCTGGCGGTGGTGGGCACCGTGAAGCCGGCGGTCGCCTCCGTGGGCACCGTGACCGACGCGACGGCGCGGTCGAGGGCCTGCGAGGAGTAGAGCGCCTGCACGGAGCTGCTGCTGAGGGCGCTGTCGTAGACGGCGAAGTCGTCCATCTCGCCGTTCCAGCCCGGGTCGTTGTAGGTCGAGCGCGCGATGTACGCGACGAGCGACGGGCCGAACGAGGAGACGTCGCGGGCGATCGTGCTCTGCGAGATCTGCGCGCCGTTGACGTACACGGTGAGCTTGCCGGTCGAGCCGTCGATGACGGTCGTGTAGAGCGAGAGGCCCGAGGGGGTGCGCGCGCCGACGGTCGGGGTGCCCGTCGCTCCGGCGCCGACCTCGGTGTTGTAGGGAGCGCCCGCGTTGACCGAGTTGGTGACGACCGACTTGGTGTAGCCGGAGAGGTTGCTCGGGTTGAGCAGCCAGTAGCCGGAGGAGAACGAGGCGCCGGAGGCGACGGGCGCTCCGACGAACGCGGCGGCGACGTTGCCCGTGCCGCCCTTGTGGGCGAGCCAGGTGGAGAAGGTCAGGTCCTTCTTGCCGACGAGGCCGGCGGTGGGGATCTCGAGGTAGGGGGCGGCCGCGGCGGATCCGCCGGGGAGGCTGATGAGCCCGTTGCGGAACTGGGCTCCGGAGCCGCGCAGCGTCGCGCTGTAGCCGTTGCCGCTGGTGTCGGCGACCGTGGTGCCGGTGGGGGCGGTGTCGAACGTGTAGTGGAGGAGCGGGGTCTCGGTGGCTCCGAAGGCGGAGCTGGGGACCGTGGCGCCGAGCAGCGCCGTGGCGGCGACGGTCGCGACCGCCAGAGCGGTCCTCACCGCCGATCGTGATCGTCTCATGCAGATAGGCCCTCGTGATCGGGTGCGGCGTCGAGGCACGATCCGCAGGGCCGCGGAGGTGTGCGTCTTCGCACGGGATGTGAAAGTGAACATCCTAGATCGCGGTACCGGATCCTGACCAGACCCCGGGAGAGGTCTGCGGGCTCGTGCAGAACGCCCGCCGAGAGCGCGATCCCTCGCCCGCCGACGCACAGGCCCTCCTCTCCGCCGACGTTCTGCAGGAGCCGGCCGGGTGGCACGATGTCCGCATGGCCTCCGACCGCCCCGTCCTGCTCGTCGTCGACGTCGCCGACGGCGGCCGCGAGGATCCCGAGTTCGAGATCGAGCTGCAGCTGCTGACCGCGAGCGTCGTCACGGCCGCCACCGCCGCGGGCTTCGTGGTCGACCGCATCCCTGCCGAGCAGGCCGGCGCCGCCGAGCTCGAGCGCCGGCTCGCCGCCGCCGACGCCGTCGTGGTCACCGGAGGGGAGGACGTCGACCCGTCCCTCTACGGCGGCCGACCCGACGACCCGCACCGCGGCCAGTCCTTCCCCGCCGCCGATCGCGCGCAGATCGCGCTCGTCCGCCGGGCCGTCGAGACGCGGACCCCGCTGGTCGGGATCTGCCGCGGGATGCAGCTGGTCAACGTCGCCCTCGGCGGCGACCTCGTGCAGCACCTGCCCGGCGCGGGTCACGTCGGCCGGTCGGTCCCCGGCGAGCACCTGTCGGGGATGGTCGACCACCGCGTGGCGCTCGAGCCGGGCAGCGCCCTCGCCGGCATCCTCGGCGCCGCGGAGCTCGTCGTCCGCAGCTCCCACCACCAGGCCGTCGACCGTCCGGGCGAGGGCCTCGTCGTGGTCGGCCGCGCCGACGACGGCACCGTCGAGGCCCTCGAGCACGAGTCCGCGCCGCTCTGGTGCGTGCAGTGGCACCCGGAGGACGCGGGCTCGCGCGGCACCGTGCTCACGGACCTGCTCGAGGCGGCGCTCGCCGCGACCGCTACTTGATCGACCCGCGCATCACTCCGCTGACCACCCAGCGCTGCGCGAAGAGGTACACGATCAGCAGCGGCGCCATCGCCATCAGGTAGGACGCGAAGGCGACGGTGTAGTTCGTGTTGAACTGCCCCTGGAAGACGTACTCGGCCAGCGGCAGGGTGCGGGCGGACGGGTCCGAGAGCACCACGAGCGGCAGGATGAAGTCGTTCCACGCCCACACGCAGGTCAGGATCCCGACGGTCGCGTTCATCGGGCCGAGCAGCGGGAAGATCACCTGCCAGTAGGTCCGCCAGGTCGAGGCGCCGTCGGTGCGCGCCGCCTCCTCGAGCTCGATGGGGATCGAGCGGATGAAGGCCGTGTAGATGAACGTGTTGATCGAGAGCCCGAACACGGCGTAGAGCAGGATCAGCCCGGCCTGGTTGTCCAGGCCCAGCAGGGCCGTCTCCTTCACCACCGGCAGCATGATGATCGGGAACGGCACGAAGACCGCGGCGAGCAGGTAGAAGTAGACGCCCTTGAAGAACGGCCTGTGCATGTTCCGGGCGACCGCGTAGGCGACCATCGAGTTCGAGAACAGCGTCAGCACGACGGCTCCGACCGTGATCAGCGCGGTGTTCACGAAGGCCTGGGGGAAGCGGGTCGCCGTCCACGCCTCGGCGAAGTTGCCCCACGAGATCGAGGTCGGCAGCTCGAACCCTGTGCCGCCGAGCTGGTCGGGCGTCTTCAGCGCGGTCACGACGGCGAAGTAGAGCGGCAGGAGGATCGTCAGCGAGCAGACCGCGATGAGCGCGGTCGCCCACCAGTTGATCCGGTAGGTGTCGCGGGAGGGCCGGCGCCGCCCCTCGGGCTCGCCGAGGGCGATCGCGGTCGTGGGGGTGATGGTCGATGTCATCAGAACGACGCCTCTCTGCGGCTGAGGACTCGGAACTGGATCAGCGAGACCACGATGATGATGAGGAAGTAGAGGACGGCGTTGGCCGTCTGATAGGCGTACTCGCCGCCCTGGAAGCCGCCGCGGTAGATCAGCAGCGTGATCGACTCCGTCGAGGTGCCGGGACCGCCGTTGGTGAGGGCGATGATGTGGTCGAACACCTGGAGGAAGTTCTTCATCGAGATGACCATGTTGATCGTGAAGAAGGAGGCGATCAGCGGGAACGTGATCGAGGTGAACTGCCGCCACCTCCCCGCTCCGTCGAGCGAGGTCGCCTCGTAGAGCTCGCCCGGGATCGTCTGGAGTCCGGCGAGGTAGATGATGATCGAGAAGGCCGAGGCCTGCCAGACCGCCAGCACCACGATCGCCACCCACGCCCAGTCGGCGTTCGCGAGGATGTTCTCGCCGATCACCGGGATCGCGCCGAGGATCTGCGGCAGCGAGTTCGCGAAGAGGTACTGGAACACGTAGCCGATGACCAGGGTCGAGAGCACGTAGGGGATGAAGTAGATCCCGCGGAACGCCGTCTGGAACTTGATCCGCGCGTTGAGGGCGACGGCGATGGCGAGCGAGATCACGTTCACCAGCACGGTCGCCACGATCGCGAAGCCGAAGGTGAACCCGTAGGCCTTCCAGACACGGTCGTCCTGGAGGAGCGCGAGGTAGTTCGAGGCGCCGATCAGGTCCCACGAGCCGTAGCCCGCGTAGTCGGTGAAGCTGAAGAAGATTCCGGTGAGGACCGGGACCGTGTGGAGCACGAAGAAGAGCAGGACGGCGGGGACCGTCATCCAGTAGAAGGTCTTCGAGGTGCGCCCGATGATGCGCTTGCGGCGCGCGGGCGGCGGAGGAGTGGTCGCCACCGCCTGCGCGGCGGCCGTCGTGGTCGTGGTCATGGGGTCACTTCCTGGTCGTGCGTGCCGCGACTTTGCGCCACTCACTGTCGAGGGTCCGGAGCGCCGCGTCGGCGTCCCCGCTGGCGAGGAACGCCTGGAGCGTGGGGTTGAGCGGGATGCTCGCGGGGATCTGGTGGTCGACGAAGCCGATCAGCCGTCCCTGCTCGAAGTAGGGCTGCAGCTCGGCCAGCGTGGGGTCCGAGTTGGGTGCGGCGCCGACCAGCGGCGAGAAGGCGGCCTGGCTCGCGACGTACGGCTCGACGACTCCGGGGGTCAGCAGGAAGTCGACGAAGCGGCGGGCCGCGTCGAGCTTCGGAGTGCCGCGGCCGATGGCGACGGCCACGTCGACGCCCGAGGTGACCCGCGTGTCCGCGGGGTCGTCGAGCACCGGGTAGGGGAAGACGCCGAGATCGATGTCGGGGTTGTTCGTGCGCACCGGGTTGATCGCCCAGATGCCCTGCGGGTACATGGCCGCCTCGCCCGCGGCGAAGGCCTGGTTGCCGTCGTCGTAGCCGAGGCCGAACGAGCCCTCCTGCGTGTACGAGAAGAGCTGCCCGAGCCGCTCCATCGTCGTCGCGTAGTCCTTCGTGAACGAGACGGGGGAGTCGGGGCCGAGCGCCGCTCCCTCCTCGCGCATCGCGTCGAAGAAGCCGTCCGGCTGCAGCTGCCCGCCGAGCGCGTTGAAGGCGGGGGCGCCGGTCCAGTTGTCGAGCAGGGCGCCGTAGAAGGGAGTGATCCCGGCGGCGGTGAGCGTCTCGCAGACGGCGATCAGCTCGTCCCAGGTGGTCGGCACCTCGATCCCGTTCTCGGCGAAGATCGTGCGGTTGTAGAGGATCCCGTCCGCGTTGTTCGCGAAGGCGAGCGCGTTCACCTCGTTCCCCTCGAAGCTGCCGAGGGCGGCGAGGATGTCGAGGGCCGCCGGGTTCACCCGCTCGACCAGCTCGTCGCCGGTGAAGTCGTGGAACACGCCGGCCTTCGCGAGGTCGGCGTAGTAGCCGCTGCCGTTCAGGGTCAGCACGTCCGGCACCTTGTCCTTGACGAGCAGGGTGCGGATGGCCGTGTCGGGGTCGGGCACGTTGTTGGCGACGACCCGGATGTCCGGGTTGGCCGCCTCGAACTCGCGGATGATCCGCGCGAAGTCCTCCACCGCCTCCGCCTTGAACTGGAAGAAGTCGAGCGTGGTCACTCCGTCGCCGGCGCCGGGGGAGGCGCAGGAGGCGAGGGCGGCGGCGGACGCCGCGGCGAGCGGCACCGAGAGGAACAGCCGCCGGGAGAACCCGGGGGGATGCGGATGAGCGGACATGCGGCGCCTCCTTGCGCGTGGGGACAGGTCTCAGGGCGCGCTCGACCGCGGAGGGCGGTGCGAGAGCAGGTGCGGCGGCGGGGGAGCGGGGTCGGCTCCGGAGCCGGGAGGGCGGGTCAGAGGGCGGTGAGCACGAGCACGACGAGCTGCTCCGGATCGAGGACGGGGGCCTGGAGCCCGACAGTGCCCAGCACGCGGCCGCGGAGCGCGGTCCCGTGCTCGGCCCAGCCGAGCGGCGACTGCCCGGGGCCGCCGAGCGGCGACGTGACCGGGGCGAGCGCCACGGAGTAGGTGCGCTCCGGGTCCAGGCCCGGGAGCGTGATCCGTCCGGGCGGGTAGGTCTCGCCGGTGCGCAGCTGGGTGAAGGTGAAGAGGGCGGCGGAGCGGTCGGCGGCGACGACTCCGGAGAGCGAGGCGGCGTCGTCGGCGAGGTCGGCGCGCACGACCGTCCCGGTGTGCAGCAGCGCCCGGTGCTCGCGGTGGAAGGCGACCCAGGCGGTCAGCTCCTCCTCGACGGCGGGGGCGAGATCCGAGACGTCCCACTCGATGCCGAGGTGGCCGGGCAGCGCGGTGCCGGCGCGGAAGGCGAGCGAGTGGGTGCGCTGCGTCGAGTGCGACCGCGGCCCTCCGATGTGCTGCCCCATCAGCTCGGGCGGCACCACCAGCTGGGTGAAGGGCTGGATGGTCTGCCGCTCGAGCGGGTCGATGCAGTCGCTCGTCCAGATGCGGTCGGTGCGGGCGAGGATCCCGAGGTCGACGCGGGCGCCCCCGGAGGCGCACGACTCGATCTCGACGCCGGGATGCCGGGAGCGCAGCTCGTCGAGCAGGCGGTAGAGCGCGAGCACGTTCTCGTGGACGGCGGAGCGGCCGGTGGCGGGCGAGACCGCCTCGATCACGTCGCGGTTGTGGTCCCACTTGAGGTACGCGATCGGGTACTCGGTCAGCAGCGCGTCGAGGGCGCCGAGCACGTGCTCGAACGCGCCGCGCTGCGAGAGGTCGAGGACCTGCTGCTGCCGCCCCGAGGCCGGGAGATGGCCGGCCGGGCCGAGGATCCACTCCGGGTGCGCGCGGGCCAGGTCGGAGTCGGGGCTGATCATCTCGGGCTCCACCCAGAGGCCGAACTGCATGCCCAGGCCGGTGACGACGTCCGTCAGCGGGGTGAGGCCCTCCGGCCAGACCGCGGGATCGACGGTCCAGTCGCCGAGCGCGGCGGTGTCGTCGCGGCGGCCGAGGAACCAGCCGTCGTCGAGCACGAAGCGCTCGACCCCGATCCGCGCGGCCCGCTCGGCCAGGGCGGTGAGGCGAGCGAGGTCGTGGTCGAAGTAGACGGCCTCCCAGGTGTTGAGGGTGACGGGCCGCGGAGCGACGGGGTGCTGCGGGCGGGCGCGGAGCGACGCGTGGAACCGGGCCTGCAGAGCGCTGAGCCCGTCGCCCCAGGAGCCGTAGGCGACCGGGGTCTCGTAGCTCTCGCCCTGCGCGAGCTCGATCTCGGCGGGCCGCAGCAGCTCGCCGGCCGCGAGGAGCGAGACGCCCTCGACGGTGCGCTCGGCGCGGAGCGAGGTGTCGCCGCTCCAGCCGAGGTGGACGCCGTGCACGAGCCCGCGCTCCCAGCCGAAGCCGGGCGTGCCCGCGGCGAGGAGGAGGGTCGCGTCGGCGCCGGGGCGTCCGCGGCGGGTGCGGCGGGTGTGCTCGCCGATGGTCAGCGGGCGGCGCTGCGGGTGGCGCTCGCGGAGGTGGTGCCCGGTGGTGTCGAGGATCTCGCGCGCGGTCGCGGGGAGCGGGAAGCCGAGCTCGAAGCGCTCGAGGCGGAACGGGCGGGCGTCGAGGTTCTCGACCCGGGCGCGCTGGGTGAGCAGGCCGGCCGCGTCGACCTCGAGGTCCACGGTCAGCCGGACGCCCGCGCCAGTGGCGACGGTCCGGAGGGCGGAGCCGAGCGCCTCGATGCTCTCGACCTCGAAGCGCTCCGACGCGGCTGCGCGCTCGTGGGTGCCCTCGAAGGTGGGGGCGTGCTGCCAGCCGTCGGCCTCGACGGCGACGAGGCCGAACGGCGCGAATGCGTCCAGCCCGCCCGAGACGCGCTGGGGGAGGGCGGCGTCTGCCAGGGCGGATAGTTCGGCGGCGGAAAGATCTCCGAGCGCGGCGCCCCAGTGCACGATAGTGGGGAAGGTGACGAGGCGGGCGTCGACGACGACGCTAGTGCCCCCGTCCTGCAAGTGGAAGAGGCGCGATTCCCGGCCGGAGAGGGTCACGGAGTCGTTCGTGGGGGCGATGCTGCGGTGCATGGCTTATTTCTAGAGCAGAAGTAATAGGGGTGTCAAGAGCGGCGCGAGTGGCCGGATCTGTTCCTGGGGCGGCGCGCTACCGGTAGCTTTCTACCAGGCCGGAAAGAAGGAGCCCCGTGACCGACACCATCGTCGCCGAGGACGCCTCCGGGAGCTCCTCCGAGCTCCTGGCGCGCGAGGTCCTGATCCACGGTCCCGTCTCGCGGGCCGAGCTCGGCCGCCGCCTCGGCCTCTCGCCCGCCAGCCTGACCCGGCTCGCGCGCCCGTTCCTCGACGGCGGCCTGGTCGTCGAGGGCCCCGAGCAGAGCACCGGAGTCGGCCGCCCCGCCCGGCCGCTCGACATCCGCGCCGACGCGCTGAGCTTCGCGGGCGTGAAGATCACCGGCACCGAGGTCCTCGCCGTCCGCACCGACCTGCGTGCACGCACCGAGCGGGAGCTGGTCCGCCCGCTGCCGGGCACGGAGCCCGCCGACGTGATCGCCGCGATCGTCTCGGTCGTCGACGAGCTCGGCGGCCCCTCCGCCTTCGCCGGACTGGGCGTGACGCTCGGCGGGAGCATCGCCGCCGACGGCCGGGTGAGCCGCGCGCCGTTCCTCGGCTGGCGCGACGTCGACCTCGCCGCTCCGCTCTCCGCCGCCCTCGGGCTGCCGGTCGCCCTCGAGAACGACGTGGTCGCGCTCACGGGCGCCGAGCACTGGTTCGGGCGCGGCCGCGGCATCCCGCACTTCGCGGTGCTCACGGTCGGCGCGGGCGTCGGCTACGGACTGGTGGTGCACGACCGGGTGGTCGCGCCCCCGGAGGCGGGGCTCGGCCTGGGCGGCCACTACCCGCTGGATCCCACCGGCCCCGTCTGCGAGGCAGGCCACCGCGGCTGCTCGACCGCGATGCTCAGCCTGCCCTCGCTCCTCCGCCAGCTCTTCGTCGCCACCGGCCGCGAGCTGACCCTGGCCGAGGGCTTCGCCGCCGCTCGCGCGGGCGACCCCGGTGCCGAGCGCATCCTCGCCGACTCCGCCCGCGCGCTCGGGACGATGATCGCCGCGATCGGCAACCTCTCGATGTCCGGCACGGTGATCCTGGCCGGGGAGGGCGTCGCCCTCTACTCGGAGCAGGCCGCGGTGGTGGACGCCGCGATCGCGGCCACGCGCGACCCGGACGCTCCGCCCCTGGCGTTGCTCGTCGACGACGGCGGGCTCGTGGAGTGGGCGCGCGGCGCGGCGGCCGTCGCGATCCAGCGGCTGCTGCCGCGGATCGCGCTCGGGACGCTGGGGTAGCGGGGCTCCGCGGCGCGCGGGCGCTCGGGGTGCCGGGCTGGCGCTCGGGGTGCCGGGCTGGCGCTCGGGGTGCCGGGCTGGCGGGTCTTCGCGCCCAGTGTGCCGTCGGCACGCTCGCTTGGCGGGTCTCAGCGCCGCGCGGAGGCTCGGAATGTCGGCTCGGCGGGTGTCCGCTCCGGGCGGGTACCGGGACGCCGGCCTCGCGGGCTAGACGCCGAGCGCCGAGCCGGGCAGGTCGCTCTGCAGGCCGTCGACGATCCGGCCGAACGCCGCGATCGCCTGGTCGTCGCCGAGACGGCCGGAGTCGACTCCTCCGGCGATGCGCAGGACCTCGGCCCGGCGCTCCGCCCTCTCCACCGCGTCGAGCCCGGAGGCCCCGATCGCTGCGCATGCGCGCACTCGCGCGACGATCGTGCCGACGTGCCATCTGCCGCGTGCCATCTGTCTCCTCCTGAAATCCCCGCCTCTCTTCGGAGCGGACGCACACCCGGATGGGTGCGCGTCCCCGGGTCCTCACCCCCGTCGCTCCGGCGATGCGTCACGAACGGTCGTCATCCGGCCGCCGTGGCGACCGTTCGTGACGCATCGATCGAGCTGGGGAGGCGGAGCGCCCGCTCGCGGAGAGGGGTCCGGGGCGCCAGACTGACGGCGAGCGGAGGGAGGCACGATGCGACGCCTCCGCGCCATCGCCGCCGCGCTGCTCCTCCTGCCCGCCCTCGCGGCCTGCGCGCCGGGAGGCGCGACGGGCGCCCCGAGCGGCACCGCGGCGGCCACCGTGGCTGCGACCACCGCCACCCCGTCTCAGGCCACCCCCGACCCGGCCCGCTCCTCCGCCGCGTCCGCCCCGGCTCCCGGGGTAACCGTCTCCGTCCAGCAGAACCGCTCCGACATCGCCGGCGGCACCATGGCCTTCGAGGTCCACAACGGCAGCGGCGCCCCGATCGAGGTCAACGCGGCCCGCCTCACGGACCCGCGCCTGGCCGCCCCGCTCACCTGGACCGGCGGCACGGGCGTCCCCGACGGGACCTCGCGAGACCTCCGGGTCGACGTGCCCGAGCCCGCCTGCCCGGTCGCGGAGGCGCCCACTGCGCTCGAGGTCGTCCTCGCCATCGACGGCCACGGCGAGCACGCGTACCCCGCCGACGACCCGTTCTCGTTCGTCGACGCTCTCGCCCGGTCCGGATGCTTCGCCCGCGCCGTCGACGCCGACGTCGCCCTGCGGATCGACACGTCCGGAGGCGCCGCGCACGAGCCGGCGCGCCTCACCATCACCGCCGACGTCCGGGGCACCCCCCTCGTGCTCCGCAGCGTCGACGCCACGATCCTGCTGCAGCCGCCCGACGCCGCCGACGCCTGGACCCTCGACCGCTCCGTGCCCGCCGGGACCCTCGACTCCGTGGTCCTGGACGCCGTCCCCACCCGCTGCGACACCCACGCGCTCGCCGAGGACAAGGTCGGCACGCGCCTGCCGGTCACCGTCGAGACCGCGGGCCGGCAGGGCACCGTCGTCGTCGCCGCGACCCCCGAGCAGAAGGGCGAGCTCTACGCGTTCATCACCGCGTACTGCGCGTCCTGAGCGGGGAGGCGGGCGGCGCCGCACTGCTGCCCGCAGCGACCGACGCCTCCACCGCCACTGTTCGGTCCCGTCCGCTTCACGCCGGCGCCGTGCTCAGCGCCTGCAGCCCCGTCACCCGCAGCAGGTCGAGCCGCGCCTCGTCCTCGCTGCCCGGCGCCACCGTGTAGACGACGATCCGCAGGTCGGTGCCCGGAGCCGTGAGCACGTCGCAGTCGATCGTGATCGGTCCGACGGGCGTCCGCGTCACCGTCTTCCGGCTCGCGCGGTGCTCGGCGATGCGCGCCTCCGCCCAGCGCCGCTCGAACTCGGGCGACTCCTCCCGCAGCCGGGCGACGAGGGCGGCGAGCGCCGGATCGCGCGGGTAGCGCCCGGTCGCCGCGCGCAGGTCGGCCGCGAGGTCGCTCGCGAAGTCCTCCTCGTGCTGCGCGTCGAACTCGGTGCCCGCGTGTCCGGAGGTGAAGTGCCGCCAGACGAGGTTCCGCTCCAGCCCGGTGTACACCGAGGGGTCGCCGTTCAGGGCGGCCCAGAGCGGGTTCCACAGCAGGATGTCGTGGGCCGCCGTGAACACCGCGAGCGGCACGTCGCCCAGGCGGTCGACGATCCGCTGCACGCCCGGGCTCACGTGCTGCGGCACGACGCCCGGCGAGGGGACGGCGGCACCGGCGACCCGGTAGAGGTGGTCGCGCTCGCTGTCCGTGAGCCGGAGCGCCACCGCGAGCGAGCGGAGCATCGACGGCGACGGGTTCCGCGCGCGTCCCTGCTCGAGCCGCACCAGGTAGTCGACGCTCACTCCCGAGAGCGCCGCCAGCTCCTCGCGCCGCAGGCCCGTGGCTCGGCGGCCCGAGCCCGCGGGCAGGCCGACGTCGGCGGGACGGATGCGGTCGCGCCACGAGCGCAGCACCGTGGCGAACTCCTCCATGCCGCCCATCCTCCTCCGCCCGCCGTCGCCGAGCCAGGTACTGCCGGTCCCCCCGTCGAGCGCGGCCTGGTCGAGGCCCGACCACCCGCGCAGGATGGGCCCATGACCACGACACTCATCACCGGAGCGAACCGCTCCCTCGGCCTCGAGACCGCCCGCCGACTCCTCGAGGCGGGCCACACCGTCTACGCCGGCATGCGCGACACCGCCGACGGCGACGCCGCCCGCGCGCTCGGCGCCCACCCCGTCCGCCTCGACGTCACCGATCAGGCGAGCGTCGACTCCGCGATCGCCTCCCTGCCCGGGCTCGACGTGCTCGTCAACAACGCCGGAGTGCTGGGCACCTCGTTCGGCGTCGACGACCTCACCCCGGAGGCGATGGCGGGCGTCCTCGAGACGAACGTCGTCGGCATCGTCCGCGTCACACAGGCCGCGCTCCCGCTGCTGCAGGCCTCCGCGGCCCCGGTCGTCGTGAACGTGGCGTCCGGAGTCGGCTGGCCGCGCTGGCTGAGCACCGAGGGCCACGACGAGTTCCCCGTCACCGCGATCCCCTACGCGGCATCGAAGGCGGCGGTCGTCGCGCTCACCGTGCAGTACGCGAAGAACCTGCCGGCGATGCGGATCAACGCGAGCGACCCCGGCTACACCGCGACCGACTTCAACGGACACGGCGGGCACCAGACCGTCACCGAGGGCGCGGACGCGACCGTCGCGCTCGCCCTGCTCGGCTCCGACGGGCCGACGGGCGAGTTCCACGACCGGCGCGGGCGCATCGAGTACTGAGCGGCGGGGAGGGCGGGCGCGACCGGCCGGACACCGGCCCGGACCCGGCAGGCGTCCACGTGCCCGTTCGAGGAGCCGCTGCCCCGAGCGCGGCGTGCGTCCACGTGCGCGTTCGAGCAGATCCCGCCCCGACCCTACGTGCGTCCGCGCACGCCCGAGACGCGGTGAGGTCCCCGAACCCGCCCTCGGCGCACCGGCCAGCACATGGTGATGAGGTGTCCTGTCTGCGCGGTCACCGGTCCTCGGTGCTGGGCTGTGAGTGACGGCCGGAGCCGGGACGCTGCCCACCGCGTGACAGAGGGCCGGATGAACCGCCGGCCCGACGGTGCGTGCTCGCTCCGGTGCGCCTACCGACTCACCGCGTCTCGTGTCAGCTCTGCAGCTCGACCCCCCAGTTCGTCCTCTGGACGTCGGCGTCGAGCCCGCGCAGCTCGCGCGCCACGGCGTCCGCCTGCTCGCGCAGCTCCCGCACCGGCAGCGCGGGCAGGCGGCGCAGCTCGCTCCGGAGCTGGCGGTAGCCGCGCTCGCCGGCGGCCGCGTCGGCCGCGCGGGTCAGGAGGCTGTGCCGGGCGCGCAGGGCCTCGCGCCGGGCGAGCGCCGCGGTCAGCACCTCGCCGGTGGGAGTGGTCGCCGTCGCGTTGGTGAGGTTGATCGCCGTGACCAGCCGCTCGAGCTCGCCCAGTGCGCGCGTGCAGTCGGCGAGCAGCTCGGCCGGGTCCTCGGTCGGCTCCTCTCCCTCCTGGTAGGAGGCGTTCGCGACGATCCGCGACTGGAGGGCCTCGATCCGCTTCTGCAGGTCGGCCCGCTCGAGGAGTGCTTCGGCGAGAGTCATGCGACCAGGCAAGCACACATCGACGGGACCCGCGCCCCTAGGCTGCGACCGTGCCGCTGCAGAACCATCCCGGAGACGTCGAGTTCCCCGTCCGACCCCGGCTGCGCTACGCGCGGGCGGCCGATGCGCACCGGCGCGGGCAGGGCGCCGGACGCCGCGCCCTCCTGGTGACGGCCTTCGCGGCTCCGGTGGGCCTGGTCGGCTTCGCATGGGGGCTCGCGCTCGGCGGCGGCGAGAGCGTCGTCGCGTTCACGGCGTTCGCGTTCGCACTGGCCTTCGGGCTGCTCGCCGCCACGGTCGGCTTCCAGCAGTGGGATGCGCGCGCGCCGCGCCGCGAGCAGCTCGCCTACCTCGGCGCGGCCGACTCGCCGACCCCGTCCCTCCGCCAGCAGCAGCTGCTCGCGCTCGACGCGGTCAGCGACTTCTCGTTCGCCGGCTGGAACTCCTCCCTCGCGTTCCAGCCCTCCTGGGCCGAGCTCCCGGAGGAGCTGCGGCGCCGCTACGCCGACGGAGCGAAAGGAGCGCCCTGGCAGCAGCTGCCGCTGCATCCGCTCGTCGAGCACCGGGTCGCGCTCGACCGCGACTTCCGCATCGCCTCGGCCGACGACGTCGAGCTGCTGGTCGCCGACGTGCTCACCCGCGGGCCGCTCTCGACCCGCTTCGCCGAGGTCTCGGCCTCCGGCGACGCGGAGCGGATGCGCTCCCGGGTCGCCGCGCTCACGGGCGGCAGCGAGTTCCACCTCCTCGAGCTCGCTCAGGCGGTCGACGGGCGTCCGCCGCTGCTCCTGCTCGCGGGCGACGCCGAGCGCACGATCGGCGCGATCCGCTACGCCTACGTCGCCGGCTACCTCCCGGCGGCGCGGGCCTGGGAGCTGCTGGCCGCGGTCGGCGACCGCGTCTTCGAGCGCTACTCCGGCTGGGACGCCTACTGGGCCGACGCGGCCCTCGCCATCGCCTTCCGCACCGACTCCCTCGGCGCGGTGCAGCACCACCACCGTCTGCGCGCGGAGCTCGCGGCCTCGGGGTGGCCGGCGGCGGTGCCGTACCCGGGCTGAGCGCGGGGCGGCTGCGGAGACGGTGCGACCGAGCTGGAGCGTCCGGACCGGAGGCGTGCTCCCGCGCGGTGACCTCCCTCGCCCACGGGGCTGTCGACGCGGAGAGAGCTGCGGCCCCGGCGTCAGCCCAGCTTCGAGGCGGGCACCGTCTCGAGGTGGAGCAGGTCGCGGCGCAGGCGCTGCGAGCGGACGTAGCTGCTCAGCACGTGCTCGGGCGAGGGCGGGGAGTCGCTCCCGCCGAGGAGGGCGCGCGCGGTCGTGAGGCGTGCGCGGCGGATCTCGTCGAACACGGTGGTGCCGTTCCGCGCGAAGGTGCGCTGCAGCGTCCGCTTCGGGACGCCGAGGCGCTCGCAGATCTCCTGGACCGAGAGGCGGGGGTCGGTGGACATCGCGGCGATCAGGGCGAGGGCGCGCGTGTAGACGTCCTCGCTGCTCTCGCGCGGCAGCGAGGTCGCCAGCACAGCGCCCGCCAGCTGCTCGACGGCGGCCCGCACCAGGGGGAAGGCGGGGGAGTCGGCGTCGAGGGTGGAGCCGAAGGTCGCGTTGACGGTCGAGAGCAGGATTCCGCGGCTGGCCGCGTCGGCCTCGGTGACGACGGCGCCACGGTCGGCCGAGTCGACCAGGCCCAGCAGCGGGCGGTCGAGGGCGATCTCGGTGCGGGCGCTCGGGGTGTCGGTCACGATCGTGAACGGGGAGTCGCAGTGGAGGAAGGCGATGTCACCCGGCGCGACGCGGACCTCGAGCGCCGCCGGATCGTCCGGCTGGATCACGAGCGCGCCCTCGAGCGGGATGATCAGGCGGACGCCCGGGCCGGCGGCGGAGGTGCGGTGCAGGCGGGCCGGCGAGTGCCAGATCCGGAGCACGTCGACGCCGTCGCTGCAGAGGGTGTCGGCCACGATGCGGAACGCGCCGTTCGCGCGGACGTCGACGCCGCTCTGCGCCAGCCACGCGGCCGCCGCCGTGTCCCGGCGGGACACCCCGCGATCGACGATCGGTCGGCTGCCTTCTGCGATTCCCCTCACGGCGGAGTCCTTTCCTCTGGCGCGTCCTCCGTACGACGCGATCCCTCTACCCTGGCCGATCCGGCCCGGTGGTGAGAAGTCTTCATGCGATCGCATCGTCGCTCACCTCCACCGCAAGGTGTCGGATCCCGCCATCGGGGGACGGAACCTGACCTCGGGAGTGCGCCTCGGATCGACGTGGACCTCGAGCGCGGCAACGTCGGTGAACGGCCGGTCGTCGCTCGTGCGGCCCCGCAGCACGATGGAGTGGCGGAGCGTCCGTGGCGCCCGCAGCGGCGCGATCGTGTAGTGCGCGACGGCCACGAATCCCGCTCCCGGGGCGACCCGCTCGGGCCGGCCGACCACGGTGACCGGGGCCTCGTCGTAGTCGAGCTCGGCGCCCGAGCCGTCGGTGAAGGAGCCGCAGAACAGGGCGAGGTCGTGCAGGGCGGAGGTGCCGGAGTTGTGGAACTGCATCCAGAAGGTGATCACGGCGACGGAGCCGCACGCGGGCGCGAGCCGCACCGCGCTGCCGTCGAGGACGAGGTGCGGAGGCGCATCGAGCGTCGGAGCTCCGAGCATCAGCCGCGCCGCCTGACGCCCGCCGCCGGTGCGGCCACCGGTTCCGCTGCGCGTCCCGCCAGCTGCAGGAGGCCGCACGCGGCGACCACTCCGACGAGGGCGGCCGCCCAGCTCAGGTCCTGCTGGTCGAACTCCCGGAGGTGCGCCGGGACGCCCGTGAATCCGAGGATCCCCTGGGCCGCGGCGACGGTGGCGAAGGCGAGCAGCGCGGCCGTGGCGGCGACCGCGGCCGGGGCGGGCGGGTCGCCCTCCGAGTCCTGGGCGAAGCGGCGGACGGCGTGCGCGAGGGCGAGTGCGCAGAGGGCTGCGGCGACGAGGGCGGCCGCGGTGTAGGCCGGGCCGGCGGCCAGCAGGAGGAGGGCGCCGACGACGACCCGCAGGCAGGCCGGGAGGACGCCGGGAGCGCTGCATCCGCGCGCGCCCGGGCCTCCCCCGAGGGCCGCGGCGCGGGCGCGGGACTCCTCGAGGCGCCTCCGGACGCCATGAGGACCAGCGGCGCGGAGCAGGGCGGTCGCGCCCGAGGCGAGCAGCGCGACGCCGACGAGCAGGGGGAAGACGAGGGCGGCGGCGGGCAGGGCGGGGGC
>NZ_PSUE01000029.1:0-37728 GCF_002931645.1 Rathayibacter sp. AY2B5 | reverse complement strand
CACTCCACCCGCCCCCGCCACCCCCGGAAGCCGACCGCGGCGAGCCGGGCGCGGACCGGCTCGCCACAAGCACAGCCGAACCAGTGATCCGCGTGCCAGCGGATCGCTGTAGGCGAACGCGACCCGCTCCACCCGCCCCGCCATCTCCGAAAGCCGACCGCGGCGAGCCGGGCAGGGACCGGCTCGCTACTTGATCAGCCGCGACAGCAGCCGGTCGGCGAGGATCCTGCCGTCGGTCTGGCAGGTGGGGCAGTACTGGAGCGTGGAGTCGTGGAAGACCACCTGGCGGATCGTGTCGCCGCAGACGGGGCACGCCTCTCCTGTGCGGCCGTGGACGCGCATGCCGAGCTTCTTCTCGCGCTTGAGGTCGGCCGCGTGCAGGCCCTCGGCGCGGGCGAGCGCCTCCTCGAGTGTGTAGCGGAGGGCCGCGTAGAGGCGGTCCAGCTCGTCGGCGTTGAGCGCGGCGTGCTTGAAGGGCGACATGCGCGCCACGTGGAGGATCTCGTCGGAGTAGGCGTTGCCGATGCCGGCGATGCGGGACTGGTCGCGGAGGACGCCCTTCACCTGCGCCCTGCCCGCCGTGGCGAGGATCGCGCCGAGGATCTCCTCGGTGAACTCCGGGTCCAGCGGATCGGGACCCAGCCGGGCGACGCCCGGGACGTCGAGCGGATCGGCGACGATCGAGAGCGCGAGGCTCTTCTTGGTGCCGGCCTCCGTCACGTCGAACCCCGACCCGTCGTCGAGGACCAGCCGCGCGGCGAGCGGTCCCCGGCCGGGCTTCGCCGGCGCCGTCGGCCGCTCGGGCCGCCAGCGGACCCAGCCGGCGCGGGCGAGGTGCAGGAGAACGTGGGCCTCGCCGACTGCGAGGTCGAGGAACTTGCCGTGCCGCGACACTCCGTGGACGGTCTCGCCGGAGAGAGCCGACGGCGGGATGGCCACGGTCTTGAGGGCGGAGATCGCGAACACGTCGAGCCGCTCGAGGACGCGTCCGCCCAGGCGCGCGTCGAGATCTAGAGCGAGGGCCTGGACCTCGGGGAGTTCGGGCATGCGACCACCCTGGCCCGCGTGTCCCGCACCGTCCACCCCTGGCGGAGGGGACGGCAGCGGGTCAGTCGCCGAAGCGCGTCGCCGCGACCTTCCGCAGGAACAGCTCGTGGAACCGGTAGTCGCCGGTGATCTCGGGATGGAACGCCGTCCCGAGGAGGTTGCCCTGCTCGACCGCGACCACCCGCCCGTCGGCGACACTGGCGAGCGCGGTCGCCCGCTCGCCCAGCTCCTCCACGACCGGTGCGCGGATGAAGACCGCGTGCACCGGCGGATCGCCGATGGCCGGCACGTCGAGATCGGTCTCGAAGGAGTCGAGCTGGTTGCCGAACGCGTTCCTCCGGACCGACACGTCCAGGCCGCCGAAGCTGCTCTGGCCGTCGATGCGGTCGAGGACCCGGTCGGCGAGCATGATCAGCCCGGCGCAGGTCCCGTAGACGGGCATCCCCGCACTGATCGCCTCGACGACCGGCTCCGCGAGGCCGAAGAGGCGCGACAGCTTGTCCATCACCGTGGACTCGCCGCCCGGGATGACCAGCCCCGCGACGGTGGCGAGCTCCTCCGGGCGTCGCACCAGCACCACCTCGGCGCCCAGCTCGCGCAGGACGTGCGCGTGCTCGCGGAAGTCGCCCTGCAGCGCGAGGACCCCGACGCGGAGCCCCTCGAGGGACTCCCGCGCCGATCCTGCGCCGGCGAGCGGCGCGTCGGCGCTACCAGCCACGCTCGGCGAGGCGGTGCGGCGCGGGCACGTCGGCCACGTTGATGCCGACCATCGCCTCGCCCAGGCCGCGCGAGGCCTCCGCGACGACCTTCGCGTCGTCGAAGAAGGTGGTCGCCTTCACGATCGCGGCCGCGCGCTTGGCGGGCTCGCCCGACTTGAAGACGCCGGAGCCGACGAACACGCCGTCGGCGCCCAGCTGCATCATCAGCGCCGCGTCGGCCGGGGTCGCGACCCCGCCGGCGGTGAAGAGAACGACGGGGAGCTTGCCGGTCCGGGCGATCTCTACGACCAGGTCGTAGGGGGCCTGCAGCTCCTTCGCGGCGACGTAGAGCTCATCCTTGGTCATCGCCTTCAGGCGGTTGACCTCGCCGGAGATCGTGCGGATGTGCTTGGTCGCCTCGGAGACGTCGCCGGTGCCGGCCTCGCCCTTCGAGCGGATCATCGCTGCGCCCTCGGTGATGCGGCGCAGCGCCTCGCCCAGGTTGGTCGCTCCGCAGACGAAGGGGACGGTGAAG
Organism: Rathayibacter sp. AY2B5; assembly: GCF_002931645.1. Lineage (NCBI taxonomy): Bacteria > Bacillati > Actinomycetota > Actinomycetes > Micrococcales > Microbacteriaceae > Rathayibacter > Rathayibacter sp. AY2B5. The sequence continues at coordinate 35,448 of NZ_PSUE01000029.1, read as the reverse complement.
TTCCACTTGTCGATGTGGTTCACGTAGTCGGCGGGCGAGAGGACCTCGGACTCGTCGATGTAGTCGACGCCGAGCTCCTGCAGGATCTGCGCCTCGACGAAGTGGCCGATGCGCGCCTTCGCCATGACGGGGATCGACACGGCGGAGACGATGCCGTCGATCAGGTCGGGGTCGCTCATGCGTGCGACGCCGCCCTGCGAGCGGATGTCGGCGGGGACGCGCTCGAGCGCCATGACGGCGACCGCGCCGGCGTCCTCCGCGATGCGGGCCTGATCGGCGTCGACGACGTCCATGATGACGCCGCCCTTGAGCATCTCGGCGAGACCGCGCTTGACGCGGCTCGAGCCGAACTGCTCGGGAGCGGACGAGGACGGAGTGGTGGTGTCGGTCATGTTCGCGAGTCCTGTTCTGTGCGGCGACTTCCGCCGACGGCAGCTCCGAGTCTACGAGACGGCGCCCGCCGTCCGCGGCGCTGGACAGGGGGCCGGGCGGCGGTCTAGAGGCTCGGCCAGGCCGCCGCGAGGCTCGCCCGCACGTCGCCGAGCAGCTGCGGGAGCGCCTTCGTGCGGGCGATGATCGGGAAGAAGTTCGCGTCGGTCGCCCAGCGCGGAACCACGTGCTGGTGCAGGTGCGCGGCGATCCCCGCTCCCGCGACCGCGCCCTGGTTCATCCCGAGGTTGAAGCCGTCGTTGTTCGAGACCGAGCGGACGACGCGCATCGCCGTCTGCGTGAGCGCTCCGATCTCGGCCACTTCCTCGGGAGTGGCCTCGTCGTAGAGCGGGATGTGCCGGTACGGGCAGACCAGGAGGTGGCCGGAGTTGTACGGGAACAGGTTCAGCAGGACGTAGGCGTGCTCCCCGCGGGCGACGATGAGGGCCTCCTCGTCGCCCAGCGTCGGCGCCACGCAGAAGGGGCAGTCGTCGGCTCCGGGCTGCCCCTTCTGGATGTAGACCATCCGGTGCGGCGTCCACAGGCGCTGGAACTCGTCGGGAACCCCGGCGAGGTGCGCCGAGCCCTCCGCTCCCTCGGGCACGCAGCCGTCGCTCACGCTCAGACCTGCGCCTTCGAGGCGACGGCCTCGCGGATGCGCGCGACGGCGTCGGCGACCAATATCCCGTTCTCCTGCGTGCCGTCGCGGAAGCGGAAGCTGACGGCTCCGGCGTCGCGGTCCTTCTCCCCCACGATCATCTGGAAGGGCACCTTCTGCAGCGTGGCGTTGCGGATCTTCTTCTGCATCCGGTCGCTGGAGTAGTCGATCTCGGCGCGGATGCCCGACCGCTTGAGCTCGCCGACGACCTCCTCGAGGTAGGGCAGGTACTCGTCGGCGATCGGGATGCCCACGACCTGGACCGGCGACAGCCAGACCGGGAACGCCCCGGCGTAGTGCTCGGTGAGGATCGCGAAGAAGCGCTCGATGGAGCCGAAGAGCGCGCGGTGGATCATCACGGGCCGCTTCTTCGAGCCGTCCGAGGCCGTGTACTCGAGCTCGAAGCGCTCGGGCTGGTTGAAGTCGAGCTGGATGGTCGACATCTGCCAGGTGCGGCCGATGGCGTCGCGCGCCTGCACCGAGATCTTCGGACCGTAGAACGCCGCTCCTCCCGGATCCGGCACCAGCTCGAGACCGGAGGCGACGGCGACCGCGCGCAGCGACTCGATCGCCTCCTCCCACTGCTCGGGCGCACCGACGAACTTCGGGTTGCCCTCCTCGTTCGTGGACAGCTCGAGGTAGAAGTCGTCGAGGCCGTAGTCGCGCAGCACCTGCAGCACGAACTCGAGGTTGCGGGTCAGCTCGGCCGACACGTCCTCCTGCGCGACGTAGATGTGGGCGTCGTCCTGGGTCAGGCCGCGCACGCGGGTGAGGCCCTGCAGGGTGCCGCTCTTCTCGTAGCGGTACACGGTGCCGAACTCGGCCAGGCGCAACGGGAGCTCGCGGTAGCTGCGGCCGCGCGAGCGGAAGATCAGGTTGTGGAACGGGCAGTTCATGGGCTTGAGGTAGTAGTCCTGGCCCTGGCGGGTGACGTTGCCGTCCTCGTCCTGCAGCTCGTCGAGGTGCATCGGGGGGAACATCCCCTCGGAGTACCACTGCAGGTGCCCGCTCGTGAGGAACAGGTCGCCCTTGGTGATGTGCGGCGTGTAGACGAGCTCGTAGTCGTGGGCGAGCAGCTGCTCGCGCATGTACTGCTCGATCTCGTAGCGGATGATCCCGCCCTTGGGGTGGAAGACCGCGAGGCCGGAGCCGATCTCGTCCGGGAAGGAGAACAGGTCGAGCTCGTGGCCGAGCTTGCGGTGGTCGCGGCGCGCCGCCTCCTCGAGGCGGACCTGGTGCTCGCGAAGCTCGTCCTTCGTGGGCCACGCGGTGCCGTAGACGCGCTGCAGCTGCGGGTTCTTCTCCGAGCCGCGCCAGTAGGCGGCAGCGTTGCGGGTCAGGGCGTAGCCGTTGCCGATCATGCGGGTGTTGGGCAGATGCGGGCCGCGGCAGAGGTCCTTCCAGACCGTCTCGCCGGAACGCGGGTCGACGTTGTCGTAGATGGTGAGCTCGGCGCCGCCGACCTCGACGCTCTCGTCCTCGGCTCCCCCGCCCTTGATCCCGATCAGCTCGAGCTTGTAGGGCTCGCCGGCGAGCTCGGCGCGCGCCTCCTCCTCGGAGACGACGCGGCGCACGAACCGCTGGCCCTGGCGGACGATGCGGTCCATCGCCTTCTCGAGCGCCTTCATCGCCTCGGGCGTGAAGGGCTCCTCGACGTCGAAGTCGTAGTAGAAGCCGTCGGTGACGGGCGGGCCGATGCCCAGCTTCGCCTCCGGGTTGATCTGCTGCACCGCCTGCGCGAGCACGTGGGCCGCGGAGTGGCGGAGGATGTTCAGCCCGTCCGGCGAGGAGATGAGCACCGGCTCGATGCGGTCGCCCGGCACGACGTCGGCGGCGAGGTCCTTGAGCTCCCCGTTGACGCGGATCGCGACCACGGCCCGGTCGGTGAAGTGCGTGAATCCCGTGCCCGCCTCGGTGACGACCGAGTGGGACTCGTTCTCTGCGGGATTCGACGGTTCGTTCGACACGTGCGGGCACTCCTCGGGCTCGGTTGACCCCTCGACTGTAGTCGGCGGCGGCCTCTACCCGAGCGCGTCGCGCACGCGGACGCCGAGCGCGCGCAGAGCGGAGGCGAGCTCGTCCCGGTCGGCGCCGGGGAGCACGAGCGAGCTGCGCTCGAGCTGGTGCAGGAGGACCTCCTCCAGGCCGGGCGGCAGGGAGTCCACGGCGAGCGCCCCCTCGAGTGCGGCGAGCACGGCGACGACGGCCACCGCGTCGCGTGCCGCGAGTCTGCGTGCGCTGATCTCCATGCGTCTCCGTCCGTGTCGTCCGACCCCGTCACCCTGCCGACAGGACGTGCCCCGGAGAGGGGCGCGGGGGCGACCGGTGCGCAATCCGTCCAGGTGGCATCCTGGTCCGATGGGTGCCGGTCCTGCGCTGCAGCGCTTCACGCGCTCCGGGGCCGATCTGGAGGAGGCGCGGCGCTTCTACTCGGACGGCTACGGCGGGTCGGGATTCCGGACGGAACCGGTCGAGCGGCCCTTCTCCTTCCGCTACGACGTCTCCGGGAGCGAGGGCGTGAGCCTGCGGACGTCTGTTTTCCGGGGCTCCGTGTCCGGGGGGCTGCGTCCGGCGGGCGAGTACGTCGTCTCGTGGTTCCTCTCCGGCACGAGCGTGGTGGACCCGGAGGGCGATCGGATCGTCCACCTGCCGGGGCGGCCGGTCGTGTTCCCCAGCGCGCGTCCGTTCGAGTTCGTCAGCCGCGACTTCCAGCAGCGGCTCGTGCACGTGGCCGCCGGCCTCCTCGAGCAGGTCGCGTCCGAGGCCGGCGACGGCGTGCCGCTGCCGCTCGTCTTCGACCACCGCTCGATCGCCTCCGCGTCGGCACTCCCGGGCTGGTGGCGGGCGGTCGACGACTTCGCGGGCGTCCTCCGGTCGGGCCGCGAGGCGACAGCGCTGCAGCTCGTGGCGGCCGAGCGCGGCGTCGCTCTGCACCTGCTCGCGACCTTCGCGCACCGGCCGGTCGTCGTTCCGGCGCAGGTGCTGCGGCCGGGGCTCGAGCACCTGCTGCGTGCCGCCGAGTTCCTGCACGCGTTCGCCGCGTCGCCCGTCACCGTGTCCGACATCGCGACAGCGGCGGGGCTCACTCCGCGGGCGCTGCAGGCCGCGTTCCGGAGGCACTTCGGCGACACTCCGCTCGGCTACCTGCGCGGCGTGCGTCTCGACCGGGCGCGCGTCGAGCTGCGCGAGGGCGCTCCGGGCGAGGAGACCGTGCGCGCCGTCTCCGCGCGCTGGGGCTTCCTCAACCAGGGCCGCTTCTCGGGGGCGTACCACCGCCGCTTCGGCGAGTACCCGGTGGAGACCCTGCGCCGCTGACGCTCAGGCGCCGGGAGCGAGATCGCGGGCGTAGCAGACCGAGTGCTCGGACCCGATGTAGGCGCCGAACGGCGGGATGGCGTGGTAGCCCTCCCGGAGGTAGAACCGCATCGCGTCGGGCTGGAGCGTCCCGGTCTCCAGCACCAGGCGCGTCGTGCCCAGAGCGGCCGCCCGCGCCTCGAGCGCGCGCAGGACGGCCGTGGCCGCTCCGGTGCCGCGGGCGGCGCGGTCGGCGAACATCCGCTTCACCTCGATCGCCCCCGGTCCGAGGACGTCGTCGTCGAGAGGCCGCAGTCCGCCGCAGGCCACCGCCGTGCCGCTCGCGTCGCGGGCGACGAGGAAGACGGGCACGTCGTCGGCCGAGGGCGGCGTGCCGGGCTCGTGGTCGTCGTTGCCGTAGCGCTCGTCGAGCTCGCACCGCTGCGCGTCGCGCAGACGCTCGGCGTCCGGGTGGGTCCACGCCACCTCGTCGATGGTCCAGCTCATGAGGGCTCCTCCCGGCCGCGCGGCGGGCACGGCCGAGGCCATTCTGCCGCGCCAGCTCCCTCCGGCCGGCCCGGTGGCAACCCCTTCCGCGCCGGGCCGCAGCGGGCGTCGACTGGAGGCCCACCGACGAAAGGACTCACCGTGCTCTCCGACTCCCCCATCGGCCCCGTTCTGCTCTCCCGCGACCTCGCCGCCTCCCGCGCCTTCTACGCCGGCTCCCTGGGACTGGAGGTCCTCGAGGAGAGCGAGTCGGCGATCGCCTACTCCTGCGGCGGCACGCGGCTCACCGTCACCGCCAGCACCACGGGCTCGAAGGACGAGCAGACCAAGGCCGCCTGGCGGGTGGCCGACCTGCGCGCCGAGCTGGACGCGCTGGCAGCTCGGGGCGTGGCTCCGGAGGACTACGACAGCGACGAGCTGCGCACCGAGAACGGCGTGGCCGACCGCGGCAGCGTCTGGGCGTCCTGGATCCTCGATCCCGACGGGAACGCGCTCAGCATCGAGCAGCCCAAGAGCTGATCGGCGCCGCTCTAGACTCGCCCCATGCCCGACGACTCCGCTCCGCTGCCCGCGCCCGGGTGGTACCCGCATCCGGCCGACCTCGGCTCGGAGCTCTACTGGGACGGCGCGGCGTGGACGGACCGGTCCCGCCCGTCCTCCTCGGCGCCCGCTCCCGCCTACGGCACGCCCCCGGGCGCTCCGGAGCAGGAGCTGTACGCCTATCCGTCCGCCCCGTCCTCCGCGGCGGGCCGCAACCCCATGGCGATCGCGAGCCTCGTGCTCGGCGTCCTGAGCCTGCTGATCAATCCGCTGCTGATCCCCTCGATCCTCGCCATCGTCTTCTCGGCGAAGGGCCGGGCGGCCGCACCGCTCGTCGGAGGCGGTCGCGGGCTCGCGACGGCCGGACTCGTCACCGGGATCCTCGGTCTGGTGTCGGGCGTCTTCACCATCGTCGGCAACCTCTCGGCCGGGGTCCCCGGCCTGGCCGGCTGACCGGGGTGCCGCGGCCCTCGACGCCCCGATGACCGCGCGCCGGAGCGCTCCCTGGCTCCTCGTCGTGGCGGTCGCCCTGGTCGCGCTGGTCCTGCGCGGTCCGATCGTCGCCGTCGCGCCCATCATCGACGCGGTGCGCGAGGACCTCGCGCTGTCCGCGGGCCAGGCGGGGATCCTCACCAGCATCCCCGTGCTCTGCTTCGCCCTGGCGACTCCGCTCGCCCTCCTGGTGATCCGCCGCGCGGGACCCGACGCCGCCGTGACCGTCACGGTGATCGGCGTCGCGCTCGGCACGATCATCCGATCGATCGGCGACGTGGGACCGGCCGTGGCGGGCACCATCCTGATCGGCGTCTCCATCACGATCGGCAACGTCGTCCTCCCCGTCGTGATCCGGCGGGACGTCGCTCCCGAGCGCGTCGACCTCACGACGGGCGTCTACACCGCGGCCCTCAACATCGGCTCGACGATCACCTCGCTCGGCACCGCTCCGCTCGCTCTAACCCTCGGCTGGCGAGGCGCCCTGCTCGTCTGGCTCGCCCTCAACGCCCTCGCTCTGGCCGGCTGGCTCGTGGCCGTGGGGCCTCGGGCGGCCCTGCGTCCGACTCCCCGCCCGTCCCGCGCCGACCGCGCACCGGCCGCACCGGCTCCGCGGATCTTCCGCAGCGCGACCGTGCTGGCGCTCGCGCTCTGCTTCTCGAGCCAGGCGTTCTCGTACTACGGAGTGACGGCGTGGCTCCCCTCGCTGCTCGTCGACCGCAACGGCTTCTCGATCGCGACCGCGGGCGCGAGCGCCTCGGTGTTCCAGCTCGCCGCGGTCGCCGGCGCCCTCGGCGTCCCGCTCCTGGTCCGGAGGCTCGGACCCCTGGGGAGCATCGTGCTCGTCGGCCTCCTCTGGTGCACAGTGCCGGCGGGGCTGCTGCTCGCCCCGCAGCTCTGGGCGCTCTGGTGCGTGCTGGGCGGCGCGGCCCAGGGCGGAGGATTCACGGTGGTCTTCGTGCTCGTCGTGCGGCTCTCCCGCTCCGACGCCCACGCGTCGCGGCTCTCGGCCACGGTGCAGGGGATCGGCTACGCCGTGGCCGCCACCGCCCCGACCGTCATCGGGTTCGCGCACGACGCGAGCGGCGGCTGGGAGGCTCCGCTGCTGACCGTCCTCGCCGCGACCTGCTCCTTCCTCCTCTTCGGCACCCTCGCCGCTGCGCGCCAGCGCCGGGCCTGACCCGCGACACGACCGGCCGCGCCGTCAAGGGGGCCGTCCGACGACTGTCGGCCCCGTAGCGTGTCCGCATGGCCGAGCAGAGCACGACCCGCGAGAAGACAGCGCCCGATCCCGACGATTCCCGGAAGCCCGACGACGTCACCGACATCACCAAGCGCTCCTGGTTCTACGTCCTCAAGAAGACGGCCCGCGAGTTCGGCGCGGACCAGTGCACCGACCTCGCCGCCGCGCTCACCTACTACGCCGTGCTCGCGCTCTTCCCCGCCCTGCTCGCGATCGTGTCGGTGCTGGGGCTCTTCGGCCAGGCGCAGGCCACCACCGATCTGGTGCTCGACCTGATCGGGAACCTCGCGTCGAGCGAGGTCGTCGACCTGCTGCGCGACCCGATCCAGGCGCTGACCAGCTCCTCCGCCGCGGGTCTCGCCTTCGTGACCGGTGTCGTCGGAGCGATCTGGTCCGCCTCCGGCTACGTCGGCGCCTTCGGCCGCGCGATGAACCGCGTCTACCAGATCGACGAGGGGCGCCCCTTCTGGAAGCTCCGCCCGACGATGCTCGGCGTGACCGTGGTGACGGTCGTCCTGATCGTGATCGCTGCGCTCATCCTCGTGCTCAGCGGACCGGTCGCGACAGCCGTCGGCGACGTCGTGGGCCTCGGCCCCGCCGCCCTCACCGTGTGGAACATCGCGAAATGGCCGGTGCTCGTGGTCATCGCGATCGTGATCGTCGCGATCCTGTACTACTGGGCGCCCAACATCCGCCAGCCGAAGTTCCGCTGGATCAGCATCGGATCGATCGTCGCCCTGGCGATCTGGCTGATCGCCTCGACCGGCTTCGCGTTCTACGTGGCCAACTTCTCCAACTACAACAAGACCTACGGCTCGCTCGGCGCGGTGATCGTCTTCCTCCTCTGGATCTGGATCACCAACATCGCCCTGCTCTTCGGCGCGGAGTTCGACGCCGAGCTCGAGCGCGGACGCGAGCTGCAGGCGGGCATCGAGGCGGAGGAGACCATCCAGCTCCCCCCGCGCGACACCGCCGCGAGCGACAAGAAGGCGGCCGTGCACGAGAAGGACGTCCGCGACGGACGCTGGCTGCGCCTGGCGAGCGAGAACCGCAGCGACGAGGGCGCGGCCCAGGACGACGAGGCCGCGAAGAAGAAGTGACTCAGGACTCGGACGACCAGAGCGCGCGGTAGTAGGCCGCGCGCTCGTCGTCCGGATCGGCTCCGTACTCCGCGAGGAGCAGCGGAGTGTGGCCGGGGCCGTAGTTCCAGCCGAGGCTGACCGCGGCGACCGCCAGATCCGCCCAGCGGTCGCCCACGCCCAGGTCGCCGACGTCGACCGTGCCGCTCCAGCGTCCGTCGTCGTCGACGAGCGTGTTCGGAGCGCACGCGTCGCCGTGCACCACGACGGGGTCCACGAGCTCCGGAGCCGCGCCGAGCGCCGACGGCCGGCGCGCGAACCAGGAGTCGCCGCGCAGCTCCTCGGGTACCGCGTCGACGGGGAGCGCGTGGACCGCCCGCAGGCCGGCCGCGATCGCGCGAACGGCCTCCTCCGGCCGGGCTGTCCACTTCGGATCGACGGCGCTCCGCCCGGGCAGCGGTGCGGTGAGGAGCCACTGCCCCTCGTCGTCCTCGCCCGCCTCCAGGATCCGGGGCACGTCGATCCGCCCCTCCAGCCAGCGCAGACGCGCGATCTCGCGACGGAGGTCGAGGCCCGTGGACCGGGGATTCCACTTCAGGTACCCGGCGTCCACGCGGAAGGTCAGCCCGTCGAGCTCGTTGCGCCAGACGAGCGCCGGATCGGTGCCGCCGTTCAGGCGCCTCGCCGGCGACGGGATCCGGACGCCCTCGAGCGAGGACTGCCGTGCGAGGTCCGGACCGCTCATGCCCTCAGGGTAGGCGCTTCGATCCTGAGAGGATCCGCATGCCGCGGACCGCGCCACCCGCCTCCTCCGAGCAGAGCGCCTTTACCCTGACGGGCGTGCCGGAGCAGCCGCCCGGCGCGATCCGGTGACGAGGGAGCCCCCGTGACGCAGAGCGACGACGACCGCGGGCACGCGCAGCCCGACTTCTCGAAGGAGCAGGAGGGCTACCGTCCCGGGCTCAAGCCCCGGCAGCTGCAGATGATCGCCATCGGCGGCGCGATCGGCACCGGCCTCTTCCTCGGCGCGGGCGGGCGACTCGCCACCGCCGGTCCCTCGCTCGTCGTCGTGTACGCGGTCTGCGGCGTCTTCGCCTACCTGATCCTCCGCGCGCTCGGCGAGCTGGTCCTGCACCGGCCGAGCTCGGGCTCCTTCATCTCCTACGCCCGCGAGTTCCTGGGCGAGAAGGCCGCCTTCGTCGCCGGATGGATGTACTTCCTGAACTGGGCGATGACCGCGATCGCCGACGTCACCGCGGTGGCCCTGTACGTGAAGTACTGGTCGCTCTTCTCCTCCGTGCCCCAGTGGCTCCTCGCACTCATCGCCCTGGTCGTCGTGCTCTCGCTGAACCTCGTCTCGGTCAAGGTCTTCGGGGAGCTGGAGTTCTGGTTCGCGCTCATCAAGGTCACGGCGCTGGTGGTCTTCCTGGTGATCGGCGTCGTCGTGCTCGCCGCGGGCTGGCCGCTGCAGTCCGGCGGCGTCTCCGTGGACCCCGGGATCAGCCTCTGGAACGACAACGGCGGCATCCTGCCCGGCGGCCTGATCGCCAGCGTCCTGGTCGTCCAGGGCGTGGTGTTCGCCTACTCCGGAGTCGAGCTTGTCGGCACGGCGGCGGGCGAGACCGCGGAGCCGGCGAAGGTCATCCCGCGCGCCATCAACTCGGTCATCCTGCGCATCGCCGTCTTCTACGTCGGCTCGGTGCTGCTGCTGACGCTGCTGCTGCCCTACACGGCCTACTCGAAGGGCGAGAGCCCGTTCGTCACGTTCTTCAGCTCGCTGGGCGACGGCTCCTCGGGCGAGATCGCCGGATCGATCATGAACTTCGTCGTGCTGACGGCCGCGCTCTCCAGCATCAACGCCGGGCTCTACTCGACCGGCCGCATCCTCCGCTCCATGGCGCTCAACGGCTCCGCCCCCGCCTTCACCGGCCGGATGAACAAGCAGGGCGTCCCCTACGGCGGCATCCTGCTCACGGCGAGCATCACCCTGATCGGGATCGTGCTGAACCTCTTCGTGCCGTCCGAGGCCTTCGAGATCGTCCTCAACGTCTCGGCGCTGGGCATCGTCACGGGCTGGGGCATGATCGTCCTCTGCCAGATGCAGCTGCAGCGCTGGGCGGCCCACGGGCGCCTGGAGCGCCCGTCCTTCCGGATGCCCGGCGCCCCGGTGACCTCGTGGCTCACCCTGGCGTTCCTGGTGATCGTGGTGGTCCTCATCGCCGTCGACTTCCCGACCGGCACCTGGACCGTGGGGATCGTCGCGGTGGTCGGCGTGCCCGCCCTGATCGTGGGCTGGCACGTCGCGAAGCCGCGCATCCTGGCGATCGCGTCCGCCCGTGACGGCTTCACCGGCGCCCACCCCGTGATCGCCGCCCGTCCGGCCTCCGAGGCCAAGCGCGACGGGAACGAGCGGCGCCGCGAGTAGGGCGGGTCAGCGCCGGCGGAGGTAGCGCAGGAGCAGCGTGTCGCCGGCGCTGAGCACGTGCGCCAGGTGCTGCGGGCGCGGTCCGGGGACGTCGCCGCGGGCGAGCCTCCCGGCGTCGCCCGCCTCGAGCGTCGGAGCGACGGTCAGGCAGAGCTCGTCGACGGCGTCCGCGGCGAGCAGGGTCCCGAGCAGCGACGGACCGCCCTCGCAGTGGATCCTGCCGAGCCCCCGCTCCGCGAGCTGCGCCCGCATCCGCGTCGCGTCGAGCTCTGCGTCGCCGCAGACGAGCACATCGGCGACCTCGGCGAGCTCCGCGCGGCGGCGGGCCGGCGAGGAGCCGGTGGTCACGACGATCGGGCGCACCGGCGCCTCGGTGAAGATCCGCGAGGCGGGATCGAGGTCGAGCGACCCCGAGACGATCGCGAAGACGGGCTGCGGGGCGCGCCCGGTGCCGAGCCGCGCCCGCACGGACTCGTCGCTCAGCACCATCGGACCGTAGCCCTCGGTCCGCACCGTGCCGGCCGCGACGAGCACGACGTCGGCGAGCCGGCGGAGCAGGTCGAACACGCGCAGGTCCGCCGCTCCCCCGAGATCGCCCGAGACGCCGTCGCGGGTGACCGCTCCGTCGACGCTCGCGACGAAGTTGACCCGGAGCCACTGCCCGCCCGCCCCGTCCGCGTAGAGGGCCAGCAGAGCCTCGTCGGACAGGTTCTGCCCGGCCGGCGACAGGCCGTCGATGCGGGCGCTCACGCCGCCGGCTCCACGTTGTGGCGGAGGAAGACGGGCGCTCGCCAGCCCAGCACCGCCTCCGTCATCCGCACGGCGTCCACCGCCTGGCGCACGTCGTGCATGCGCACGATCCGCGCACCGTTCAGGATGCAGATCACCGCGGCGGCGAGGGAGCCCTCGAGGCGCTCCCCCTGCGGCCGGTCCAGCGCCTCGCCGATGAAGTCCTTGTTGGAGACCGCGGCGAGCACCGGGAAGCCGAGCGCGGCCACCTCGCCCAGCCGGCGGGTGAGCTCGAGCGTGTGCAGGGTGTTCTTGTTCAGGTCGTGACCCGGATCGACGATGATCCTCCCGGCAGGCACTCCACCCGAGAGCGCGCGATCGACGCGGCTCCGCAGGTGGTCGACCACGGTCGCCACGACGTCGTCGTACTCGGGTCTCTCCGGCTCGCTGCGGGGGGCGCCCACGCTGTGGGTGATGACGAGCTGGGCGGAGGAGGAGGCGACGACCTCGAGCATCCGGGGGTCGTGCAGCCCGCTCGTGTCGTTGACGACGGAGGCGCCCGCGGCGATGCTCGCGCGCGCCACCTCGGCGCTCGTCGTGTCCACCGAGACGACCACGTCGCTCCGCTCCGCGATGCCCGCCACGACGGGGACCACCCGGTCGAGCTCCTCCTGGAGCGTGACGGCGGGGCCGCGGCCGAACGGCACTCCGCCGATGTCGACCCAGTCGGCGCCGAGCTCCGCGGCGCGCACGGCGGCCGCGATGGCGCTGTCCAGGGCGAAGGTGGAGCCCTTGTCGTAGAAGGAGTCGGGTGTGCGGTTCACGACCGCCATCACGGCCACCTGCCGCTCGAAGTCGAACTCTCGTCCGCCGATGTGCCGCGTGGTCATGGGCGCGTCCCTCCCGCTCGGAGCGCCGGGAGAAGGCCGGCGCCGCTCACCCTAGACGAGCGGAGTCGGCGGAGGCTGGAGCGGGCCGCCCTCGAGCAGCGCCTGGAAGAGGACGTGGTCCTGCCACTCCCCGGCGATCCGCAGGTAGCGCCGCGCGACGCCGATCCGCTCGAAGCCGTTGCGCTGCAGCACGGTCTGCGATCCGACGTTGTGGAGGAGCGTCCCGGCCTGCACGCGGTGCAGCCCCAGATCCTCACGCGCGGTGCGCAGGACGGCTCCGACCGCGCGGGTCATCACGCCGCGGCCCTGCAGACCGCTGTCGAGCCAGTAGCCGAGATCGCCGCTGTCGAAGGCGCCGCGGACGATGTTCGCGAGAGTCAGCCGACCGATGATCACGCCGCCCGCGTCGAGGACGAGCGGGAGGACGCTGCCGGCCCGGTGCGCGGCGAGCGCGTCCGCGACGGCGTCGGTCTGGCCCCCCGCCTCGAAGAAGCGGGTCGAGCGCGTCGGCTCCCAGGGCGCGAGGTGCCGGCGGTTGCGCCGGTACGCGGCGGCGAGGGCCGGTCCGTCGTCCCGCGAGACGAGCCGCAGGAGGGTGCCCTGGTCGTCGACGGGGATCGGGGCGGGCATCCTGCGAGGGTAGCGCCGGAGCCGGGAACGACAGAACCCCCGGCCAGGGGCCGGGGGTTCTCGTGGTGGGCGATACTGGGATCGAACCAGTGACCTCTTCCGTGTCAGGGAAGCGCGCTACCGCTGCGCCAATCGCCCGTTGCTCCGCGCGGAGCGCCTCGTTCGGTGAACGATCGAGGTGGATACGGGATTCGAACCCGTGTATACGGCTTTGCAGGCCGCTGCCTCGCCTCTCGGCCAATCCACCGTGTACGGGATTCGGTGTCGGCGGCCCGAAGGCCGACCAGGTGGGAGGCACCCGAGGGTGCCGTCCCGATGACGCCGGTCCGAGGACCGGTGTTCGAGCGGATGACGAGATTCGAACTCGCGACCCTCACCTTGGCAAGGTGATGCGCTACCGCTGCGCCACATCCGCATGTAGGTCGTACTGGTGTTACCGTTTTGCGTGTCGTGCTGTCTTGCTGTCTGTCCGGCGCTTTCGCTGCCCGGCTCGACCTAGAAGAATGTATACGACAGCGGCGCCGGAATCCAAATCGAGCGGACGCCGATCCCGCCGCTCGGAGTCCGATCCGCGTCTTTCCGCGCGAAACCGGCTCGTCGCCGTCCGTTCACCCGGGCGTGGCGGGCGTCGGCGGTGCATCCGGGCCCCGCGGATCCGCTACGATCGTCTCTCGGGTCGTCCAGCACGTCCCCCTGGGCGATTGGCGCAGTTGGTAGCGCGCTTCCTTCACACGGAAGAGGTCATCGGTTCGAGTCCGGTATCGCCCACCCTCACCCCCGGTCCGTGCTCACGCACTCGGCCGGGGGTTCTCTCGTGCCGCCGCGGTCGTCCTCCGGCCTCGCAGCGCCCAGTCGAAGGAGCCGACCCGCGATGATGGGCCGCTCGCACGCCGTCTCCGGTGCGCTCGCCTGGGCCGTCGCCGCCTCCGTGCCCGCCGTCGCCGGGCCCCTCGGCCTCGCGGGTCTCCCGCTCGACCTCCGACTGGTCGGCCTCGGAGTCGCCGCCGGCTGGGCCCTGGTGCCCGACGCGGACCACGCGAGCGCGACCGTCTCCCGCTCGGCGCCGGGCGCCTCCCTGCTCACGGCGACCGCGGGCCGGATCAGCGGAGGGCACCGGCACGGGATGCACTCGCTGCTCGCGGTCGCCGTCGTCTGGTACCTGGTGCCGGTGCTCACGGCGCTGCGCTTCCCGGTGCCGGTCGTCGGCCCCGTCGCCGTGGCCGCCGTGCTCACGCTGCCCGCCCTCGCGTTCGCCGCGAAGGCCGTCCGGGCCGCCCCCTCCTGGCGCATCGCCTGGGCCGGGGCGACGGTCGTCACGGTCCTGCTCGTCGCGCTCGCCGACGGCACCTGGGCGTGGCTCCGGGTCGCCGCGACGCTGGGCTACCTCGTGCACGTGGCCGGCGACGCCCTCACGACCGGCGGGATCAACTGGCTGTGGCCGCTGCGCGTGCGCCTGCCGCGGCGCCTGCGCCGGACACCGCTGCGCCACGTCTGGACCACCGGCGGCTACGCCGCGCTGCCCGTCCTGGGCTCCGCCGGGTCCTGGCGCGAGACGGTCCTCTACTGGCTGATGTCCGCGGCGACGATCGTGCTCACCGCCTCGATGATCACGGCCGAGCTGCTGTAGCCCGGGGCGCCCTCCTCAGAAGACCTTCCCCGGGTTCATGATCCCCAGCGGGTCGAACACGGCCTTGATCCCGCGCTGGAGCGCCAGCGAGTCCTCGCCCAGCTCCTCCGCCAGCCAGCGCCGCTTGAGCAGTCCCACGCCGTGCTCGCCCGTGAGCGTGCCGCCGAGGGCCAGGGCCGTGCGGAAGAGCTCCGCGGCGGCGTCCCAGACGTCCTCCCCCACGGGTCCGTCCCCCGCGGGCAGCACGAAGTTCGGGTGGAGGTTCCCGTCCCCCGCGTGGGCGACGGTGGGGATCCTGAGCCCCGTCCGCTCCTCGATGCCGCGGATCGCCGCGAACATCGCCGGCAGCGCGGAGCGGGGCACGCAGACGTCCTCGATCAGCACCCGGCCCTCCGCCTCGAGCGCCGGGTGGAAGGCCCGGCGGACGGCCAGCAGAGCCTCACCCTCGGCCGGGTCCTCGGTCGCCTCGGCGGCGCCCCCGGAGGCGGTCACGATCTCGAGGACGCGCTGCGACTCCTCCGCCGCTCCTCCGCCGTCCGTCTGGACGAGGAGGTAGGCGGCACCGCGGTCCAGCATCGCTCCGGTGTAGCGCGAGATCGCGGCGAGCGCCGCCTCGTCCATCAGCTCCATCACCGCGGGACGGAGCCGCGCGGCGGTGATCGCGGCGGAGGCGGCGGCCGCGGCGACGACGCTCGGGAAGTACGCGCCGACCGTGACCACGCGCCCGGTCGGGATCGGGCGGAGCTTCACGGTGGCCTCCACGATGACGCCCAGCGTCCCCTCGGAGCCGGTCAGGAGCGCGGTGAGGTCGTACCCGGTGACTCCCTTCACGCTGCGGCGGCCGGTGCGGAGCAGGCGTCCGTCGGGGAGGACGACCGTCAACCCGAGCACCGCCTCGCGGGTCACGCCGTACTTGGCGCACAGCAGCCCCCCGGCGTTCGTCGCGATGTTGCCGCCGATGCTCGAGATCGCGCGGCTCGCGGGGTCGGGCGAGAAGACGAGGCCGTGCGGAGCGACGGCGTCCGACAGCGCCTGATTGATGACCCCGGGCTCGACCACCGCCAGCTCGTCCTCGAGCGACACCTCGAGGATGCGGTCCATGGCGGCGGTCGAGAGGACGAGCGCTCCCCCGCTCGCCACTCCCCCGGCAGCGAGGCCCGTTCCCGCTCCGCGCGGCACGACCGGGAGCCGGTGCTCCGTCGCTGTGCGCAGCGCCGCCTGCACGTCCTCGACCGAGCGGGCAGCGACGAGCGCGAGCGCGCGGCCCGGTGCGGAGAAGCCCGACTTGTCGGTGTGCACGGCCTCGAACCGGGGGCCCTCGGTCAGGACCGCGTCGCCGAGCGCGTCGCGCAGCTGTCGGAGGATCTCGTGGTCGTGCATGGTTCACTCCGTGCGGTCGCGGGCGGGTCCTGCCGATCCTTCCACGGGCGCGGGGCAGGATGGCGGGATGACCGGAGAGACGCGATGGCCGCGGTGACGAGCGCGGGGATCCTGCTGCACCGCGAGGGCCCCTCCGGCACCGAGGTGTTCCTCGGGCGGATGGGCGGCCCCTTCTGGACCCGGCGCCCCCGCGCGTGGACGATCCCGAAGGGCGTGCACACGGGCGACGAGACGCCGCTGGACGCCGCGCGCCGAGAATTCGAGGAGGAGACCGGCGCTCCTCCGCCCGACGGGGAGCTGACCCTCCTCGGTGCGTTCCGGCAGAGCGCGGCCAAGACCGTCACGGTCTTCGCCGGGCGCGGACTCGCGGACACCGCCTTCGTCGCGAGCAACACCTTCGAGCTGGAGTGGCCGCGGGGCTCCGGCGTGCTGCGCAGCTTCCCCGAGCTGGAGGACGCCCGGTGGCACCCGCTCGACGAGGCCCGCTCGCTGGTGGTGGCCGGGCAGGTCGCCGCCCTCGACGCGCTGGCCGAGCTGCTGGCGGATCCGGACGGCGGGGACCGGGCCGGCACCGCTCCCTAGTCGGCGGTCGCGTAGACCCGCAGGCCCAGCGGCACGATCCGCACCACGGCCTCGTCGAATCCGTCGCGGGAGCCGTCGAAGCGCTCGGTCTCGCCGTCGTGCGCCCACTCGGGGTCGTCCCCCGCGGGCCGGCGCGCGCCGACGGTGATCTCCGGCGTCGAGAACGACTCCACCACCGGTGCCCGCCAGCCGGGCACACGGCCGACCACCGGGGTCGCCGTACGGCCGAGCAGGAGCGAGAACGCTCCCCGAGTGCGCGGAGTCCGTCCTGAGTGCAGGATGCGCACGTCGAGGTGGCCGTCGTCGAGCCGACGCCGGGCGAGCGGGGCGGCCGTGCGCGGGTGCTCCTGGTTCACCCCGACGAAGTACGACCAGACGAGCTGCGTGCGCCCGTCGCGCCGGAGCTCGAACGGATCGGTGCGCCGCACGACCGAGAGGGCCGCGATCACGGCGGCGAGCGGCTTCCCGATCCGCTTCTCGCGCTTCTCGCGGGCCGCGACGAACTCCGGGTAGACGCCGATCGAGACCGTGTTGAGCACCGTGACCGGTTCTCCCCCGTCCGCGACGACCTCGGCCACGTCGACATCGCGGCGCTCGCCGATCGTCGCCGCGTCGAGCGCGTCCTGGACGGTGAGCAGCCCCAGCGCCTTCGCGAAGTGGTTCATGGTCCCGCCCGGCAGCACGAGCAGCGTCATCCCCTCGGCGCGGGCGAGAGCGGCACCGACCGACATGGTGCCGTCCCCGCCGTAGGTCCCGAGCACCCGGGGCGGAGAGTCCCCCGAGCGCGCCTCGCGCACCACGTCGGCGAGGTCCTCCCCCTCGGTCAGCCGGTGCACGCGCGCCTTCGGGAACCGGGCTCGGACCAGCGGCTCGGGATCGGGGCGGTGCGAGTCCCGGCCCGCGCCGGGGTTGAGGACCACGAGGAGGGCGGCGCCGTCCCCCAGCGGGCTGCGGTCGACGGGGGGCCGGGTCGCGCGCTCCGAGACGGGCACGTGGCGCGGCTCGGCCGGCAGGACGGCTCGGCCGACGACCGCGACCGCCGCGCCGAGCGCCGCGCCGCCGAGGACGTCCGAGAGCCAGTGGACGCCGACGTGCAGGCGGGAGAAGGCCACGGCGGCGGCGAGCGGGGCGACCGCCGCCCCCACTCGGGGCGACTCGAGCGCGACCCCGGCGGCGAAGGCGGCGGCGCTCGCCGCGTGCCCCGAGGGGAAGGACGCCGACGTCGGCACCGTCGCCAGGCGCCGGCCGACCGGGACGTCGA
Organism: Rathayibacter sp. AY2B5; assembly: GCF_002931645.1. Taxonomy (NCBI): domain Bacteria; kingdom Bacillati; phylum Actinomycetota; class Actinomycetes; order Micrococcales; family Microbacteriaceae; genus Rathayibacter; species Rathayibacter sp. AY2B5. Next base: position 17,682 of record NZ_PSUE01000029.1, on the reverse strand, counting down.
CGAGGAGCGGCCGGTCGCCGCCGAACACGCGCTTGCCGACCAGGTTCGCGAGCGCGCTGGCCGCGGCGAGCGAGGCGGTCCCCCGCAGAGCCTCGCGGGGACGGCCCGCCAGGAGCAGCAGAACGCCGACGCCGGCCCAGAGGACTCCGTGGTCCGCGGCCCGGGAGAGCCCCACGAGCGCCCCGTCGACGACGGTCGACGGTCGACGGGCGTTCAGCCGCCGGGCCGCACGAGCGTCCGCCCGGCGCACGACGCGCGGGACGGTGACGAGTCGGCGGAGCAGGACGGACGGGGGTCGGGTTCCGCGGAGGGCCATGTGCTCAGCGTAGGAGGAGGCGCCTCCGCGGTCCCTGGACCGGTCGACGGCGCGCTACACCTCGCCGAAGCCCGACTCGACCAGATCGCCGAGCCGGCCGACCGCCTCCTGGGCCTGCGGCCCCGACGCCGAGAGGACGACCTCGTCCCCGCGGTCGAGCCCCAGCGACATCACGCCGAGCAGGCTCGTGGCGTCCTTGCCGTTCGCGTCGATCCGGGCGTCGAAGGTGGCGGCGAGCGTGACGAAGTCGGCCGCGGGACGGGCGTGCAGGCCGTTCGGGTTGATGAGGCGGACGCGGCGCTGCACGCGCTCGTCACCGGGCGGAGCCTCCTCGGCGGGAGCCGCGAGCGCCTCGCCCCGGGCCGACTCCGCGGCGGCGAGCACCTCGTCCAGCGATGCCCCCGTGCCCGCGGCGACGGCGGCCGCGACCGCCCCCTCCACCAGCGGGGCGTCGGCGATCCGGACCCGGGCGCGCGCGTCGTCGTCGAGGAACTCGACCGCGGTCTCCGCCGTCATGATCGCCGAGCCGAGGTCGCAGAGGACGACGACCCCCTCGCCGGAGTCCGCTTCCGCCAGGGCCGCCGTGATGCGGTCGAAGCTGGTGCCGATGCCGCCGTCGTCCGTCCCGCCCGCGGCGACCAGCGCGACCGAGGCCGCCATCTGCTCCGCGAGCTCGACCAGCCCCTCCGCCAGCTGCGCGCTGTGCGAGACCAGGACCAGCCCGACGCTCACGCCGCCGCCTCGGCTGCTGCGCGGAGCAGGAGAACGGTCGACACGCTGCCGGGATCACGGTGCCCGATGGCGCGCTCGCCGAGGTAGCTGGCGCGTCCCTTGCGGGCGACCAGCGGGTCCGTCGACTCCGCTCCCCTCTGCGCCGCCTCCGCCGCCGCGGCGAGGACGTCGGCCGGAGCCGCTCCCTCCTCGGCGGCGGCCGCGGCCGCGTCGACCGCCGGCGTCCACGCGTCCACCATCGTCTTGTCGCCCACCTCGGCCTTGCCGCGGAGCACGATGCCGTCCCTCGCCGCGGCCAGGAGCGCTGCGACGTCCGCACCCTCGAGCGCGTCCTCGCCCGCGACCGCGGCGGAGGCCTTCAGGAACGCCGTGCCGAACAGCGGGCCCGAGGCGCCGCCGACGGTGGAGATGAGCGTCGTCGCGACCAGCTTGAGCACGTCCGCCGGGAGCCCCTGCTCCGGCGCCCCGTCCAGCTTCGCGACCACGGCCTGGAAGCCGCGGTCCATGTTCTCGCCGTGGTCCCCGTCGCCGATCGCCCGGTCGAGCGTGATCAGCTCGACCCGGTGCTCCGCGATCGACTCGGCGGCGCGGCGTATCCACGCCGTCGCCCACGCCGCGTCGAGCCCGGCTCCCTGTGCGTCCTGCATGGTCGTCTCCTCCTCGTGGGCCGCTCCTGCGGCTGTCGTTCCGGTCATGGTGTGCGCGCGGGCGCTCAGCGTCCCCACCGCAGCGCCGCGGTCTGCACCGGGGAGTCCCACAGCTCGGTCAGAGCGTCGTCGAGCTTGAGGACGGTGAGCGAGAAGCCCTGCATCTCGAGCGACGTCGTGTAGTTGCCGACGAGGCTGCGTGCGACGGTGATCCCCTTCTCGGCCAGCGCCTCGGCTGCGCGGCGGTAGGCGAGGTACAGCTCGATCTGCGGCGTGCCGCCCATGCCGTTCACCAGGAGCAGCACCTCGTCCCCGGAGGAGAACGGCAGGTCCTCCAGGATCGGGCCGAGGATCCGGTCGACGATGCGGTCGGCCGGCTCCAGCGCGATCTTCTCCCGGCCGGGCTCGCCGTGGATGCCGATGCCGATCTCGATCTCGTCCTCGCCCAGCTCGAAGCTCGGCTCGCCCGCGTGCGGGACGATGCACGGCGTGAGGGCGACGCCCATCGAGCGCACGTTGGCGATCACCGTCTCGGCGATCGTCGCGACCTCGTCGAGGGAGTCGCCCCGCTCGGCCGCGGCGCCCGCGATCCGCTCGACCAGCACGGTGCCGGCCACGCCGCGGCGGCCGGCGGTGTAGAGCGAGTCCTTCACCGCGACGTCGTCGTCGACGATCACGCTGCGCACCTCGATCCCCTCGGCGCCGGCGAGGTCGGCCGCGGTCTCGAAGTTCAGGACGTCGCCCGTGTAGTTCTTCACGATGTGCAGCACACCCGCGCCGCCGTCGACGGCCTGCGTGGCCGCGACGATCGGGTCGGGCGTGGGCGAGGTGAAGACGGGACCGGGGACGGCGGCGTCCAGCATCCCGAATCCGACGAAGCCCGCGTGCAGCGGCTCGTGCCCGCTGCCGCCTCCGCTGACGATGCCCACCTTGCCCGAGCGGGGCGCGTCGGCCCGCACCACGAACAGGGGATCCGACACCACCCGGACCAGGTCGGCGTGCGCCAGGCCGAAGCCGGCCACCGACTCCGTGACGACGTTCTTCGGGTCGTTGATGAGCTTCTTCATCGAGGTCTCCTCCAGGATCGGGCCACCACTCGGGCGTCCCGTGACCTGCGGGCGATCCGGCGCGTGGTGGATCGCCGCCCGCACCGTCGCGGACAGCAGCCCCACGTTACGCCCTGCGCTCGCGCCTACGGCAGCGGGACGACGGCGCGCTGCGTCTCGCGGACCCACTCCTCGAGCTTGGCCGTGGCGGCCCCGGAGTCGACGGCCTCCGCCGCGCGGTCCATCGACGTCCGCAGGCGCTCCAGGACGGGCGTGCGCACCAGATCCGGGTCGCGCGCCAGGTCGAACGCCGCGAGGCCCGCGGCCGCGTTCAGAAGGACGATGTCGCGGACGGGGCCGCCGTCTCCCGCGAGCACCGAGCGCACCACGCTCGCGTTGTAGGCGGCGTCGCGGCCGCGCAGCTCGTCGATCCGCGCGCGGGGCAGGCCCAGGTCGCGCGGGTCGAGGTCGTGCTCGACCACGGAGCCGCGCGACACCTCCCAGATGTGGCTGTGACCCGTGGTCGTGAGCTCGTCGAGGCCGTCGTCCCCGCGGAACACCAGAGCCGTCGCCCCGCGCGTCCGGAACACGCCGACGACCAGCGGCACCCGGTCGAGGTGCGCCACCCCGACCGCAGAGGCCTCGGGACGCGCCGGATTGCAGAGCGGGCCGAGGAAGTTGAACACCGTCGGCACGCCCAGCTCGGCGCGCACCGGACCGGCGTGCCGGAAGCCGGGGTGGAAGAGGGACGCGAAGACGAAGGCGATCCCCGTCCGCCGGAACACCTCGGCCACCCGCTCGGGGGAGAGGGAGAGGTCGACCCCGAGTGCCGCGAGCACGTCGGAGGAGCCGGAGGAGGAGGACGCGGCCTTGTTCCCGTGCTTCACGACGGGCGTGCCGGCGGCGGCCGCGATGATCGACGCGGTGGAGGAGATGTTGACGGTCCCGAAGCGGTCCCCGCCCGTCCCGACGATGTCCAGGGCCATCGGGTCCACGTCCAGCGGCACCGCGTGGTCGAGGATCGCGTCGCGGAAGCCGACGATCTCGTCGACGGTCTCGCCCTTCGCCCGGAGGGCCACCAGCAGTCCGGCGAGCTGCGCCGGAGTCGCCGCGCCCTCCATCACCTGCTCCATGGCCCACGTCGCCTCGGAGACGCTCAGATCGGAGGACTCGAGGAGTGCGCTGAGAACGTGCGGCCAGGACAGGGTTTCCGACATGGCTCCCAGATTATGCGACGAGGATCGCCTCCCGGCTAGTGCGACTTCCCTCCCCTGCCATCGGCCATAATGGTCTGTGTGACGAGCACCTCTCTCTCCCCCACGGCCACCGCGCCCGTAGTGAACCGACCCAACCCGGTCGCGGTCGGAACGATCGTCTGGCTGGGCAGCGAGGTCATGTTCTTCGCGGGCCTCTTCGCCATCTACTTCACCCTGCGCAGCACCTCTCCCGAGCTCTGGGGCGCCGAGACCCAGATCCTCAACGTCCCCTACGCGGGCGTGAACACGGTGATCCTCGTGGCCTCGTCGTTCAGCTGCCAGTTCGGCGTGTTCGCCGCCGAGCGGCTGCAGCCGCGTGCGACGGGCCTCAGCCCGTTCAAGTGGGGCATGGTCGAGTGGTTCTTCCTCACCTACGCCCTGGGCGCGGTCTTCGTCTCCGGCCAGGTGCTCGAGTACGCGACCCTCGTCTCCGAGGGCGTCACGCTCTCCAGCAACGCCTACGGCTCCGCCTTCTACCTGACGACCGGCTTCCACGCCCTGCACGTCACCGGCGGCCTCATCGCGTTCCTCCTCGTCATCGGCCGCGGCTTCGCGGTCAAGAACTTCGGCCACAAGGAGGCGACGAGCGCCATCGTCGTCTCGTACTACTGGCACTTCGTCGACGTCGTCTGGGTCGGCCTGTTCGCCGTCATCTACTTCCTCAAGTGACGCGCCCGCCGATGCCCCACTCCACTCCCGACCCCCGCAGGAAGGACGCCTCGATGGCCTCCCCGAAGACGAAGAGCCGAGCCAAGAAGGGTCGCCGCCACCCGCTCGCAACCCTGGCCCTGATCGCCATCGGCCTCGGGCTCACCGGCGGGACCTACGCCGCGGTCGGCGTCGCGACGTCCGCCTCCGCGGAGACGTCGTCCACCAGCCAGCAGACGATCGACGAGGGCTCGAAGCTCTTCGCCGCGAACTGCGCCACCTGCCACGGCCTCGACGCCGCGGGCACCGACAACGCGCCCTCCCTCATCGGAGTGGGCGCGGCGTCGGTCGACTTCCAGGTCGGCACCGGCCGCATGCCGATGCAGATGCACGGCCCCCAGGCGCTCGAGAAGCCGGTGCAGTTCACCGACGAGCAGGTCGGCGAGCTCGCCGCCTACGTCGCGTCGCTGGCCCCCGGCCCCGCGATCCCCGAGGGCGAGGTCCTCGACGGACAGGGCGACGCGGCGAACGGCGCCGAGCTGTTCCGCATCAACTGCGCCATGTGCCACAACGTCGCCGGAGCCGGCGGCGCGCTCACCGAGGGCAAGTTCGCTCCCCCGCTGGGCGGCGTGACCGAGGCGCACATCTACGAGGCGATGGTCACCGGCCCGCAGAACATGCCGGTCTTCAACGACCTGAACATCTCGCCCGAGGACAAGCGCGACATCATCTCGTACCTCAAGTACATCGAGGCCAACCCGTCCCCGGGCGGATTCGCGCTCGGCTCCCTCGGGCCGGTCGCGGAGGGCCTGTTCCTCTGGATCTTCGGCCTCGGCGCGATCGTGGCCCTGACGGTGTGGATCACCGCCCGATCCAACTAGACGACTGCAGCGCCCTGACGGGCGCGACTGACCCACGGCACCGACTGGTGCCGACACGGCGTGAAAAGGAGAACCATGGCAGAGCACGATGAGGGTGGCACGGACCTCGCCACCTCGTCGGCCACCGGGCACGGAACGGCTCCGGCCGGCACCGCGGTCGTGACGCGGGACCGCGTCCAGGACCCGGGCCTCCCGCCGCACCGCCCCCGGATGACCGACCTCGACCCCAAGGTCGAGAAGCGTGCCGAGCGCACGGTGTACACGCTCTTCTACCTCTCCTTCGCGGGCTCGATCTTCGCGGTCGCCGCCTACATGGCGTTCCCGATCACCGAGGACGTCGCGTCGGTCCGGCTGAACACGCTGTTCATCGGCCTGGGCATGTCCCTCGCGCTCCTGGGCATCGGCATCGCCGCCGTCCACTGGGGCAAGCAGCTGATGTCGGACCACGAGGGCATCGACATCCGCCACCCCGTCCGCAGCGCGGAGCCCACCCGCGCCCGTGCGCTCGAGATCTTCGACCAGTCCGACAAGGAGTCCGGCTTCGGCCGCCGCTCCCTCGTCCGGAACAGCCTGATCGCCTCCCTCGTCGTGTTCCCCCTGCCCGCCGTGATCCTGTTCCGGGGCCTCGGCCCGCAGGACCAGAACCCCGTCGCCCTCCTCAAGACCACCCTGTGGGAAGAGGGCACGAGGCTCACCCTGGACCCGTCGGGAGCGCCGATCCTCGCATCGGACGTCACCCTCGGATCCGCCTTCCACGTCATCCCCGAGGGTCTCAACGACGCCGAGGGCAAGCTGGAGGAGAAGGCCAAGGCCGCTGTCCTCCTGATGCGCCTGAAGCCGGAGGACCTCATCGTCAGTGAGGGTCGCGAGACCTGGAACTACGACGGAATCGTCGCCTACTCCAAGATCTGCACGCACGTCGGCTGCCCTGTGGCGCTGTACGAGCAGCAGACCCACCACCTGCTGTGCCCGTGCCACCAGTCGCAATTCGACATCACGCGCGAGGCCGCCGTCATCTTCGGCCCGGCGAAGCGTCCGCTTCCGCAGCTCCCCATCACCGTCGACGCCGAGGGTTACCTGGTCGCCAGAAGCGACTTCACGGAGCCCGTCGGACCGTCCTTCTGGGAGCGATGACTCACATGTCCACCACCACCCCCTCACGCCCCTCCAGCTCCCCCGCGGAGCCCGAGGACGGCGTCATCCTCGGATCCGGCAAGTTCCAGAAGGGGTACGTCGGAGCAGCGTCGAACTACATCGACGAGCGCACGAGCATCTCCGCGGTCGTCAAGGAGTTCGGTCGCAAGATCTTCCCCGACCACTGGTCCTTCCTCCTCGGCGAGGTCGCGCTCTACAGCTTCGTCATCATCCTGCTGTCGGGCACCTTCCTCACCTTCTTCTTCCAGGCCTCGATGGTCGAGACGCACTACGAGGGCAGCTACCTGCCCCTCAAGGGCATCGAGATGTCGGCGGCGATGTCGTCCTCGCTCGACATCTCCTTCGACATCCGCGGCGGCCTGCTGATGCGGCAGATCCACCACTGGGCGGCACTGCTGTTCGTGGCCTCGATCGGCCTGCACATGCTGCGCATCTTCTTCACCGGTGCGTTCCGCAAGCCCCGCGAGCTCAACTGGGTCATCGGCTTCGTCCTCTTCATCCTCGCGATGGCCGAGGGCTTCACCGGCTACTCGCTCCCCGACGACCTGCTCTCGGGCAACGGCCTCCGCATCATCGACGGCATGGTCAAGGGCATCCCGATCGTCGGCACCTGGATCTCGTTCCTGCTCTTCGGCGGCGAGTTCCCGGGCACCGACATCGTCGGCCGCCTCTACACGCTGCACATCCTGCTGCTGCCGGCGCTGGTGCTCGCGTTCATCGCCCTGCACCTCGTGTTCGTGGTCGTCCACAAGCACACCCAGTTCCCCGGTGCGGGCAAGACCGAGCAGAACGTCGTCGGCTACCCGGTGCTGCCGGTCTACGCCGCGAAGGCCGGTGGATTCTTCTTCATCGTCTTCGGCGTCGTCGTCCTCATCGCCTCGCTGTTCACGATCAACCCGATCTGGAACTACGGCCCGTACGACCCCTCGCCCGTCTCCGCGGGAACCCAGCCCGACTGGTACATCGGCTTCGCCGACGGCGCCCTGCGCCTCGTCCCGCCGGGACTCGAGTGGGCCATCCCGGGCATCGGAACCCTGTCGTTCAACATCCTGATCCCGCTCGTCGGTCTCGGACTGTTCATCGCCGTGGTCATGCTCTACCCGTTCCTCGAGGCGTGGATCACCGGTGACAAGCGCGAGCACCACCTGCTCGATCGCCCGCGCAACGCCGCGACCCGCACCGCGATCGGCGCCGCCGGAGTCAGCTTCTACGCCGTCCTCTGGGCCGCCGCCTCGTCCGACCTCATCGCGACGCACTTCCACCTCACGATGGAGGGCGTGATCCACAGCCTGCAGTTCCTGCTCATCGCGGGTCCGTTCATCGCGTACTTCATCACAAAGCGCATCTGCCTGGCGCTGCAGAAGAAGGACCGCGAGATCGCGCTGCACGGCTTCGAGTCTGGCCGCATCGTCCGCCTCCCCGGCGGCGAGTTCATCGAGGTGCACCAGCAGCTCGACGAGTACGAGCGCTGGAAGCTCGTCGGTCAGGACGAGTACGAGCCCCTGATGATCCGTCCGGACTCGCGTGGCCGCATCACCGCCCCGCAGCGCGTCCGCGCCGGCCTCTCCCGCTGGTTCTTCGAGGACCGGATCACCCCCGTCACCCAGAAGGAGCTCGAGAGCTCGCACAGCGAGCACTGATCCTCCCCCCGAAGGGCCCGGACGTTCATTCGTCCGGGCCCTTCGTCGTTCCTGCAGCGGGGCGGCGCCTGTCCTCCGGCGCGGTGGAGGTCGGCGGTGGACCGAGAGCCGGTGAGACCGGATCACAGCGCCTCGACGGCGACAAGCCGGCAGGAACGTGAGGCGATCCTCCGGACGGCGAGGCCCCCGCTCCGCGGATCACGAGATGCCATCTGACCGCCGAGCTGGAGACGTCCGCCTCCCTCGGATCACCGAGTGATCCAGCCTGTCTGCATAGTCGCAGTGTCGTCGTCCGATGAGCTCCCCGTCCCCGTCCACGTCGAGACACTCGGCATCGGTTCGAGGGCACCCATTCTCAGCAGGCCTGTCAGGACTGCCCTCCCCCGCTCACGGCCGAGCCCTCTGTGATCGGCGACGGCGACGCTCGCCGGTGAGCCAGAGGAGGCGACCTCCGGGCCTCGACGACCGTCGCTGCAGCGGCGTCTCAGGCTCCTTGTGCTCGCACCGACCGGCACGACCCGCTAGACGTACCGAGGAACTCTAAGAGCCGCAGGGGCGCCCGCGGTTCCGCCGGGGTGCGGGCTCCGCTGGGGTCGGAACGGTGTGCAGGAGTCCGTAGGGCAGCGCAGGCGCCAGAACAGGCGCGGCAGGCCCAGTACGGCCGCAGGCGCAGCAGTATCGGCGACCGTAGTGGCCACCACCGCCGGCACACCCACAAGCGCACAGGAGAGCCGCCACAGGCGTAGCCCGCTCACCCGTGACCGGAGCAGGAGCCGTCGCAGCGCTGCTCTGGAAGGGTGACGACGCGGCCCGACGCTGCTGCTCGACGCCGCCCGCTGCGCTCCCCTGCGAGCTTCCGCGTCGCGGGCAGTCGGATGTTCCCAAACGTGCGCCTCCGCGCGGAACGCCTCTGTGTCCTGCCAGCAGGACACCAAGAGAGATCCCGCTCAGCTCGTCATCCCTCACTGAGCGGCCCCGGCCCTCACTCCCGGCTCTCACCCGGATGTCCCTGCTCTCACCGGGAGGCTCGATCCCCCACTGATCGGCGAGCGACGCCCCTGCACGAAGCCGAACGGCCGAGCCGACCGGGTCCCGACCGCGTGTCCCTTCCTCCTGGATAAGCGAAAAGGCCGGGTGCACGGAGCCGAAGCCCTCGTGCACCCGGCCCTCGGCCGAGCGATGCGCCCTAGCGGGCGAAGTACCCGCGGTAGTACTCGTACACCCAGCCGGCGATGGCGACCAGGAAGAGTCCGACGGCGATGTAGGTGATCCAGAACCCCACGGCCAGGCCGAGGAATCCGAGGGCCGCGGAACCGCCCAGGATCAGCGGCCACCAGCTCCACGGGCTGAAGAAGCCCAGCTCGGGGTCTCCGTCATCGATATCCGCATCGAGGCGGTCCTCGGGGAGCTCGGCACCCTGCGCCTTGTGGACGCGGCCGACGTAGAACGCGATGAACGCGCCCAGCACGGCCGAGAGGCCGATGCCGACGGTGCCGACCCACTCCACCTGGCCCGTGTCGAGCAGCGACCACACGATGTACGTGATGTCGGCGAGGAGGAAGAAGCCCGCGAGGAGCCAGAAGAGATTGACGTTGGCGCGCATGGCCCTACTTCACCGTGCCTTCGGACTTGTCGTACGTGGGGGCGTCCGGAGCATCCTTCGCCGGACCGATTCCGACGGGGATGCCGGCCTCGGGATGGTTGAGGTCGAACGCCGGGGCCTCGCTGCGGATCCGCGGGATCGAGGTGAAGTTGTGGCGGGGCGGCGGGCACGAGGTGGCCCACTCGAGCGACCGGGAGAAGCCCCACGGGTCGTTCACCGTCACCTTGGGCGCCTTGCGGGCCGTGATGTACACGTTCAGGAAGAACGGGATCAGCGACACCGCGAGGATCATCGCTCCGACCGTCGACACCTGGTTCATCCAGGTGAAGCCGTCCTCGGGGAGGTAGCTGGCGTAGCGGCGCGGCATGCCGACGACGCCCAGCCAGTGCTGGATGAGGAAGGTGGTGTGGAAGCCGATGAACAGCAGCCAGAAGTGCCATTTGCCCAGCGTCTCGTTCAGCATCTTGCCGGTCCACTTCGGCCACCAGAAGTAGAAGCCCGAGAACATCGCGAAGACGACGGTTCCGAACACGACGTAGTGGAAGTGCGCCACCACGAAGTACGAGTCCGAGACGTGGAAGTCGAGCGGGGGCGACGCGAGGATCACGCCGGTGAGTCCACCGAAGGTGAAGGTGATCAGGAAGCCGATCGCCCAGATCATCGGGGTCTCGAAGGTCACCGATCCGCGCCACATGGTGCCGACCCAGTTGAAGATCTTCACGCCGGTCGGAACCGCGATGAGCATCGTCATCAGCGAGAAGAACGGCAGCAGGACCGATCCGGTGACGTACATATGGTGCGCCCACACCGTCACGGAGAGGGCGGCGATCGCGATGGTCGCGTAGATCAGCGTCTTGTAGCCGAAGATCGGCTTGCGGCTGAAGACCGGGAAGACCTCGGACACGATGCCGAAGAACGGCAGCGCGATGATGTACACCTCGGGGTGGCCGAAGAACCAGAACAGGTGCTGCCAGAGCAGGACCCCGCCGTTGGCAGCATCGTAGATGTGTGCGTCGAACACGCGGTCGGCGCCGAGGGCGAACATCGCGGCGGCGAGCACCGGGAACGCGAGCAGCACGAGGATCGACGTCACCAGGATGTTCCAGGTGAAGATCGGCATGCGGAACATCGTCATGCCGGGAGCGCGCATCGTGATGATCGTCGTGATGAAGTTCACCGCGCCGAGGATCGTGCCGAAGCCCGAGAGCGCGAGGCCGAAGACCCAGAGATTGCCGCCGAGCCCTGGTGAGAACGTCGTACTCGACAGTGGCGCGTACGCGAACCAGCCGAAGGACGCCGCACCCTGCGGGGTGACGAATCCGGCGACCGCGATGAGCGAGCCGAAGCTGTAGAGCCAGTACGCGAAGGCGTTGAGGCGGGGGAACGCGACGTCGGGGGCGCCGATCTGCAGCGGCATCAGGACGTTGGCGAAGCCGGCGAAGAGCGGCGTCGCGAACATCAGCAGCATGATCGTGCCGTGCATCGTGAACAGCTGGTTGTACTGCTCGCGCGTCTCGACCACGTTCAGGCCGGGCTCGAACAGCTGGGCGCGGATGACCAGGGCCATCACGCCGGCGATGCAGAAGTAGATGAACGACGTGATCAGGTACATGTACCCGATGACCTTGTGGTCGGTCGACGTCATCCAGCGGACGAGGACGTTCGCCTTGCGCTGGACCGGCGGAGTGCCGGCGGTGCGCGTCGGGCGGGGTGCCGTGGCGGTGCTCATGCTCCCTTACTCCTCGTTCTCGCGGGCCGGCGCGCCGGTTCCGGGAAGGTTCGAATTGCGGTTGTACTCGGCGCCGAGCTGACCGGTCTGGCCCGCGTCGCGCAGCGACTGGATGTAGTCGTCGTACTCGCCCTGCGAGACGACCTTGACGTTGAAGAGCATCGCGGAGTGGTACTCGCCGCAGAGCTCGGCGCACTTGCCCGCGTAGGTCCCCTCCTTGAGAGGCGTGACGTACATGTAGTTCGTCTTGCCGGGGATCATGTCCTTCTTGTAGAGGAAGTCGACGACCCAGAAGGAGTGGATCACGTCGCGCGCGTCGAGCTGGATCTTGATCTTCTGTCCGACGGGCAGGTAGAGCGTGGGGATCTCGGACTCGACGAGCGAGCCGGCGGCGTCCCCGCCCTCCTGGTACTGGCCCTGGATGCCGGCGGAGTAGACGTCCTCGTCGACGTAGTTGAAGTCCCACGCCCACTGCTTGCCGTACACCTGGATGGTCTCGTCCGGGTCGTCGTAGGGCTGCTCGATCGCGGCCTGGTCGCGCGCGGTGAAGGCGAAGAAGCCGATCACGAGGATCAGCGGCACGATCGTGTAGAAGATCTCGATCGGCATGTTGTAGCGCAGCTGGACCGGCAGGCCGGTCTGCCCCTTGCGACGGCGGTAGACGACCACCGCCCAGATGGTGAGACCCCACGTGACGACGCCGACGGCGAGCAGGACGATCCAGGAGGTGACCCAGAGTCCGATGACGCGGTCGACGTGGTTCGTCGTGCCGGGTTCGGTGGGGAGCCAGCCCTGGAGCTGCTCTTGCGTGCAGCCCGCGAGGACGAGGGCGAGGGCTCCTGCGACGGGGGCAGCGACCCATCTGCGGATTCGGCGATTGAAGCGCACCGGTGACCTTTCGGAAGACTGGGGACCAGTTCACACGAAACTGTATTAGACCGGCCCCAGCCTACCCTTCCGCTCCGGCGGCCCGGTGCACGACGACCCGCTCTTGACGTCCCGGTCGAGTGGTGCAGTCATGACGAACGGCGCCCGACGGGCCACCGGAGTGGACTGTCGGACGCCGTTCGGAGGCGCTGCGGCCCGGGGCCGCGCGGCGTCAGTGGAAGCTGTCGCCGCAGGCGCAGCTGCCGCCCGCGTTGGGGTTGTCGATGGTGAAGCCCTGCTTCTGGATGGTGTCCTCGAAGTCGATCGAGGCGCCGTCGAGGTAGGGGACGCTCATCTTGTCGACGACGAGGCCGACGCCCTCGAACTCCACCGCGGCGTCGCCGTCGAGGGTGCGCTCGTCGAAGTAGAGCTGGTAGATGAGGCCGGAGCAGCCGCCGGGCTGCACCGCGACGCGCAGGCGCAGGTCGTCGCGGCCCTCCTGCTCGAGCAGGCTCTTGACCTTGGCGGCGGCGGTCGGGGTCATCGAGACGCCGTGGGCCGCGCTGGGCGGGGTGGCGAGGGGGGTCGCCGTCTGGTCGGTCAGTGTGTCTGACATGTCACTCCTCAGGGGACGGGCGGAACGGTCGTCGTGCCTTCCGGGATTCTACGGCTGCAACCCGGGTGGTCACCCGGGTATTCCACGACCGGTGGTCAGTCGCGGTGAGCGGCGGCGCGGAGCAGGAACAGCGCCTCGGTCTGCGCGGCGCGCTTGAAGACGCCCAGGTGCAGCGACTCGTTGGGGCTGTGCGCGCGCGAGTCGGGGTCCTCGACACCGGTGACGAGGATCTGCGCCTCGGGGAACTCGCGCACGAGGTCGGCGATGAACGGGATGCTCCCGCCGATCCCGGTCTCGAGAGGCTCGCGTCCCCAGGCGTCCGCCATCGCGCCCTTCACCAGGTCCACGGCCCAGCCGGTCGCGTCGACCAGGAACGGACTGCCGGTGTCGACGTCCTCGATCGCGAGGTGGGCGCCGAACGGGGAGTTCGCCCGGAGGTGGCTCTCGATGGCGGCGAACGCCTCCTCCGCGTCCTGGCCGGGGGCGATGCGGGCGCTGATCTTCACGCGCACGGACGGGACGAGGGTGTTGGAGGCGTCGACGACGCTGGGCGCGTCGATCCCGGTGACCGTGACGGCCGGCTTCGACCACAGGCGCGAGAGGATCGCGCCGGTGCCGATCGGCGAGACCCCGTCGAGCAGCCCGGAGTCGCGGCGGAGGTCCTCCTCGGTCGTCTCGGGCACCGCTCCGTCGTGCTCGGTGAGGCCGGCGACGGCGACCGAGCCGTCCTCGTTCCAGAGCGTCGCGAGCAGGCGGACCGCCGCGAGCATCGCGTCCGGGACCGCTCCGCCGAGCATGCCCGAGTGCGAGGCGTGCGCGAGAGTGCTGACGGTGAGGGTGAAGGTGACGTTGCCGCGCAGGCCCACCGTCAGCGCGGGGGTGTCGACGTCCCAGTTGTCGCTGTCGGCGACGATGATCGCATCCGCGCGGAGGGCGTCGTGGTGCTCGCGGAGGAAGGTGGGGAACGAGCGCGACCCGAACTCCTCCTCCCCCTCGATGAAGAGGACGAGCCCGAGGTCGTGGTCCTCGCCCGCGACCTCGCGGAGTGCGCGCACCGCGGCGAGGTGGGACACGACTCCCGCCTTGTCGTCGGCGGCACCGCGCCCGTACAGGCGGTCGCCGCGCACGGTTGGCTCGAACGGAGGCGTCTCCCACGCCGACTCGGCGCCCTGCGGCTGAACGTCGTGGTGGGCGTAGAGGAGGACGGTCGGCGCTCCGTTGCGGGCGGCGCGGGTGGCCAGGACGGCAGGCTGGCCGAGCACGTCGGTGCCGTCGATCGTGGCGCTGTGGATCGCGACGTCGTCGAAGACGCCCGTCTCGCGCGCGAGCTCGGCGATCGCCTCGGCGCTGGCGGCCACGCGGGTGGCGTCGAAGCCGTCCCACGAGACGGACGGGATCCGCACGAGCTGCCCGAGCTGGGCGAGCGAGCGCGGCAGATCGTCGCGGACGGCGGCGAGGACGGCCTCCTCGTCGGAGGAGAGTGCGGGCGGAGTCGGAGCGTCGTGAGCCATGGAGGTAATCTTAAGAGACCCCCGATTCCAAGGACGTTCCCCGTGGCCAAGCACCCGATCGCAACCGACACGCCCGACGACGCCGGCTCGCCCGGCTCCGGGAAGGGCCGGCCGACGCCGACCCGGCGCGAGCAGGAGCTGGCCCGCAAGCGTCCGCTGGTCGTCACCGACCGCAAGCAGGCCGCCCGCGACGCCCGCGAGAAGGCCGCCGTGTCACGCGAGCAGGCCCGCATCGGCCTGGCCGCCGGTGACCAGCGCTACCTGCCGCTGCGCGACAAGGGTCCTCAGCGCAAGTTCGTGCGCGACTGGGTCGACGCGCGCTTCAGCCTCGGCGAGTTCCTCATCCCGGTGATGGTCGTCGTCCTGCTGCTGAGCTTCTTCCCGCAGCCGGAGCTGCAGTACGCGACGCTCGTCATCCTCTGGGTGTTCTTCCTCCTCGCGGTGATCGACTGCATCCTCCTCGGCATGCGGATGCGCCGGAAGCTCGCCGAGCGCTACGGCGCCGACAAGGTCGAGAAGGGCATCCGCTGGTACGCCGCGATGCGCGCCCTCCAGCTGCGCGTCATGCGACTGCCGAAGCCCCAGGTCAAGCGCCGCGCCTTCCCCGAGTAGTCGGACGGCGGACCACGAAGGGCCCCTGCGGTCGCGCCTCGCGCGGCTCCGGGGGCCCTTCGTGGTGCACGGCGGGTCAGGAGGCGCGGGCCAGTCCCCGGTTGATGTCCCGAGCCCACAGGGGCCCGCGGTAGATGAAGGCGGTGTAGCCCTGGACGAGGGTGGCGCCCGCGTCGAGGCGCTCGCGCACGTCCTCGGCCGTCTCGACTCCTCCGACGGAGATCACGCAGAAGGCCGCGGGGACGACGCCGCGGATCACGCGGAGCACCTCGAGCGAGCGCGCGGCCAGCGGGGCACCGGAGAGGCCGCCGGCGCCGGCCGCCTCGACCACGGCGCGGTCGGTCGAGAGGCCCTCCCGGGAGAGTGTGGTGTTGGTCGCGATGATCCCGTCCAGACCCAGGCGGACGGCGAGCTCGGCGACCCGGCCGACCTCGTCGTCGGAGAGGTCCGGGGCGATCTTGACCAGCAGGGGCGTCGTGTCGGCGGCGTCCTTGACGGCCGCGAGGAGCGGCTCGAGGCGGTCGATCTCCTGCAGGCCGCGGAGCCCGGGGGTGTTCGGCGAGCTGACGTTCACGACGAGGTAGTCGGCGAGCGGCGCGAGCAGGCGCGTGCTGATCAGGTAGTCCTCGATCGCGTCGTCCACCTCGACCACCCGGCTCTTGCCGATGTTCACGCCGATCACGGGGCGGCGGCGCGCGCTGCGCAGCCGGATCAGCCGTTGCGCCGCGGCCTCGGCGCCGTGATTGTTGAAGCCCATCCTGTTGACGACGGCGCGGTCCGCGATCAGCCGGAAGAGGCGCGGCCGGTCGTTGCCCGGCTGCGCCCGAGCGGTCAGGGTCCCGACCTCGACGTGTCCGAAGCCGAGCGCGCCGAAGCCCAGGACCGCGGTGGCGTCCTTGTCGAAGCCGGCCGCGACGCCGAACGGGGTCTCGAAGCGGAGGCCGAGCGTCTCGACCGCGGGCGTTCCGCGCGGGACGGTGGTCCGGCGCAGGACCGGAGCGAGGGCTCCGAGGGCCCGGATCACCGGGAAGCTCAGGTGGTGCGCCCGCTCCGGGTCGAGGCGGCGCAGGACGGTGCGGAACAGGAGCGGGTACACCCGGGCCTCAGATCTCGTCGGCGCTGTGGGGCACGGAGGTGCGCTCGGCGCGGAGCAGGGTGATCGCCGACTCGAAGTCGTCCAGCGAGTCGAACGCCTGGTAGACGCTCGCGAAGCGGAGGTAGGCGACCTCGTCGAGCTCGCGCAGCGGCGGCAGGATGGCGAGGCCGATGTCGTTCGCGTCGATCTGCGACGCGCCCGTGGAGCGGATGCTCTCCTCCACCCGCTGCGCGAGGACGGCGAGATCGGTGTCGGTGACGGGCCGGCCCTGGCAGGCCTTCCGGACGCCGCTGACGATCTTCTCGCGGCTGAACGGCTCCACGACTCCGCTGCGCTTGATCACGACGAGGCTCGCGGTCTCGGTCGTCGAGAAGCGCCGGCCGCACGACGGGCACTGCCGGCGGCGGCGGATCGAGAGGCCGTCGTCGCTCGTGCGCGAGTCGATCACTCGGGAGTCGGGGTGCCGGCAGAAGGGGCAGAACATCGAGGGCCTCTCGGTCTCAGGCGAAGCGGGCGTCGACGGCGTCGCCGTGGGCGGGCAGCGCCTCGGCGTCGCTGAGAGCGCGGATGTGCGGGGCGACGCGCTCGAGCGCACCGCGGTCGTACGAGATCAGCTGCTGCGGCCGGAGGAAGGTGTAGGCGCCGAGCCCGGAGGAGAAGCGCGCCTGCCCGAGGGTCGGGAGCACGTGGTTGGAGCCGGCGAGGTAGTCGCCCAGGCTCACCGGGGTGGTCGGACCGAGGAAGATCGCGCCGGCGTCGTGGATCCGCTCGGCCGTCGCGACGGGGTCGGCCGTGTGCAGCTCGAGGTGCTCGGGGCCGTAGGCGTCGCTGAACGCGCAGGCGAGCTCGAGGTCGTCGACGATCACGAGCGCGGACTGCGGGCCGTCGAGTGCGATGGCCACGCGCTCCGCGTGGTGGGTGGCAGCGGCCTGGGCGGCGACCTCGCGCTCGACGGCGGCGGCGAGCTCGGCGCTGTCGGTGACCAGGACCGCGGAGGCGGCCTCGTCGTGCTCGGCCTGGCTGACCAGGTCGGCGGCGACAAGGCGCGGGTCGGCGGAGTCGTCGGCGATCACGAGGATCTCGGTCGGGCCCGCCTCGGAGTCGATGCCGACCTGGCCGAGCACCTGGCGCTTCGCGGTGGTGACCCAGACGTTGCCCGGCCCGGTGATGATGCTGACGGGATCCAGCCCGATCGAGTCGACGCCGTAGGCCAGTGCGGCGACGGCTCCGGCGCCCCCGACCGCGTAGACCTCGTCGATGCCGAGCAGAGCGGCCGCCGCGAGGATCGTGGGGTGGACGGAGCCGCCGAACGCCTTCTGCGGCGGCG
>NZ_PSUE01000028.1:0-43345 GCF_002931645.1 Rathayibacter sp. AY2B5 | reverse complement strand
CGTCTTCCCCCTGCTCGTCGGCGTCGGCAGGGGTCATCGGGTCTCCTTCGGGGCGGGGACGGGGCGCGGCACCTCGATGATCCGTCCTCGCGGAGCGCCTCGGGAGGCCGGGCGCGAACGCTCACGAGGCAGGCGCGCCAGAACGTCAGAACGCGCCAGTGGACCGTGCCGCCGAGCTGTGCCAACGGCACCGCGGAACGTGCCACGCGCCTCCGCGTGCCCGCTGCGCGCTGTTTCGAGACGGCCTACGCTCACCGGATGGACGAGGTGCGGGACGCGTACGGCGCGCGGGCGGAGGAGTACGCGGCGCTGCTCGGATCGGTCGACGCGGGGCCCGCGGCCGATCGCGAGCTGATCGGGTCGTGGGCCGACGGGCTGGGGGGCACGGTCGCCGATGTGGGCTGCGGGCCCGGGCACTGGACGGAGTTCCTCCGGCGCCGCGGAGCCGCCGCGGTCGGCGTCGACCCGGTGCCGGAGTTCGTCGCGCTGGCTCGAGCGCGGTTCCCGGACGTCCCGTTCCGGCTCGGCTCGGCGCTCGAGCTCGACGTCGACGGCCTCGGGGGCGTTCTCGCGTGGTACTCGCTCATCCACCTGCCGCCGGCGGAGCTGCCCGGCGCGGTCGCGGCGCTCGCCGCGCACCTCCGACCGGGCGGAAGCCTGCTGATCGGCTTCTTCGAAGGGCCGCGCTCGGAGGCGTTCGCGCACGCCGTCGCACCGGCGTGGTTTCACCCGCTCGCCGAGATGCGCGCGCTCGCCGAGCAGGCCGGCCTCGAGGTGACCCACTCGCTCCACCGCAGCGCCCCCGGCGTCCGCGACCACGGCGAGCTGATCGCTGTACTCCCGCGCTGACGCCGAGCTGATCGCCGGCCTCTGATCCGGACGCCGCCGACGCCGCGCTGGTTCCGCGCTGACGGCTCCCGCTCCCGCTGGTCACCGGCGGCCGGCGTCCCGGCCCACCGCATCCCGCCGAGACACCACCGCCCCGCCGAGGCGCCGCCGTCTCAGCGGTGCTTCGGCGATCCCGGCGGTGTATCGGCGGACGAGGGCCGCCGCGCCTAGAGGCGGTCGGCGCGCCACTCCGTGGGGATCTCCTCGCCGCGGCGGAACGCCTCCTCCTCGCGCTCGCGCAGCTCGACGCGGCGGATCTTGCCCGAGATCGTCTTGGGCAGGGGGTGGAACTCGACGCGCCGCACCCGCTCGAAGGAGGAGAGCAGCTCGCGGGTGTGGGCGAAGATCGCGCTCGCCGTCTCGGCGGTCGGCTCCCAGCCGTCGGCGAGGGTGACGTAGGCCTTCACCACGCTGTGGCGCACCTCGTCCGGAGCCGGGACCACTGCGGACTCGGCGACGGCGGGGTGCTGCAGCAGCACGCTCTCGACCTCGAACGGCGAGATCTTGAAGTCGGAGGACTTGAAGATGTCGTCGGTGCGGCCGACGAAGGTGATCGTGCCGTCGACCGCGCGGACCGCCACGTCGCCGGTGTGGAAGTAGCCGTCCGCGCGGGCGCGCTCGGTGCGGTCCTCGTCGCCGAGGTAGCCGGACATCAGGTTGACGGGTTCGACGGACAGGTCGAGGCAGATCTCACCGGTGGAGGCGGGCTCGCCGGTCAGCGGATCGACGAGGGCGATGGCGACGCCGGGCAGCGCGCGGCCCATCGCTCCGGGGACCACGGGGGCGCCGGGCGGGTTCGCGATGATCGCGGTGGTCTCGGTCTGGCCGTAGCCGTCGCGGATGGTGAGTCCCCACTCCCGCTCGACGGTCGCGATGACCTCGGGGTTGAGCGGCTCGCCCGCCGAGAGGATCTCGGTCAGCGCGCGCGGCTTCGCTCCCAGCGCCGACTGGATCAGCATCCGCCACACGGTCGGCGGCGCGCAGAACGTGGTGACCTCGGCCCGGTCGAGCTGCTGGTGCAGAGCGGTGGGGGAGAAGCGGCTGTAGTTGTAGACGAACACCGTCGCCTCGGCGTTCCACGGCGCGAAGAAGCAGCTCCACGCGTGCTTGCCCCAGCCCGGCGAGCTGATCGCCATGTGCACGTCGCCCGGCTGCACGCCGAGCCAGTACATCGTGCTGAGGTGCCCGACGGGGTACGACTCGTGCGTGTGCACGACCATCTTGGGCTTCGAGGTGGTGCCGGAGGTGAAGTAGATCAGGCACGGATCGGAGCTCTGGACGACCACGGTCGGGCTGATGCCGAAGGGCTCGAGCGAGTCGGCGTAGTCGAGCCAGCCCTCGACGGCGCCGCCGACCGCGATGCGGCCGAAGCCGCCCTCCATCTCGTCGAACTTGGCGGTCTCGGAGGCGTCCGCGATGACGTGCGCGACCTCGCCGCGCTCGAGGCGGTCGGCCAGGTCGGCGGGTGAGAGCAGGGTCGTCGTGGGGAGGATGACCGCGCCGAGCTTCATGATCGCGAGCATCGACTCCCAGAGCTCGAGGCGGTTGCCGAGCATGAGCATCACGTGATCGCCCTGCTCGACGCCGACCGAGTGGAGCCAGGCGGCGACCTCGTCGGAGCGCCAGCGCATCCGGTCGAAGGAGTACTTCTCCTCGGAGCCGTCCTCCTCCACGATCCAGAGGGCGGGGCGCTCGTTGCCGATGGCGATCGCGTCGAACCAGTCCACCGCCCAGTTGAAGCGGGGCCCGACGTCCGGCCACTGGAAGGCCTCGTTCGCGGCGACCGCATCGCGGCGGTGCTGCAGGAGGGTGTCGCGGGCGGCGCGGAAGCTCCCGGTGGGGTTCATGCATGTCTCCGTAGCGGTCGAGGTCCGGCCGCTGGCGGGACCGACCCCCATTCTGCTCCCGCTGCGGTGCCGGGTGCTGCGTGGGGGAGGCCCGGTGGGGATGTCCGTCGGAGGGAGCACCTGTGGAGGAGCGGTCGAGTCCGTTTCGCGAAGGACGCGGCGTCAGCGGGAGAGCGGAGGGCTCGCCCGCCGCAGCAGGCGCTCCCTCCGCTCCCTCCGCGGGACCTCAGTACTTGATGGACTGACCGCCGTCGATCGGGAGGACGGTCGCGTTCACGTACGAGGCGTCGTCCGAGAGGAGGAAGGCGACGACCGAGGCGATCTCGTCGGCCTCGCCGTAGCGCTTGGTCGGGTTGACCTGGATGAACTCCTCGGCCGCCTTGCGCGGGTTCTGCGGGTCGAGCTGCTTCATCGAGTTCTCGACCATCGGGGTCCAGATGGCCCCGGGCGCGATCGCGTTGATGCGGATGCCGAACTCGCCGTACTCGATCGCGGAGTTGCGGGTGAGGCCGACGACGCCGTGCTTGGCGGCCGCGTAGCCGGACTGGTTGCCGATCGCGGTGATGCCGCCGACGCTCGCGGTGTTGACGACCATGCCCGAGCCCTGCTCGCGCATCACCTTCAGCACCTTCTCGAGGCCGAGGAACACGCCGCGGAGGTTGATCGCGACGACCTTGTCGAACTCGTCGGCCGTGAAGTTCTCGGTGAGGTTCTGGCGGCCCTCGATGCCGGCGTTGTTGAAGAAGCCGTCGATCCGGCCGAAGGCCTCGAGGGTGCGCGCGACATAGGCGTCCACGTCCGCCTCCTTCGACACGTCGGCGAGGACGGTGATCGACTCGGTGCCCTCGGGCAGGACGTCGACCGTGGCGGCGAGGCCCTGCTCGGAGATGTCGACGAGGGCGAGCTTCGCGCCCTCCTGGGCGAGGCGGACGGCTGCGGCGCGGCCCAGGCCGGATCCACCTCCGGTGATGAGGACGACGCGGTCGGTGAAGCGGGTGCTGGTGGTGGTCATGACGACTCCTGCTCGAAGAGGGATGGGCTCGGAGGCCGTGTGGTCGGCGAGTCCGTATCCATGCGTCTGCATGCAATTGGCTCCACGATACTCCACAGGTGTCGGTTGAGTCTGAGTGCGCGGTCAGGGATGGAGTGATCCGGGCTGCGGGCGCCCGCAGTCGAGCCCGGTGGACCCTCGCGAGCGGGGCCGCAGGATCCGACGCGAGCACTCGGGTTCTGGGCAGAGCCGCCGCCCCCCGACCCCGATTCGCCTGGCCGCCGCTTCCGGGCGACCGAGCCGCCCCGGCCGAGCAGGCGAGTCGCCGAGTCGCCGCCGATCCGCCGCTCGCCCGCCTACAGGTGCGGCTGCCCCGTCGAGGCGCTCGTTCCGCCGTCCACGGCCAGGATCGCGCCGGTGATGTACGCCGCGTCCGCGCTGGCGAGGAACAGCACCGGCGGGGCGATGTCGTCCGGCTGCCCGGTGCGTCCGAGGGCGATGCGGTCGATGAAGGGCGCGAGCTCCTCGGGGGTCGAGGCCATCGACTCGGTCAGCGGCGTCTGCGTGAAGGCGGGGGCGACGGCGTTGACCCGCACCCCGTGCGCGCCGAAGTCGAGGGCCAGCGACTGCACGAACGTCGTGATCGCGCCCTTGGTCGCGTTGTAGGCGGCCTGACCCCAGTCGCCGCGGATGCCCGAGACGGAGGAGACGACGACGATGTTGCCGCGGCTCGCCTTGAGGTGGGGGAGCGCCGCCTTCACCGCGTAGAAGAGGGCGTCGACGTTCGTGGCGAAGAGCGAGCGCCAGGCGTCGTCCTCCACCTCCTCGATCGGGCCGCCGAGGTGGCCGGCCGCGTTGTTCACGAGGACGTCGATCCCGCCGAACCTCGCGACGGTGCCCTCGACGAGCGCGTCGACCTCGGCTCGGACCGAGACGTCGGTGGGCACGACCAGGACGCGCTCGGCCGGGAAGCCGGCGACGGTCTCCTCGAGCGTGGCGGGGGTGCGCCCGGCGACCGCGACGCTCGCGCCCTGCTCGAGGAAAGCGCGTGCGATGGAGCGGCCGATGCCGGAGCCGGCTCCGGTGACCAGGACGGTGCGTCCGGCGAAGGGGTAGGTGTTCGAGGCGATCATGGCGGTGCCTTCCGGGTGCAGAGGGGCGGCTCGGCGGGGTGCGCCGGGAGCGGCGGGCGTCGGATCCGCCCGGTGCCGATCATCCGCGGCACCCGAGCGGATCGACGGGCCGCCGCGCCGGTACGGAGGAGCTCCCCATCGATCCGCAGCACGGCTCCCGACCCTGGCAACCGCCGCAGAGTGCGGTCCGCGGCCGCGCGGGCTCGGGTAGACCGGAGGGACGCCAGTGGACAGGGGGAACCACCATGGACACCACGAGAACGACCGCTCCGCGCCGGGCGACGGGGCTCCGGGCGGGACGGCGCGCGACCGCGCTGGGCGCCTCGGCACTGCTCGCCGCGCTCGCTCTGAGCGGCTGCACGAGCGGCGCCGACCAGGCGGAGGAGGCGACACCCGCCGCCCCGGGCGCCGCTGCTCCGACGGCCGCTCCGACCGCGACGCCCACCGACGCTCCGCTCGGGCCCGTGACGCTGCCCGAGGGAGCGACCGCCGCCGTGCGGTGGACCGACCAGGTCGGCCCCGTCGATCCGCAGACCGTGAACCTCAGCGGCGATCCGCTGCACATCACCGTCTCGGTCGCCTGCGACACCGCGGACGCCGAGGTGACGATCGAGGTCGTCGGCCTGATGACGAGCGGATCGTCGTGCGTCTACAGCCCGAGCACGACCCGCACCGGCACGGGAGGCGGCAACACGGGCACCATGCAGATCGCCGTCGAGCAGGACGCCGAGATCAGGGTGACGACGGTGCCGGACGACGCGCACTGGTCGGCCGCCGTCTCGACCGGGGCGCGGACGGTCCCCGGGCCCTGACGCCGGCCTGCGCGCTCACGAGAACACAGAAGTCGCGGTGGTCGAGAGCGGCCACCGCGACGTCTGCGTTCTCGAGTCGTCGAGGACGTCAGCCGATCGGGACGCCGAGCTCGGCCATGAACGGCACGGCGTCGACCGCCTCGCCGTCGACCCGCGTCTCGAAGTGCAGGTGGCAGCCGGTGGAGGCGCCGGTCGAGCCGCGCAGCGCGATGACCTGGCCGACGGTGACGGTCTCGCCGACCGACACCATCAGCTCGCTGTTGTGGGCGTAGCCGGTCTCGATGCCGCCGCCGTTGTCGAGCAGGATCCAGTTGCCGTAGCTGCCCTGGTACGACGCCTCCTCGACGGTGCCGCTGGAGGCCGCGAGGACGGGCGTGCCGCAGGCGCCGGCGAGATCGGTGCCCTTGTGGAACAGGTTCACGCCGGCGACCGGCGCGTCGGGGCGGGGGCCGTAGCTGCTGCTGATGTGACCGGAGATCGGGACGACCCACGCTCCGGACGCTCCGGCGGCGGCCGCGGTCGACTCGCCGGAGGTGGCGGTGATCGCGTCGAGGGACGCGGTGGGCACGAGGACCTCGGGCTTGGCCTCGGCGGCGAAGGCGTCGCGGGTGACGCTCTGCTGCACGACTCCGGCCGCCACGAAGCTCTGCGGGCGGGCCGCGGCGACGGCGGTGGCCGTGTCGCGGGTCAGCTCGGAGTCGGCGGTGCCGCCCACGGCGAACGCGGGCATCGTCGACGTGATCGCGATGCCGGCCACGAGGGTCATCGCGGCGACTGCGGAGACGCGGGGGCGCGACGGGCCGCGGGAGGGGCGACGGCTGCGGGACTCCTGCTCACGGAGCGAGCGACGGGTCGGGAGGGCGGACGGACTGCCGGTCTCGGCTCCTGCGGGGGTGGGAGTCGAGGCGCGTGACGAACGGTGCATGCAGAGGAGGTTCCAGGTCTGCCGACGCTCGAGGGGGGAGGCGAGCGCCGGGTGGGGCAGTGGGGCTGATCGCACGGCTGAGCCGATGCGACCCTCCAAACTACCCGCGTTCCGCCGGATCCGACCTGAGAGAAACCTCCGGAGTCAAGCGGTTGAGCGCATCGATCGGCTCTCGATCCGGAGTGGCGGGGGTGCGCCGGGTCGCCGGTGGGCGTGCTCAGCGGTCGGCGGTGAAGACGAGCAGGGCGATCACACCGGCGACCGTCGCCGCGACTCCGGAGCCCAGGCGCCACCACATCCACTTGTCGCGCCTGGGCCCGCGCACGGGACGCCGGAGGCCGGCGCGGCCCTGGTAGCCGCCGGGATCGTGCTGGAAGACCATGCCCCCAGCCTGCCGAACCCGCGCGCGTCGCGGGGTCACTCGCCCGCGACTCCCAGCCGCGAACGGCACCGCAGGGCTGAAGCGAGAGCCGAGGAGAAAGGAGGAGAGGCGGCGACCAGGGGGAAGGGGAGGCGGGACGGCACGGGCGCAGAACGGCCGCCGCCCGCGCGCCTAGCGCGGCCCGGGCGCGCTCGCCAGCGGGTTCGCGGGGCGGGTGCCGCTCGGTAGCGTGGGGGAGTCGGCCGGAGCGGTCGACGAGCGGAGGAGCGGACATGGCCGGGACCGGCAACGACAAGGACGCACGCGACAAGGCGGCGCAGAAGCGCGCGAAGAAGGCGCTGAAGAAGGCCGAGAAGTCGGTGCGCGCGGCGCACGAGGCGGTCCGCGACTCCAGCAAGAAGCTGCGCAAGAAGGCCCGCAAGCTGGCCGAGCAGACCGAGAAGCTCAAGCGGACCCAGGAGAAGGCGGCGAAGAAGGCGGCCGCGGCCGAGAACCGCCCGACCACGCCGAAGCACGCCGCCGAGCCGGCGGTCGGCGCCCTCGACCTCACCCCGCCGCTGCCCGGCTCGCAGGAGCCCGCCGAGGATCAGGAGTCCGCCGAGGACACCGGTGCCGCGGCCGAGTCCGCCGCCCAGCAGGAGCCGGCCCCCGACTCCGACCCCGCGCACACCCCGGACCTCACCCCGCCGATGCCGCGCTCGGCCTCCTGAGCGCACCCGTCTGAGCGCCGCATGCCGGTGCGGACTCAGGTGAATCGCACCCACCGATGCGCCGCCCGCCTGAGAATCCGCACAGGGTACTCGGGCGGGCGTGCCCCGCGAGGTGAACAGCAGGTGAAGCCTCGCGACCACGCCGGAACGCCTCCCGCCGCGGGAGCATCATGTCTGCGTGGATCCCTTCATCCTGCTCGCGCTCGTCGTCGTCACGGCCCTCGCCTTCGACTTCACCAACGGCTTCCATGACACGGCGAACGCGATGGCCACGTCCATCGCGACCGGTGCCCTGAAGCCCCGCACCGCCGTCGCCCTCTCGGCGTCGCTGAACCTCGTCGGTGCGTTCCTCAGCATCGAGGTGGCGCTGACCGTCACCAACGCGGTCGTGAAGATCCAGGACTCCTCGGGCGCACCCGATCCGGCGCTGCTCGAGGACGGCGGTTCGGCTCTGCTGCTGATCGTGCTGGCCGGCCTCATCGGCGGCATCGTCTGGAACCTGCTGACCTGGCTGCTCGGCCTGCCCTCGAGCTCGTCGCACGCCCTCTTCGGCGGCCTGATCGGCTCCGCTCTCGCGGGCCTCGGCCTCAACGGCGTGAACTGGGCCGGCGACGGCACGAAGCTCGACGGCGTCGTCGGCAAGGTGATCCTCCCGGCGCTGATGTCGCCCGTGCTCGCCGGAGCGGTCGCGGCGATCGGCACCTGGCTCGTCTTCCGGGTGATCGGCAACCTCGCCGAGAAGAGCCTCCACCGCGGCTTCCGCTTCGGCCAGATCGGCAGCGCCTCCCTCGTCTCGCTCGCGCACGGCACCAACGACGCGCAGAAGACCATGGGAGTGATCACGCTCGCGCTGATCGCGGCCGGCGGCTGGAGCGACACCGAGTCGGTCCCCTTCTGGGTCAAGCTCAGCTGCGCGCTGGCCATCTCGCTCGGCACCTACATCGGCGGCTGGCGGATCATCCGCACCGTCGGCAAGGGCCTCGTCGAGATCGACACCCCGCAGGGCATGGCCGCCGAGAGCGCCTCCGCCGCGGTCATCCTCGCCTCCAGCCACCTCGGCTTCGCCCTCTCGACCACCCACGTCGCGACCGGCTCGATCCTCGGCTCCGGAGTCGGCCGCCCCGGAGCGCAGGTGCGCTGGCGCGTGGCGCTGCGCATGGTGATCGCCTGGGTCATCACGCTCCCGGCCGCCGCCCTCGTCGGCGCCGTGATGTGGTGGATCGGCCACCTCGTCGGAGGCGCGGCCGGCGGCCTCCTGATGGCCGCGATCCTCGTCGCCGTCGCCTCCCTCATCTACATCCGCTCGCGCCGCGACAGCATCGGCGCGCACAACGTCAACGACGAGTGGCAGGACGCGGCGGCACGCCCCGCGCCCGAGACCGCCGGCGTCTGAGCGAAAGGATCCGCACCGTGCTCTCCCTCTTCCTCTCCGCCGCCGGCCAGGTGGCCCTCGTCGCCGTGCTCCTCGGAGCAGGCCTGCCCGTGCTCTTCGCCGTCGGCGTCCGCTCCTTCGCCGTCGCCGCCGGTGCTCCCGCCTCGGGCGGGTCCGACGCCCGCGCGGTCCGGAGCGGTCTGCCCGCCCCGGTGCTGCGCGGGATCGGCGTGCTCTGCTTCGCCCTCGTCGTCGGCTCCGTCGTGATCGGCCTGAGCGTCATCATCGCGACGGGCCTCGGCCAGTCGGTGAGCTTCGAGCACGTGATCCCGACCTTCGTGCCCAAGGGCTGAGCATGGCCTCGACCGATCCGATCGCGGCGCGGGAGGGGATCGTCGCCCGCGTGGTCGGCTGGCTGCGCGCGGGCTACCCGTCGGGCGTGCCGGAGCAGGACTACCTGCCGCTGCTGGGCCTGCTGCGCCGCAGCCTCACGACGGACGAGGTCGAGCAGGTCGTCGCGCGGCTCCTGTCGGAGTCGGAGCGGGCCGAGACGGTCGTCTCACGGGCCGTGGTCCGCGAGCGGATCGAGCAGCTGCTGCTCGGACCGGCGATGCCCGAGGACGTCGCCCGCGTCTCCTCACGGCTCGCGAAGGCGGGCTGGCCGCTGGCGGGCCCGGAGTCGCTGGCCGAGCCGGACACCCGCGAGGGCCTCGTCACGCGCATCGTCCGCTGGCTGCGCGCCGGCTACCCGGCCGGGCTGCCCGAGCAGGACTTCGTGCCGCTGCTGGCGCTCCTCCGCCGCCGTCTGAGCGACGAGGAGGTGGCCGAGGTGGCCGCCGGTCTCGCCGCCGACGCGCCCGCCTCCCGCGCGGACGTCGGCACAGCGATCGCCGGAGTGACCTCGGAGCTGCCCTCGGAGGAGGACATCGAGCGCGTGCGCCGGTCGCTGGCCGCGCTGGGCTGGCCGGAGGAGTTCGCGAGCTGACGCGCCGCGGCCCGGGTCTCGGGCCGCAGGAGTCCGCGTGCCGATCCGCCGCTGTCGCCGGCGATCCGGCCGGAGAGGCCGCCGGCCGACCGCGCCGCGATCCCGGGCGGTCCGGCCGTCGAAGGGTGACCCCGCCGGGACCAGGACGCGGACGCTGCAGCGGGCCGGGCCCGCCGTGAGCGGGCGGGACGAGCGCTGGAGCGTGTCCTCGGGCGGGCGACAGGCGGCCGCCCGGTCGGCAGGGGAGTCGCGGGGTCACGACGCGCGCCGTCCGCCGTCCTAGGTTCGGCCCGGGTCCGGATCGGCTGCGCAGCCGGCTGCCGGACCGCAGCCCGACCGGAAGGACACCCCATGCCCGCACCCACCATCGTCCTCGTCCACGGAGCGTTCGCCGACGCCGCGAGCTTCGCCCCGGTCACGCGGATCCTGCTCGACGCCGGCCACGCCGTGCGCGTCCCGGCCGTGCCGAACCGCAGCCTGCTGGGCGACGCGGAGTACCTCCGCTCCTTCGTGGAGCAGCTCGACGGGCCGGTCCTGCTGGCGGGCCACTCCTACGGCGGCGCCGTGATCACGGTGGCGGGCGCCGCCGAGAACGTGGTCGGCCTCGTCTACCTCGCGGCCTACGCGCTCGAGGAGGGGGAGAGCCTCGGGCAGCTGCAGGGAGCCTTCCCCGACTCCGACCTGCCGGCGAACCTCGTCTACACCCCGTTCCCGATCGACGGGGCGGAGCCGGGCACGGACGTGTCGGTCGCGGTGTCGGCGTTCCCGGAGGTGCTCGCGGCCGGGATCGACCCGGCCGAGGCGGCCGTGCTCGCGGTCGGCCAGCGCCCGCTCGCCGCTCTGGCCTTCGGTGAGGCCGCCCCGGTCGCCGCCTGGCGGACCCGGCCGAGCTGGGGCGTCGTCGCGGCCGCGGACCGGACGATCAACCCGGACGTCGAGCGGTTCGGCTACCGGCGGGCGGGCGTGCGCTCGGTCGTCGAGCTCGACGCGCCGCACCTGGTGATGCGCTCGCACCCGGAGGAGGTCGCGCGGGTCATCGCCGACGCCGCGGCGGAGCTGAGCTGACCGCGGAGCCGTACCGATCGCAGAGGGGTGTGCCGCGTGCCGGT
This sequence comes from Rathayibacter sp. AY2B5, assembly GCF_002931645.1. Classification (NCBI taxonomy): domain Bacteria; kingdom Bacillati; phylum Actinomycetota; class Actinomycetes; order Micrococcales; family Microbacteriaceae; genus Rathayibacter; species Rathayibacter sp. AY2B5. The sequence goes on along the minus strand of NZ_PSUE01000028.1, from coordinate 32,191 downwards.
GCGCTCCTCCGCACCCCGCCGCGCACCGCCCCCACCCGGAAGCCCGCCCCGCCGATCTAGGTACTCCCGCCGCGGATCTAGGTCGGCGTCGCGTGGAGCCGGGCCCGCCTCCTCCCTAGCCTCGAAGGGAGAGAAGGGCGGGATCGTGGACACGGACACCGCACGGCTCGGCGCCTACCTCCGGGGGCACCGCGACCGGCTGCGCCCTGACGAGGTCGGCCTGGGCGCCGACGGCAGGCGCCGCGTCAGCGGGCTGCGCCGCCAGGAGGTCGCCGTGCTCGCGGGGATCAGCCCGGACTACTACCTGCGGCTCGAGCAGGGCAAGGACCGCCGCCCCTCGGCGCAGGTCCTGGACGCCCTGGCCCGGGCGTTCCGCCTCGACGCGGACGGGCGCGACTACCTCTTCCGGCTCGGCGGACACGCCGCGCCGCGCCGCTCACCGGGCTGGGCACAGGCCGGGCCGACCCCGGCGCAGGTCGGCAGCCTGACGAGCATGGTCTCGTCCTGGACCACGACGCCCGCCTACGTGGTCGACCGCTACCTGGACCTCGTCGCCGTGAACGAGCTCGGCCGCCTGTTCCTCCCCCTGGCCTGCGAGCAGGGGACCAACATGATCGAGGCCGTCATCGACGCCGCGGCGCTCGAGACCGACGCCGAGCGGCACGAGGACTGGGACCGCACGATCGCCGTGATGACGGCCGCCCTCCGCTTCCACTCCGACCCGGCGGACCCGCGTCTGCGGGTCCTGGTCGCCTCGCTCGGAGGCCGCTCGCGGGTCTTCCGCCGCGTCTGGGCGAGCCAGGAGGCGTATCCGCTCCGCGAGGGCTCGTCGCCGGTGCGCGTCGACCCCTTCGGCTTCATCGCCTTCCGCTGGCAGACTCTGGAGGTGCACGGAGGCGACCACTTCCTGACCTCCTTCTTCGGCGCCCCCGGCAGCGCCGCGGCCGCCGCGATCGATTTCATCCGGGCCCGTCACCGGGTCGAGGAGTGTCTGCGCGAGGGTGCGATACTCGACGCGTGAAGCGGGACGCGCTCGTCGTCGGTCGGGGATCGGAGCTCGCGCGGCTCCGGCTGATGGTCGACGGCATCGCCGCCCACGGGTCGGCGCTCGTCATCGACGGGGACGCCGGGGTCGGCAAGACCACCCTGGTCGAGGAGGTCGTCGCCTACGCCCGCGCACGCGATGTGCGGGTGCTGCGCACCGCGGGCTCCGCAGCGGAGTCGGGCGACCAGTACGCGGCGCTGCAGCTCCTCCTGCACCCGCTCCGCCCGGGCCTCGACGGCCTGCCCCTGCCGCAGCGGGACGCGCTCCGCGTGGCTTTCCATCTGGCGGACGGAGTGCAGCCGACGCCGCTCCTGGCCGGCCTCTCGGCCCTGACCCTCCTGAGCGACGCCGCCGCCGATCGGCCCCTGCTGGTCGTCGTCGAGGACCTGCACCGGATCGACCCGGAGTCGGCGTGGGCGCTGCGGATGCTCGCCCGGCGCATCGGCGAGGACCGCGTCGTCGTCGTGATGACCACGAGGGACCGGCCCGAGGAGGACTCCGGCCTCGAGCACCTCCACCTCGGGCCGCTGTCGGCCGCCGACTCGGCCGCCCTCCTGGACACGCTCCTGCATCCTCCTCGCGGCGCCGCCCGGCGCGCTCTGCTCGACCTCGCCCGCGGGAATCCGCTCGCCCTGGTGGAGCTGACCGGACGCGACCCGTCGGCCGACGAGGCGGAGGACCGCGCGGTGACCGGACGCCTCGAGTCGGCCTTCGCCGAGCGCTTCGCGGAGCTCGACCAGCCCTCGCGGCTCGCCGTGCTGGCCGTGGCGCTGGGCGACGTCGCGACGGCGGAGGAGGCGAGCCGGCTGGCGAACCTGGCGATCGGCCGCCACCCCGACCCCTCCTGGATCGACCGGGCCGTCGCCGCGTCGCTGCTCAGCTGGACGCCGGGGAGCGGACTCCGCTTCCGGCACCCTCTCGTGCAGTCCGCGGTGACGAGCGTGAGCCGCCCCTCCGAGCGCGCGGCCGTGCTCCGCACGCTCGTCCAGGAGCACCGCGACGACCCGAGCCGGACGCTCTGGTGGCGGTCGGAGCTCGCGACGGGCTCGGACGGGCCGGTCGGCGAGGAGCTCGCCGGTCTCGCGGCGTCCGGCCTGGCGACGGGCGACGTCGTCCTGGCGGCTCAGGCGATGGAGCGGGCGGCGGAGCTGACCCCCGCGGGGCCGCTGCGCGTCTCGCGCCTGATCGACGCGGCCGAGTACTCCGGACTCGCCGGCCGGACCGCGGAGGCGGCGCTGCTCGTGCACCGCGCGGCGGGCGAGACCGTCGATCCGGTGCTCACCGCCCGCGCCGCCTGGACGCGCGAGACGCTGCCGACCGGGCGCACGGCCCTCTCGCGGGGAGACCTCTCGCCCGCGCTCGCCGCAGTGACGGCGCTGCAGAGCCACGGAGCCGTCGACGCCGCGACCGCCGCGCTCCTGCACCTCGCCGCCATCGCCTGGGACCACAACCGCGAGGCGTCGCCCGGCGAGCCGATGATCCAGGCGGTGCGCGCGCTCGCCCTCGACGACTCCGACCCGCGCGCCGTCCTGCTCGCGGCGGTCACCGAGCCGATCGCCCGCGGCGACGAGGTCGTCCGGCGGGCGCTCGCGGCGGCCGGCGGGGCGAGCGGTCCGGAGGAGGCGTGGTGGCTCGGCTACGCGCTGAACACGGCGGGCGAGGTCGAGGTCGCCCGGGAGCTCCTGGAGGAGGCGATCACCGGGCTGCGCGCGCGCGGCGACATCCGGATCCTCCCGCAGGCGCTCCTCGCCGCCTCGATGACCACGTCGCTCGCAGGCCGCATCTCGCGCGCCCGCTCCTTCGCCGAGGAGGCGCTCGTCCTCGGGAGCGACCTGGGGGACGTCGGCTTCGAGACCGCGTCCCGGGCCTGCCTGGCCTGGTTCGACGCGATGGAGGGCGTCGCGCCCGATCCCGAGGCGATCAGCGCGGGCAGCGCGATCGGCGCGGCCGTCCTCTGCTCGAGCGTGATGCGGGCGACGCTCCGCGGATCGCGAGCGGCGGTGGCGGTCCTCGAGTCGCGACCGGGCGACGCCGTGCCGGAGCTCCTGCCCCTCCTCGACAGGGACGACGACTCCCTGAACCCCGGCTTCGCGATCCTCACCACGCCCGATCTCGTCGACGCGGCTCTCGCGATCGGGGACGTCGGAGTCGTGCGCCTGCACGCCGCGAGGCTGGAATCGCTCTTCGAGCGCTGGCACCAGCCGATGATCGAGGCGGCCCTCCGGTACGCGCAGATCGCCGTGGCGCTCGCCGAGGGAGCGCCGGACGCCGCGGCCGGGCTGCTCCGCCGGACTCCGCCGCCGCTCCCGTACGTACGGGCGCGGGCGCTGCTGCTCGTGGGCGACGGGCTGCACCGGGCCGGTCGGGCGGCGGAGGCGCGGCCCCTCCTCCGCGAGGCACTGGCGATGCTCGAGGAGCTGCCGATCCACGCCTGGGCCGATCGGGCCCGTGACGCGCTCCGGGCCGCCGGAGGGAGGATCGCGGACGCGCCGTCGCCGGCCGCTGCCACGCTGACCCCGCAGGAGCTGCGCATCTGCGCTCTCGCGAGCACGGGGCTGTCGAACCGCGCGATCGCGCAGAACCTGTTCCTCTCGCCGCGCACGGTCGGCGCGCACCTGTACGCGGCGTACCGCAAGCTCGGGATCGGCGGGCGGGGCGAGCTCGCCGCGGTGCTCGGGAGGGACGCGGGCGCCGACGTCTGAGGCCGGACTCCGCTCGCAGGGGCGCCGGGCCCCACTCCGAGCGCAGACGCGCAGGCGCGCCCCGGAACGGCCGGGACGCGCCTGCGAGCGTGCCTCGCTACTCCTGGATGAAGGCCAGCAGGTCGGGGTTGATGACGTCGGCGTGGACGGTCAGCATGCCGTGCGGGTAGCCCTCGTAGATCTTGAGCGTCGAGTTCTGCAGCAGCTCGTGCTGCTTGAGCGAGGCGTCCTTGTAGGGGACGACCTGGTCGTCGTCGCCCTGGGTGACGAGGACGGGGACGGTGATCGCCTTCAGGTCCTCGGTCTGGTCCGTCTCCGAGAAGGCCTTGATGCCCTCGTAGTGCGCGAGCGCGGATCCGGTCATGCCCTGGCGCCACCAGTTGTCGACCACGGGCTGCGAGAGCTCGACCCCCTCGCGGTTGAAGCCGTAGAAGGGCCCGGAGGCCACGGCCTGGTAGAACTCGGCGCGGTTCGCCGCGAGAGCGTCGCGGAAGCCGTCGAACACCGAGATCGGCGTGCCCTCGGGGTTCGCCTCGGTCTGCACCATCAGCGGCGGGACCGACGAGACGAGGACGGCCTTGGCCACGCGGCCCTGGGGCTCGCCGTACTTCGCGACGTAGCGCGCGACCTGGCCGCCTCCGGTGGAGTGGCCGATGTGGATCGCGTTCCGCAGGTCGAGGTGCTCGACGACCGCGTTCACGTCGCTGGCGTAGTGGTCCATGTCGTGTCCGGTGCCGACCTGGGTCGAGCGTCCGTGCCCGCGGCGGTCGGTCGCGATGACGCGGTAGCCGTGCGCGTGGAAGAACAGCATCTGCGCGTCCCAGTCGTCGGACGACAGCGGCCAGCCGTGGTGGAAGACGATGGGCTGCGCGTCGGTGCCGCCCCAGTCCTTGTAGTAGATCTCGACGTCGTCGTCCGTGGTCACAAACGGCATCTTCGAACCTCCGTGCTCGTGTCGATCCCGAGCCCGGCCCGGGTCGTGTCCAAGGTGGTGCCTCCCCGGATGAGGGTGGGGAGCGGCTCCACGATAGGGGCGTGGGAGCGCTCCCTGAAGAGCGCGGGGAGATGTTCCGACGATCGTCCAGACCTGGTCGCCCGGGCGGTGCCGGGGCCGCCGGCCGCGCTCGCCGAGTGGGGTCGGATGACTCGTGACCGGCACCGCGGACGCTGACAGGATCGCGGCGGACGCGCCCTCCCGCGGCGCGCGGATCGGAGGTCGCGATGCCCACGACGACGCCCACGACGACGGCCCTGCCGACGCGCAGGACGACGACGCCCCAGCGGGCGGTGCTCCGGTGACCGTCGAGGACCGCGTCCCGATCGAGCCGCAGGCGGTCGTCGCTCCGCTCAGCCGGTCCGCCGTCTTCCTCTCGCTCGACATCGTCGGCGGGCAGGACGCCGCGGACCGCGTGCGGGACGTCGTCGCCGACGTGGGCGGGATCCTCCGCGCGGTCGGCTTCCGCGACCTGGGCCTGCGCCTCTCCTGCCTGGTCGGGATCGGGAGCGACGCGTGGGACCGCTTCGGCGGGGAGGGGCGCCCCGCGCAGCTGCACCCGTTCCGGGAGGTGGTCGGCGCGGCGCACACGGCCGTCTCGACGCAGACCGACCTCCTGTTCCACATCCGGGCGGAGCGGGACGACGCCTGCTTCGAGTTCGAGCGCCTCCTGCTCGACGCGCTCGGCGAGGACGTCGTCGTCCGCGACGAGGTGGTCGGCTTCCGCTACTTCGACAACCGCGACCTGCTGGGCTTCGTCGACGGCACCGAGAATCCGACCGGCGAGGCGCTGCCCCGCGTCGCGCTGATCGGCGCGGAGGACGCGGCGTTCGCGGGCGGCAGCTACCTGGTCGTGCAGAAGTACCTGCACGACCTGACGGCGTGGCACGCGCTCACCACCGAGCAGCAGGAGCGGGTCATCGGCCGGAGCAAGGCCGACAACGTCGAGCGCGAGGACGATCCGGCGCAGCTCTCGCACAAGGGGCTCGCGACCGTGGTCGACGCCGGCGGGACCGAGCACGACATCCTCCGCGACAACATGCCCTTCGGCCGGCCCGGCAGGGGCGAGTTCGGCACGTACTTCCTCGGCCTGGCCGCCGACCTGTCGGTGATCGAGACGATGCTGACGCGGATGTTCGTCGGCGTGCCCGCGGGCCGGCACGACCGCCTCCTCGACTTCTCGACCGCGACGACCGGCGGGGTCTACTTCGTGCCCTCGCGGGACGTGCTCGAGGGCCTGGGCGGCTGACCCGGGCCGGTCGTCGGGGCGCGGATCGAGTCGGATGACCGTGGTGCCGCCCGGGCCGGAGCGGTGGGATCGGAGCAGCGCAGGCGCGCAGGACGATCAGCAGGGAGAACGCCGTGGAACCCGACGACAGCACCGCTCCGCACCACGAGACCCCCGGTTTCGGAGACCCGGACCTCCCCCAGGAGGGGATCGTGAACACCGAGGCCGATCCCTCGGCGAACACGATGACCGGCCCGCAGAACCGCGTCCTGGAGGGACTGTTCCCGAACCAGATCGCCGCGCCCGCGACGGACATCAGCACGCAGCCGTTCTTCTGGTCCTCCTTCAACATCTCGCCGCGGCGGGTGCAGCGGGGAGGCTGGGCGCGCGAGCTCACGCAGGCCGATTTCGCGATCTCGAACGAGATCGCCGGCGTGAACATGTACCTCGAGGCCGGCGGGATCCGCGAGCTGCACTGGCACCAGAGCGCCGAGTGGGCGCTGATGACCAAGGGGAACTGCCGCATCACCACGCTCAGCCGCACCGGCCGGCCCAGCGTCGACGACGTGCAGGAGGGGGACCTCTGGTACTTCCCGCCCGGCCTGCCGCACTCCCTGCAGGGCCTCGGCCCGGACGGGGCGGAGTTCGTGCTCGCGTTCGACGACGGCGAGCAGTCCGAGAGCAACACGCTCCTGCTCACCGACTGGTTCGCGCACACGCCGCCGGACGTGCTGGCGAAGAACTTCGGCGTCGCGCAGGAGGTCTTCCGCGACATCCCGCTGCACGACCTCTGGATCTTCCCGGGCGACGTGCCCGGCGACCTCCAGGCCGACCGGGCCGCGGCCGGGGTGCAGGACGGCGACGAGGCGGTGATCTTCCGGCTCTCCCGCTCCGAGCCCGCGTACCAGAACAGCGGCGGCCGGATCCAGATCGCCGACAGCACGAACTTCCCGGCCTCGCGCACGGTCTCGGCCGCGCTGACGACCGTCGAGCCCGGCTCGATGCGCGAGCTGCACTGGCACCCCAACGCCGACGAGTGGCAGTACTACCTCCGCGGATCCGCTCGGATGACCGTCTTCAACACCGGCCCGCACGCCAACACGACCGACTTCCACGCCGGAGACGTGGGCGTCGTGCGCCGCAACTTCGGCCACTACGTGGAGAACACCGGCGACGACACGCTCGTCTACATCGAGACCTTCAAGAGCTCCCGCTACGAGGAGGTGTCGCTCGCCCAGTGGCTGAGCCACCTGCCGCCGTCGCTGGTCGCGCAGCACCTGAACATCCCGGAGGAGGTGCTGGCGACCTTCCCGCCCGGGACGCAGGGGATCACTCCGCTGCGCTGAGGGAGGGACGCGCGGAGGGGACGGGGACATGACGGAGGATCACGAGGCGGCGCTCCTGCCGTGGGCGGGGAGGGCGGCGGTGCTGCTGGATCGGCACCTGCGGGTGCTGGCCGCGACTCCGCTCGCGCGGGCGCTCTCGCCCGCCTTCGCCCCGGGAGTGAGCATCGCCCGCTTCACCTTCCTGGACTCGTCCGAGGTCGAGGACCTGCCCTGCTGGGGGTCCGCGGCCGATCAGGTCGCGGCGATGCTCCGCGACTCGCTCGAGCGGCATCGGGGGGACCGGGAGTTCCTGACGGTCGTCGGGGAGCTCTCGGCGAGGAGCCCCCGGTTCGCGGACTCGTGGGCGGCAGGGGCGGAGGCCGACGCACGCGGGTCGGTCGTGTTCCTCGTCACCGCGGTCGGCTCCGTTCCGATGGACTACCGGCTGGTCCGGGACGGCGCGCGCCTCCTGCTCCTGTTCGAGGCGGGTGACGCGGCGGGTCGCGAGGCTCTCGCCCGGCTCGCCGCCGCTGATCAGGCGCCGGCCGGGGCCGCCAGCGCGGTGCCCGACTCCGGAGCGGGCCGCAGCGAGGCGAGGACGTCGACGGCCGCGGCCGCCGGAGTCCCCGCTGCCGCGAGGTAGGTCACGACGTACCGGCCCGGAGCGCCGGCGAGCTCCAGGGTCTGCATCTCGAGGTCGATCCAGCCGAACGGCTCGACGTGGACGCGGATCCACCGGTGGGTGAAGGGGCGGACCTGGTACTCGGCCCAGATCGACCGGAACAGCGGATTCTCGACCGAGCACTCGCCGACGATCTCGTGCAGCCGCGGATCGTCGGGGTCGCTGTAGAACCGCAGCGCGGCGATCAGCTCGCGGAAGACCTGGCCCCACGCCCGCAGCTGGTCCGGCGGGTCGCCGTTCGCCACGGCGCGCGCGTAGCCGCGGGAGGTGGAGAGCAGCGTGTTGGCGCCGGGCACGCCCTTGTCGGGGGCGAGACGGCTCATCAGGTCGTTCGCGCCGAGGACGTCGAGGTTGCGGTCGAACGCGTACGCCGGGGTCCTCGGCCAGTGGGCGAGCAGCGACTCCACGCCCTGGCCCGGCGGAGGAGAGTCGGGACCGTGCGGGCCGGGGCGCAGCCGGGCGAGCCGGAACGAGGTAGGCGCGCTCGAACTCGTCGAAGGCGAGCGCCTCGGCGAGGGCGTTCAGCACCTGGTCGGACGGGGCGACCGCGTGCCCCTGCTCGACGCGGAGGTAGTAGTCGCGGCTGATCCGGGCGCGGTCGGCGACCTCCTCGCGGCGCAGGCCCGGCACCCGCCGCCGGGTGCCCGCGGTCGGCACGCCGACCTGCTCCGGCCGCAGCGCCGCCCGGCGAGCGCGGAGGAACTCCGCGAGGGGGCTGCGAGAGCTCATCGTGCGACTCCATCGGATCACCCGCCGCGTCGAGCGGCGGTCGTGCGGGGGTGGGGCCGTACCGGTCGTCCGGTGGGACACAGAGTACCGTCGGGCGCTCGCGGGGCCCACTGCCCTCCTGTGCCCCCCGGCCCGGCGCCGATCGGGGGCCGGGCGCTCGGGACGGTTCGACAGAGGGTGCGCTCCGGAGGGTTCCGACAGAGGGAGGAGAGCGCGGCCGCGCCCGGCGGTCAGCATGGGGTCCTCGGAACCCGTCCCTCAGGAGTCGCGATGACGATCAGTGCACTCTCCTCGCCGCCCGCGCACCCGAGCGCCCCCGAGGACGTGGTGGTCCGGATGCTGAGCTCGGCGTCGCCCGCGCGGGAGCGGCTCCTGGTGGTCGAGGGCGGGATCGGCTCGGGCCGGACGCACATGCTGCGCTCCGCCGCGGCCACCGCTCGCGCCGCCGGCTGCGAGGTCGTGGAGGTGCGGCCGGACCGGGGCGACGCCGTGATCGGCGCGTCCTCGCTCGCGCTGTTCGCCACGCTGATCGGCCGTCTGCAGCGGGTGCGCGACTCCTCCGCCTCGCCCTGCGACCCCGGCTTCCTGATCGTCGTCGACGACTGGGAGCGGTTCGACGTCGCCGCCCGCGAGACCCTCCAGGCCCTGGTGACCCGGCTGGTCGACGAGGTCGGCGCCGCCTGCCTCCTCGCCACCGGCGACCGGCGCGTCCTCGCCGGCTGGGAGGGCCTCCGGCACCGTCGCACCGAGCCCCTCGACGCGGAGGCGGCCTGCGGCTTCCTGCGCGCCCACGGCGGCCGGCGGTCGCTCGCCGTCGAGGCGCGCCTGCTGCGGGTCGCGGAGGGGAATCCGCTGCTCCTCGACGTCCTCGGGCGGGCGTGGGCCGACGAGGACGCTCCCTCGCCCTTCCCGGTCTACCCGCGGCTCGAGCAGGCCGAGACCAGGGTGCTCGACCTGCTGGCTCCGCTGTCGGAGGAGTGCCGGGAGGCGCTCCTGGTCGCCGCGGTGGCGGGCGCCGAGTTCCCGGAGAGCATCGGGTCGGCCCTCGGAGACGGGGACAGCGCCCTGGTGCAGGCGGGGATCCTGACGGCGGGCGGCCGTGCGTTCCGCGACCCGGTGGTCCGAGCGGTGGTGCTCTCGACGGCGACGCCCCGAGCGCTGCGGGCGGCACGGAGGCGGCTCGCCGAGCGCCCGGAGTCGGCCCCGCACCTCCGCCTGCTGCTCGCGGCGGACGACGCCGCCGGGCCGGAGGAGCGGGCGCGGCTGCTGAGGGACGCGGCGGAGGAGCGACTCCGCGCGGGTCGGCCGCAGGAGGCGCTGCTCCTTTTCACCGAGGCGCGCTCGAGTGCGCGCGGTGCTGCTCTGCGGGAGGAGCTCGAGGCGCGCGCGGCCGCCGTCGCGGCCTTCACCGGCGACGCGGCGGCCCTCGAGCGGGTGGTCGAGCGCTCGCGGGAGGACGGCGGGGTTCCCGGGGCCGGCGTCGAGGCGGCGCGGCTGGCCGATGCGCTGCTCCGCACGGGGGACGTGGGCGGGGTCCGCCGCGCGGCCCTCCGGGGGCTCGGCGCTCGGGTGGGGCGTGGGGGCGCGGGAGTCGGTGGTGCCTCGCTCGTCGGCGGTGACTCTCCTGTCGGTGGTGTCTCTCCTGTCGGTGGTGTCTCTCCTGTCGGCGGTGTCACTCCCGCCGAGACCGACGCCTCCCGCGACGACGCCGGCAGCCTCTCCGCCGACCGCGTCGCCCCTCACGACGACGCCGCCGACCTGCTGGTGACCGTTCTCCACCTCGCCTGCATGCTCCGCGGCGATCCCGCGTGGTGGCAGGAGGCGCTCGCCGTCGGCGAGGAGCACCCCCTCGATCCCGTCCTGCGCCTCGTGGAGGCCTGCGTGCGGCCGGTACCGGACGAGGAGTGGGAGCGCCGCCTGCTGCTCGCCGAGGACTCCGCGGTCACGGGCGACCCGTGGAAGACGGTCGCGCTGCACCTCGCCTGGTCGCTGCTCGAGGTCTCGGACGAGCGCCGCGACCGCCTCGCCGGGCTCCTCGACGGCGGGGAGGAGGCGGACGGCCTACGCGGCGCCCTCGCCCTCCTCCGCCGCGGCACCACCGCACTCGACGGCGGTCGAATCGACGACGCCTCGGCCGACCTCCACCGCGCCGCCGCCCGCGCCGACGACCTGCCCGCCGTGCGCGCGCTGATCGACGCGACTCGAGCCCGGATCCACGCCGTGCAGGGCGACCGCGCACGCACCCTCGAGTGCGCCGAGCGCGCGACGGCCTGGGCGCTGCGGCACGGAGCGGCGTCGGTCGCGCGCGCCGCCGATCACGCCCTGTGCTCGCTCGACCTCGGCGGCGGCCGTTTCGAGGAGGCGCACGCCCGCTCCTCCTCCCGCGCCGGCGGCGATCCGCTGGAGCTCCTCGACGCAGCCGAGGCCGCCTCGCGCCTCCGCCTGCCCGAGCACTGCGCCGAGCTGGCGGCGGCCGCGGCGGACCTCGCCGCGCGGCCCCTCGCTCCCCGCGGGCGGATGCTCGCCCTCGCGGCGACCGCGGTCCTCGATCCGACCGGCGGCGCGGGCGCCCTCTTCGAGCGCGCCCTCGACCCGGCCTCCGAGGAGTGGCCGTTCGAACGGGCACGCGTCCAGCTCTGCCACGGCGAGTGGCTGCGCCGCCGGATGCGCCCGCTGGAGGCCCGCACCCGGTTCCGCCAGGCCGCCGCGGGGTTCGCCGCGGTGGGAGCCGAGCTCTGGCTCGCCCGCGCCCAGCACGAGCTGCGGGCGGCGGGCGGAGCGGGGGAGGCGCCGGTCGCCGCCGACCTCAGCGAGCAGGAGCGGCGCGTGGTCTCCCTGGCCGCCGCCGGCCTGTCGAACAAGCAGATCGCCCAGCAGCTCTTCGTCTCGCCCCGCACCGTCAGCGGGCACCTGTACCGGATCTTCCCCAAGCTCGGGGTGACCTCGCGGGCAGGGCTCCGCGACGCGCTCCTCAGCCTCGAGGACGCCCGGAGCGCGTGACGGAGCCGCAGGATCGAGTCATCCGACCTGGTGCCTGCCGCCGCGGGAGGCGCATGCTGAGCGCATGACGTCGCAGCAGATGATCGACCCCTCCGTCCCGCCGAGCGGCCCCGGCTGCGTCGAGTGCGAGCAGTCCGGCTCGTGGTGGCTGCACCTGCGCCGCTGCGCGCTCTGCGGGCACATCGGCTGCTGCGACGACTCGCTGAACCGCCACGCGACGGCCCACTACCGCTCGACGGGCCACGCGATCATCCGCAGCTTCGAGCCCGGCGAGGACTGGTTCTGGGACTACCGGACCGACGACTACGCCGACGGCCCCGCCCTGGCCGACCCGCAGAGCCACCCGGCGAGCCAGACCACCCCGGGGCCGAAGGACCGCGTGCCGCGCGACTGGCAGTACCTCCTCGCCGAGCGCGCCGAGCGCGGCTGAGCCGCGCGCCTCCGCGAGAGCGCAGGACTTTCGCGAGAGTCCAGGAGTTGTCGCACTCGGCATCGACTGCGACAACTCCTGGACAGTCGCCGGCCGCCGGCTCCCTGCGCACGTCCGCAGGCGGCGTGCAGCCAGAAGTCACCGTGCTCGCGACCGACCACGGCGACTTCTGGATGGTCGCGGCGGCCCGCCGAGGAGCGATCGCCACGAGAGTCCAGGAGTTGTCGCACTGGGCGTCGACTGCGACAACTCTCGAGCAGTCGCGGCCGTCGGAGCCGCCGACACCCAACGCTTGTCCACAGGCGGCGAGTAGCCAGGAGTCGCCGTGCTCGCGTCCGACCACGGCGACTTCTGGATGTTCGCGGCGGCCCGCCGGGGAGAGAGCGCCACGAGAGTCCAGGAGTTGTCGCACTGGGCGTCGAGTGCGACAACTCTTGAGCAGTCGCGGGAGCAGTCGCGGGAGCAGGTCGGAGCCAGCTGCCCAGCCGGCGGCCGACGCCGCGCCTGATCGGCGTTCGTCAGCTCCAGACCCCGCCGGCCAGACCCTGCCCCGTCACCCCCTCTCGACCCCGTCCAGCGCCTCCGCCTCGGCGATCCGCAGCCGCATCTGCCGGTAGCGGTGGAACTGGTACACCCCGTGCAGCACCGCGAGGACGACCGCGGCCGCCATCCCGCACGCGATCGCGGAGACCTCGTCCGCGCCGCTCTGCGTCAGCGCGAGCGCGACTCCGGCGCCCGCCACGATCGAGTTGACCACCGCGATCGCCGAGGACATCGTGAAGAAGATGCCCCGCCAGCTCTGCCGCCGGCCGATCTCGAGCAGCTCGTTCGGCGCGTGGCGGCCGCGCGGCACCGCGAAGTAGGCGCCCGCTCCCGGCAGCAGGGTCCCGTAGTAGCGGCGGATGCGCTGGATGGCCGTCAGCGCGGCGATGTCCTCCATCGAGGTCTGCACCAGCCGCTCGTAGGTGAACACCCCCAGCAGAACGACGACCGGGATGATCACGGCGAGGAACCCCATCGCGTACCGCGTCGGGGCGAGGAAGCCGAAGGCCACGAGCGAGCTGGAGAGCATCGTCAGGTAGAGCGAGGCGCGGCTGCTCGACTCCGTCACGGTGATGCCGCGCGCCGACTCCAGCACGAAGTGCTCGGTCAGCAGGGCGTTGAGGAACGCGGCCGGCCGGTCGGGGAGCGACGCGGCGGAGACGGCGGCCTCGGGCAGCGCGGGCGTGCGGGGAGGGTCCTCCTCGTCGAGGCGGTCGCCCGGCTCCGGATTCACGGCCGCACCTCTCGCGGGGACCGCACCTCTCGCGGGGCCGCCCCGCGGCGTCCGCTCTTCGAGTCATCCGACTCGCGCACCGGCTCCACCCGCGCGCCTACCGTCGGACGCGACGCCGAGCACCGCCACCGGGGCGCGTGCGCAGACACCGAAGGGCCGTTCATGACCGACACCCGCCACCTCCACTCGAACCAGCGAGACACCCTCGAGCGGCTGCTCGAGGACTCGCCGAGCCACAACGTCCTCTGGGCGGACGTGCTGACGCTGCTCGAGGCCGTCGGCACCGTCCACGAGAAGCACGACGGCGCCTTCTCGGTGACGGTCGGCTCGACGACCGAGACCCTCCACCGGGCGCACCACAAGGACGTGGACGAGCAGCAGCTCGTCGACCTGCGCCGCCTGCTCCGCGGAGCGGGGTACGGCGCATGAGCGCGGGGACGCCCGCCGACCTCACCGGGTCGGCCGCCGAGCGCCTCCGCCGGCTGGACGCGCTCGACGCGGGTGCGCTGACCGAGGAGTGGCTGCTGCGCCAGCTGCGCCTCGCGCTCGGGGATCTCGCCGCGCTCGAGCCGGCCGCCGAGGCCGAGCAGGAGCGGCGCGAGGACTTCTGATGCGGCGGGCGGCCGTCCGGGGTGCACGCGGCCGGCACCCGGACGGCCGCCGGCCCGCACCCCGCAGCGCCGCCCCGCTCCGCCGCTCATCGCCCGGCCGCCGCGCTGCGGGCGCGCAGCAGCACGCCGGCCGTCGCGGTCGCCGCCAGCACGAGCGCCGCGAACACCGTCAGCACCGTCGTCGCGGCGACGAGGTTGAGCGCCGCTCCCGCCGCCAGTGCGGGCACCGCGAGCCCCGTGTACGCGACCAGGAACACCACCGCCAGGGTCTCGCCCCGGCGGGCGGGATCCGCGAGGGCGACCGCCGTGCCGATCGAGCCCTTGAAGAGCAGCCCCACCCCGAAGCCCGAGACGACGGCGCCGGCGCCGGCGAGGAACACTCCCAGCTGCGGAGCGATCGCTCCGGCCGCGACCGCCGCGAGCCCGACCGCGCAGCCCGCCACCGCGATCGAGAGCTGCAGGCGCGTCCCCACCTTCACGAGCAGCAGCTGGCCGAGGGCCGCGGAGGCGAACACGGCGAAGGACGTCGCGCCGGCCAGCAGGTGGTCGCGCACCTGGAAGGTCTGCACCAGGAACGTCGGTGCGAGCGAGGTGAAGAGGCCGAGGACGGAGAAGGCCGAGAACGCTCCGAACGCCGCGAGCAGGAACGCCCGGCGCGTATCCGCCGGCACCGAGAGCCGCTGCGGCCGGTAGGCGGGCGCCGTCTCCGGCACGTCGACCGTCTCGGGCACGAGGAGCAGCGCGAGGCCCGCCACGAGCAGCGCGACCAGGAACACCTGGTGCGGCAGGAGGAGCGGATCGGGCAGGAATTCGGCGAAGACCCCGCCGAGCAGCGGGCCCAGCGAGAGCCCGCCGAGGTTCACTGCGCCCGAGATCGACGCGGCGACGATCGTGTTCTCGTCCGGCCGGGCGCGGGCGCGCAGCTCGCCGAGGTGGGCGGTCGCGGTGGCGGTGAGCATCCCGATGCTGACGCCGTTGACGAAGCGGGCGACGATCAGCCCAGGCACCTCCGTCGTCAGCGAGAAGAGCACGGCCGAGACCGCCGAGACGAGCACCGCGATCAGCAGCACTCGGCGGCGGCCGAGCCAGTCGCTGACGTGACCGGCGAGGTACAGGCTCACGATCACTCCGACCGCGTAGGCGGCGAAGACGACGGTGATCACGAACGGCGGGAAGCCGTCGAGCTGCTGGTAGAGCGGGTAGAGGGGTGTCGGCACCGTCGAGTACGCCATCACGAGCAGGAAGGTCGCGGCGACGATCCAGAAGCCGACGCCGTGGCGCACCGTCGGCAGTCGGCGGCTCACGAGGTCTCCTGCAGGTGGCGGTGGGCGAAGGTGACGGCCATCGCGCCCTCGCCGACGGCGGAGGCGACGCGCTTGACCGAGCTGCGGCGCACGTCCCCCGCGGCGAAGGAGCCGGGGACGCTCGTCTCGAGGTAGAACGGCGCCCGCTCGAGCGGCCAGTCGCGAGCCGCGTGCTCGCCGGCGAGGTCCGGTCCCGTCACGAGGTAGCCGCCGGAGTCGCGGACGATCGCGGTCTCCGCCGCCCACGTCGTATCCGGCTCGCCCCCTATGCAGACGAAGAGGTGGGAGGTGGCCAGCGCCCCGTGCGCGCCGGTCGCCGAGTTCTCGACCTCGATCGACTCGAGGGCGTCGGCGCCGTGCAGGCGGGTGACGCGCGAGTCGAGCAGGATCGTCACGTTCGGCTGCCGGACGACGCGCTCCGCGAGGTAGGAGGAGAGGCTGTCGGCCAGATCCGGGCCGCGGACCAGCATGGTCACGTGCCGCGCGTGCGCCGAGAGGTTCATCACGGCCTGCCCGGCCGAGTTGCCGCCTCCGACGACCACGACGTCCTCGCCCTCGCAGAGCGGCGCCTCGCTCGTGCCGGCACCGTAGTAGAGGCCGACGCCGAGCAGCTCGTCCTCGCGCTCGAGGCCGAGCCGGCGCCACTGGATGCCCGTGGCGCAGATGTTGGTGCGGGCGACGACGGTCGTCCCGTCGGCGAGCAGCGCGTGGATCCGGTCGTCGGCGAAGCGCCCGCGGATCCCCTCGCGCATCCGCAGCAGCTCGGCGCCGAAGGAGACGGCCTGCTGCCGCGCGCGCTCGGCCAGATCGGCTCCCGCTATCCCGTGCGGGAAGCCGAGGTAGTTCTCGATCAGGCTGCTGGAGCCGGCCTGCCCGCCGATCGCCGAGCGCTCGAGGACCACGACCTTCAGCCCCTCCGAGGCGGCGTACACGGCGGCCGAGAGCCCGGCCGGGCCGGCTCCGTAGATGGAGAGGTCGTACTCCGCGAGCCGCGGCGAGCCCACCCAGCCGAGCCGGGCCGCGACCTCGGCGAGCGTCGGATCGGAGGCGCGGCTGCCGTCCGGGAACACCACGAGGGGGAGCGACGCGGTGGCGAGCGGATGCCCCGCGACGGCGAGGCACTGCTCGTCCGTGTCGATCGGCGTCCACGAGAACGAGACGACGCTGCGCGAGAGGAGGTCGCGGATCTCCCACGCGTCGCGGCTCTCGCGCCGCCCGTAGAGGCGGACCTGCGGGAGGTCCCCGGGCACAATCACGAGGCACGCCGCCGCTCGAGCCCGTCGCGGAACTTCATCAGCTTGAGGCAGAGGTGCAGCGTGCTGCGGGCGAGGCCGTCGTCGAGCGCGTCCCGGACCGCCTCGGGCAGGTTGTCGAGACGGTAGTAGAGCGTGGTGCGGTGGATGTGGAGGAGCCCGCACGCCTCCCGCACGCTGCCGCGCACGTCGAGGTAGGCCTCCACGGTCCGCCGCTGCACCTCGTCGCCCCGCTCGAGCAGCGTCGCCGCGGCCGGCGAGAGCATGGCGAGCTGCGAGCTGTCCGCCCCGATCGAGGCGAGGAGCACCCAGGCCCCGAGCTCGGCGATGTCGGCCCGGCTACGGCCGTCGGGCAGGGAGCCGACGATGGTCGCCGCGAGAGCGGCCCGCTCGGCGGTCGGCAGGAGGTCGTCGTCGCGGACGTCGAAGCGCGCCGAGCCGATCGCGTCGACGGCCGTGCCGCGGCCGCGCGCCTCCGCCCGCAGGACATCGTCCGCCTCCGCGGCGGCCTCGGGCGCCTCCACGCTCACGAAGAACAGCACGCCCTCCTGGTCGCCGAGGAACGTCAGCCCGGAGGCGGCGCTCGCGTCGATCCGCCGCGCCAGCGCCGTCCGCTGCAGGGAGCCGGTCGAGCCGGTCAGCCGCACCGCGCGGACCACGGTCTGGGCGTCACGGCGCAGCCAGCGGCGCTCCACCGCCTCGGCGAAGGAGGCGCGCCGGGTGCCGCCGTCGGCCGCCAGGAGCGCCGCGAGGACGTCCGCGCGCCGGGAGCTGCCGCCCGCCCGCGTCGAGGGGCCGAGGAGGCGGCGGATCGCTCCGACGGCCGCATCGATGAGCGAGTACTCGGCCGGAGTGAGCGGTGCGGGCCGCTCCCGGGGGAGGAGGAGGGTCGCGAGCCGGCCCCGCGGATCCTGGACGGGGAACACCCCGTCGCGGGGCGCCTCCTCGCGCGCGCGCGTCGCCACCAGTACCCGGCTCGAGGCGTCCTCGATCGTCACCGGGCGGTCGAGAGCCTGGGCGAGCTCGTCGGCGAGGTCCTGCAGAGTCATCGGCGGGGATCCGTGTGGGGGGCCATGCCGTGATCCTCGCGGAGGGAGCCCTCCCGAAGCGTGGCCCTTCCAGGCCCACCTTGCGCGTCGGATCCGCTGCCGGCCGCGATGAGACGCTCAGCCTCCGCTGCCGGGGCGGTCCCCGGGGGTCCCGTCCGCGAGGAGGCGGTCGAGGACGTCCGGCCAGTCGAGCAGGACGCCGATGTGGCCTCGACCGGGCCGGATCGTGAGCTCCGCAGCCGGGTGGAGGCGGCGGATCCGCTCCGCGTGGGCCACCGGGACCACCCTGTCCGCCGCGCCGTGGTGGAGGAGGACCGGCGCGGTGAGGCGCGAGAGGTCGACTCCCCAGGGCATGACGAGGGCGAGGTCGTCGTCGACGCTCCCGCCCTGTTCGAGCTCCGCGGCGCGTCCGGCCTCTGCGCCGAGCGCCGTCAGCGGGCCGTCGAGGGCCGAGTAGTCGTCACCGGTGAACTGCTCCGGATCGAAGCGGGCCGTCTCCTCCCACTCCTCGCGCGCAGCCCGGCCGTCGCGCGCGCTGCGGAGAGCGCCCGGATCCTGCATGCCCTCGAACCACGCTCCGTCGTCACTGAAGGGCGCCGGGCTGCCGAACGTCGCGACGCCCCGGACGCGATCACCTCCGAGAGCCCCGACGGCCAGTGCGTGCGGGCCGCCGCCGGAGTAGCCCGTCACCACGAAGCGCTCGATCCCGAGCAGGTCGGCGACGCGGAGCACATCGGCGGCCGCGTCCGCGAGGCTCCGTCCGGGAGCCCGCATCGAGCCGCCGAAGCCGGGACGGGCGACGGAGACGAGCCGGATGCCGCGCGCCGCAGCGGCGTCGACGTGGGGAGCGAGGAGTGCGCCGGTGTGCGGTGTCCCTCCGCACCAGACGACTGCAGCGCGGGGGGCTCGAGTCCCGGGGAGGTCGTGGGCGACGAGCGTGCGCGAGTCGACGCGGAACTCGTACCGGGACGTAGCGGCGCGTCCGGTCATGGAGGAACGGTAGCCGCATGTCGAGGGCAGTGGGCGTCGCCCGGCCCGACCGGGATGCGACGTCTCGTCGTAGGGTCGACGGGAGGGTCGGTGGGCCCTCGGACGGGAGGGGTCCGCATGTCGATCGACGAGGTGTCCGACGGGATCGAGGCGGCCGCCGCGCTGCCGTACGTGCGCTCCGGCTTCTCCGGCGCGACACCGTACGGGATCGCGCAGCGCTTCGCCGCGGGGGAGCTGACGCGGGAGCAGGCCGTCGACGAGCTCGGCCGCCGGCGCTACCGGCCCGGATCGCCGAGTGACGGCTTCGACTGGACGACCCTCGACCCGGGGGAGTTCGAGGAGGTCCGCCGGGCCCTGTCCGATGGTCTGCTCGACGCCGCGATGTACGACGAGATCCTCGACCGGTACAGCGGGCAGGACTCCTCCGGCGAGAGCGCGGCGTCCGCGGAGGAGAGCGCATGAGCGCCGGCCCCCTGGACCTCGCCTTCACCGCCCCGATCGGTGTCGCCGTGAAGGGCGACCTCTGGTCGTGCGTCGAGGTGCCCGGCTCCGTCGAGCTACTCGGCACAGGGAGGTCGGTGAAGGTGGTCGCCACCGTCGACGGCGAGCCGGTGACCGCGGGCCTGCTGCCGACCGGCGCCGGCGGCCACATGCTGTCGATCAGCGCGAAACTGCGGAAGACGATCGGCAAGGACCTCGGCGACGTCGTCACCGTCCACCTGACCGAGCGCCTGAGCTGAGCACTGGCGGTTGGCCAGGGCCCGCGTGCGGATGGTCGACTCGACGGATGCGGAATCGAGTCCTGTTCGTCGTCGGGGTCACAGCGATGTTCGTCGCGCTGGTGCTGAGGCTGGTGTGGCCGGCCGGTGAATTCGCCTCCGGCTTCTCGCTC
Source organism: Rathayibacter sp. AY2B5 (assembly GCF_002931645.1). NCBI lineage: Bacteria > Bacillati > Actinomycetota > Actinomycetes > Micrococcales > Microbacteriaceae > Rathayibacter > Rathayibacter sp. AY2B5. The sequence continues at coordinate 12,681 of NZ_PSUE01000028.1, read as the reverse complement.
GCCCTGCAGCTGAGCGGCATCCTGCTCCTCCTGGTCTACGGGGTGAAGCACTTCACGGGGCGGCCGCGCCGGAGCTGAGCGGCTCATCCCAATCGGGGGTGTAGGAGTTGGGGTCTGAAGCCGCCGGTCTCGAGCAGGCTTCGGGCGATGCAGTTGGTCAGGTTGCGGAACCCGAGTGCGGAGCCGCGCAGGTGTTCGAGCCGTCCGTTGAGCGCCTCGGCCGGCCCGTTGCTGGTGCCGGGTCGTTCGAAGTAGGCGAGCACGTCAGCGGCTCGCTTGTTCAGGGTCCGGCCCAGGGTGGTGAGCTCGGTGAGCACCTTGGGGACGCCGGCGCTGAGGTCGGTGATCAGCTTCTCCATGAGCTCGCGGCCACGTTGCCGGTCCTCGTGGCGATAGGCGGCGATCATGCGCTGGTAGACACCCCAGGTCGCCTCGACCTCGACGTGAGCGTCATCAACGAACAGCGCGCGTAGCCTGTCGCTCTGCTTGTCGGTGAGCAGGTCCGCGCCGGTGTGCAGACCGAGGCCGTCGAGTCGAGCGAAGGCGGTCAGGTCAGGGCGGCCGAAGCCGGCCGGCGGGGTAGCGTCGGACACGTCGAGGTCTTTCGGATGGATGGCGTAGGAACCTCCGTCGTCGGGAGACCTCGACGTCTATCTGCGGACCGACGCGCCCGGCCGACCTACACCGTCATCTGAGAAGACCCCTGAAACGTCTTCGCCGACGACGGGGCCGGCGAGGAGGAGGGCGCGGTGAGTTAGAAGAATGGAGCTTGCTCGGCTTCGACGCCGCCGCAAGCTCCGGTGAAACGGTCGGTACTGGTCGGTCGTCGTCGGTCACCACCGGATGGCGGCGTCCTCCACGCTCGGCGTTTGCGCAGGTCAGCGGCTCGTTCGCCCAGTGGGCGCATCAAGCGATAGACGCAAAGCCGACGTCATTAGGTCGTCCGTTCGATTCCGACAGGCGGCTCCGGCGAACCGTTCTGGTGGTCGCGCGATGCGCTGGCCTCACGGCTCTGCCCGACACCGACGTCGCTCTCCTCTGCAACGGACCCCTCGCCGGCTGAGCGCTCGCGGCCGGCATCCTGTCCGTGTGCCGAAAGGCCTCGCACCGCTCGGCAACGCAGCGTGGCGTTGCGTCGCGACCTGGCGACGGCTCGGCGGGGCGCGATCGTCTCGTGCGTTGGCGGACTACGGGAGCTTGGACGCGAGGACGTCGGCCGCCAGGATCTCGGGTGCTGCGCCGAGGAGGTGCTGGTTGGCCATCAGGGCTGCGACGATGGCGCCGTTGGCGTGGGCGTCGCGAGCGGCTTCGTCGGGGAATGCATCGAAGATCCAGAAGGTGTCGGCGTGGGTCCTGACCGCGAACCAGACAATCGTTCCTACTTCTTCGTTGGCGAGTGCGACAGCGCCGCCGAGCAGATCGGCGACCGCGTCGTGCTGTCCATCGGCCGCGACGATCTTGGCGACGAAGGCATACGGAGGTGATGCGGGTGTGGACATGAGGGACTCTCCTTGACGTCGGGGTTCTTCGTGGGACGAGTTCAGCGTATGACGAGCGAGGGCCGGTGGGGAGTGGCGTATACGGCAGTATTGCTATTGTTTACGTCATGCGTATCGGACTGATCGCGATCGACGGCTGCTTCGGTTCGGCTATCGCGTCGATCATCGACATCGTGCGGGTGGCCGATGGAGCCCGCGGCGATGTCGACCCGCGGATCGACCCGATCGAACTCGCCATCCTCGGACCGAAACGGCGAGTGACCACGACGGCATCGATGACCCTGTCGGTGGACCATCCGCTGTCGGAGTCCGGAGAGTTCGACGTGGTCGTCGTCCCTGCGCTTGGAACCCTTACGGCCGCCGCTACCAACGACGTCCTCCAGAGCCGAGATGCTCGTTCGGTCATCGCCTCGCTCGGGCGCCTCGACGAGGCGACCACCCGGATCGCCGCGGCGTGCACCGGCGTGTTCGCTGTCGCCGAGACCGGACGGATGCATCATCGGAGGGCGACGACCAGCTGGTTCCTGGGGCCGGAGTTCCTGAAGCGCTATCCGACCGTCGCCCTCGATCTCGACACCATGGTCGTGGTCGACGGGAACCTCGTCACCGCCGGCGCCGCGTTCGCCCACATCGACCTCGCGCTCTCACTCGTGCGATCGATCAGCCCCGACCTGGCCCAACATGTCGCCAAGCTCCTCATCATCGACGAGCGTCCGTCTCAGGCGGCCTTCGTCGCCTACGAACATCTCCGGCACGAGGACCCGATCGTCGTCGAGTTCGAACGCTTCGTGCGCGCCCGCCTGGACGAACCGTTCAACGTCGCCTTCGTCGCGCAGTCGCTCGGCACCAGCCGGCGCACCCTCGAACGACGAGTCCGTGCGGCGCTCAACCTCACTCCGCTCGGCTTCGTCCAACGGCTTCGCATCGAACGAGCTCGGCACCTCTCAGCAACCACGGACTTCACCTCCGCCGAGATCGCGCTACGGGTCGGCTACGCGAATGCCGAGACTCTGCGCTCCCTCCTGCGCAGGGAGCGACGCCGTTCCTGACCTATCGCCATGCCTGTAGCCGGTGTCCTAGCGCTCGACTGGAACCACCTCTCAGCACGTCGCGTCGACGCTCCTGCGTCGCCCCTGGACGGCCCACTCGACACGCCCGCAGCACAGGTCATGTGACGTGTCCCGGCTTCCCGGACGGTCGGGGTTGGGTGGCTGTGATGTCGCTGCGTTCTCGTCGAGGGGGTCAGCAGACTCGATCAGGGTCGACTGGGATGAGACGAGAAGGCGGTCAGGTCAGGGCGGCCGAAGCCGGCCGGCGGGGTAGCGTCGGTCACGTCGAGGTCTTTCGGACGGATGGCGTAGGAACCTCCGTCGTCGGGAGACCTCGACGTCTATCTGCGGACCGACGCTCCCGGCCGACCTACACCCTCATCTGGGAAGAGCCAGCTGAGCTCCGGAATCGGAGGAAGACCCGTGAGCGGAGCGGAGGAGCCGGCCTGGGCGGATCCGGAGCCGGAGGTCCACCGGGCGCTCGCGCGGTGGGCGGCGGAGTGCGCGGAGCGCGCCCTCCCCGCGTTCGAGGAGCGGGACCCGGACAATGCCCGGCCCCGGCGCGCGCTCGACGTCCTCCTCGCCTGGGGGCGGGGCGAGGCTCCGATGACCGAGTGCCGCGCGGCGGCCTTCACGGCGCACGCCGCAGCCCGCGCCGCGACGCAGGCGGGCGAGCCTGCCGCCACCGCTGCCGCGCGGGCGGCCGGGCAGGCCGCAGCCGTCGCGCACATGGTCGATCACTGCTCGCACGCCGCCGTGGAGAGCAGCGCGCAGCCTCGGGCCTTCACGCGAAGGAGCGCGCAACGGATCGTCGCTCTCACTGAATCCGCCCGCTGCGCGGATGCTCTCCCAGCGATCTTCTCGCGTCGTTGAACGTCCGCGACTGCTGTGTCGTGTCCTCGGTGGGACCACCTCGGCCCCCGCACTACAGGAGGCATCATGCTCAAGCGAATCGCGACCACTGTGACGACTGCGGCGTTCGCCGCCGTCCTTCTCGCCGGATGCTCGACGGCCGCCGGCTCGGCCGCCTCGTCGGAAGCGCCGGCCGACAGCCCCTCCGCCACCGCGATGGCCTCCGCCACCGCGACCGCCTCCGCTGGGACGGCGGCTCTCACGACGGCGTCCTCGCCGCTGGGCGAGATCATCACGGACGAGGCCGGCTACACCGTCTACACGTTCATGAAGGACACGCAGAACTCGGGCAGCAGCAGCTGCTACGACGAGTGCGCCACGACCTGGCCGGCCGTGTCGGCGTCCAGCACGACCGCCGCGGACGGGATCACCGGAGAGGTCGGCTCGATCACGCGCACCGACGGGACGACCCAGCTGACCGTCGACGGATGGCCGGTCTACCGGTTCGCGAAGGACACCGCGCCGGGCCAGGTCAACGGGCAGGGTGTGAAGGACGCCTGGTACGTCCTCCTCCCTGACGGCACGATGAACAAGGAAGCCGCGGCCATGAGCACCGCCACCCCGGCGTCCTGATGCGACGGCGACCCGTCCCCGCGCAGCGAAGCGCATCGTCGGGCCGGGTCGCCGGTTCTCGACAGGCATGGACGGAAGGGATGACCGGCAGTGATCGCAGCAACCGTGATGAGGGAGCGCACCGTAGCGCTTCGAGGCGGTGAGCGTTGTGCCCCGCCCCGTCGATGAGCTCCTGGCGGCGCTGTACGAGAGTCACGGCCCGGCCTTGCGGCGCTTCGTGCAGAACCTCACTCGGAACGCGGCGCTGACGGAGGACGTCGTGCAGGAGACGATGGTCCGGGCCTGGCAGCGCCCGCAGGTCCTCGAACGCGACGCCGACGCCGCTCGCGCGTGGCTGTTCACCGTCGCCCGCAACCTCGTCATCGACGACGCCCGATCCGCTCGGAGCCGACGCGAGGTGCCGGCGAAGGACGAGGACGGCGGCGGCGCCGTCCCCGATCGCACCGACGCGGTCCTGGACAGCATCCTGGTCGCCGACGCTCTCGCATCGCTGTCGGTGGAGCATCGTCAGATCGTGGTGGACGCGTACTTCCTCGGACACACCGTCCCCGAGATCGCCCGCCGGCACTCCATCCCCGAGGGAACAGCGAAATCTCGATTGCACTACGGACTGCGCGGACTGCGACTGGCTCTGCAGGAAAGGGGCGTCACCCGATGAACGACCACCACGGAAGCTCTGCGACGGAGGACGAGTACCGCGACTGGGACGCGTCCTACGTCCTCGGCGCTCTCCCCGCGGATCAGCGACTCGAGTACGAGCAGCACCTCAGCGGCTGCGCGGCCTGCCGCGCGGCCGTGGCAGAGCTGGCAGGACTGCCCGGCATCGTCGGCCGCCTCTCCGTCGAGGACGCTCTCGCCATCAGCGCATCGGACGACGGCGAGGAGGCGCCGCCGTCGATGGTGACGCTGCCCGCCATCGCCCACCGTGTCCGGACGCGCCGACGTCGGCGCCGGCTGGTGACGTCCCTCGCCGTCGCGGCCGCCGTCACCGCCTCCGTCTTCGGAGGTGTCGCTCTCGGCACGGGCATCGCGGGCGCTCCCGTGGCGAGCGAGGCGACCCTCGAACCGATGGACCCGATCGCGGCCGATCCCGCTCTCGCTGCGGACATCCAGGTCGAGGGGAAGCCGTGGGGCACCCGGCTGGAGTGGAGCTGCACCTACAGTGGTGATGCGCCCGCCGACGCGGAGTACGAACTCGTGATCACCCGCACAGACGGCAGCACGATCACCGTCGCCACCTGGACGGCGGCCGGGCGGCGCGCCGTCGACCTGGCGGCGTCCACGGGCGTCGCCCGGTCGGAGATCACCGGCGTCGACATCAGGGTCCGCGGCACGAACTCCCCCCTCGTCCGCACCGACACCTGAGACACCGCCCACCCGCAGGAGACACCGACACTGCCCGCGGTGCCGCGGGCACCGGACAGGAGCAGACCATGAGCACCGAGACCACGCCGCTGCACATCACCCGCGAGGGCCCGAGAAGCTTCATCGGCCGCAACGCGCGAGGAGCCGAGGTCCGCATCGGCGGGTCGGACGCCGACGGCGTGTTCTCGCCCGGCGAGCTGCTGCACCTCGCCCTCGCCGCCTGCGGCATGCTCTCCTCGGACCACATCCTCGCCAGCCGGCTCGGAGCCGACTTCGAAGCGACCACCGACATCACCGCGACCAAGCCCGAGGGCGAGGACCGCTACGACTCGATCGCCGCCGTGATCCGCGCCGACCTGTCGGCGCTCGATCCCGAGCGGATCGCCTCACTGTCCGAGCGCACCCACCGGGCGGTCGACCGCCAGTGCACCGTCGGCCACACGCTCGAGCACGGCGCGGCGTACACCGTCGACGTCGTGCACGACCAGGCCGTTCCCGTCAGCGGTTCGAGGACGGGGGCCGTCTGAGATCAACACCCCATCGGTCACGGCGACCGGTGACGACCGAGACGCGGACGTCTCCCTTCAGTGCCGTCAGTCTGCGACTCGCCGACCGGATCCGAGACGATTCGCGAGGCGGAGCGCGTTCACGGAGCGGAGGTGCTGGTCGGCGCGGTGACGCCCGTTGGCCGGTGAGGGGTGCGGTGCCGCGAGGACGGGGACGACACGGGGATCATCGTGCAGGGTCAGATAGCGCATGACCCCGTCTAGCGCCACGGTCCCGTAGGTGACGACGGCTTCGAGCGCGGGCAGCAGCTCCAGCAGCTCACCGAGCGCGAGCCGGCCCTGCTCGATGTCCGCGGGGCGGACGCGGCCAGGGATCTCCCACGGGATGAGGTTCCACCGGACGTAGTGGTCGCGGGAGAGTCCGGACTCGATGCGGGCCGCCCGGAACGCGGCGGCGGTGGGCCCGAGGTTGTCTTCGCTGCAGACGGCAGCGGATCCCGCGGCGATCGTCCGAGGGCCGGGTGACTGCATCAGCACCAGGACGCGACTGGCGGTGCCGCCGGAGCGGGGATCGAAGCCCGGAACGAAGCGTCCGGTCGCGTCCGCGGTACTCCGCCAGGTCTCGGCGAGGGCGTTCAGGGTTCGGACATCCACGATGCTCCTCGATCCCGGTCAGGCCGGCCGCGGTGGTGCGAGCAGGGTGCCGCGGATCACGGAACCGTGGAACGTGCGGGCGGCGACGATGATCCACGCGGCGACCAGGCCGACGTAGTAGAGCACGGCGAGGCCGGCGACGACCGTGAGACCGGAGTGCAGGGCGAGGCCGTTCAGTCCGGTGACGCAGGTGCCGACGGGGAACGTGAACGACCACCACGTCAGACTGAACGGCAGGTGCTCCTTCGCGGTGCGGAGGGTGATCGCGAGGGCGATGACGGTCCAGAGCAGCGCGAAGCCGAGCATCGCGAAGCCGTACACCAGAGCCACGACCAGCAGCGCACGCGCCATGCCGGCGTCCACGACGGTGGGCGCGTTCGAGGCGAGCAGATTCACAGCGGTGATCGACTGTCCGACCGGACCGAGGACGATCCACAGCGTCGGCACCATCCCCGCCGCTCCTACCTTGTGCTGCGCGAGCCGGTTCCAGATCAGGGTGATCACCACCAGCGACGCGACCAGGCTGAGGCCGAAGAAGCCGTAGCAGGACCACAGGAGCGTCTCCCGCGCTTGCCCGGCGGGCGCGTACGGCAGCAGCAATGCGCCGGTGGAAGCGGACACCATCGGCGGAACGATCGGCATCAGCCAGCCGCCGAACGCCGAATCGGGCTTGTTCTCATGCCGGGTGAACGCGAGGTAGGGCACCAGGACCGCCGTCACCAGCCCGCCGAGAGTCCCCGCGGTCCAGAGCACCCAGTCGATGGTGACAGCGGCCGGCAGGCCGATCCAGTCCTTGCCGAGGAGGAGGGTTCCCGCGCCGACGGTGAGGAACGCCATGGGAGGCGCGCCGTAGAAGTGCGAGAGGACCGGATTCAGGTGGTGCCTCATCGCTGTAGCGCGGTAGCGGACCCAGTGCAGCCCGGTCGCGACCGTCAGCGCGACGAGCAGCATCGCGGCGATCGCCCAGACGACGGTGGCCCCGGTACGGAGTCCGGGGAACTGGAGTGGCAGGGACGCGGCGGCGACCGCGACGATGCCGGTGCCCATGATCGACGCGAACCAGTTCGGCGTCAGGTTCGACACGATCAGTCCCGGATGCTCCAGCTCCCGGAACAAGCGCCTCGACCGCGGAGGATGCCCGATCGAGGAAGATGCGCGGGCGGGGGAGAGAGTTGTCATGACTCCAGCCTGAGCATCGCCGTCACCAGCCGATACAGCGATCGTGTTGGCGGGGCACAATGAGTGCTTGTGGCGACGCGGCGATTGACGGACCGGATCCTGGATCTCGACACGCTGGAGGTGCTCGAACGCATCGCCGAGGCGGGCTCGCTCTCCCGCGCTGCCGAAGCCCTCGGCGTCACCCAGCAGGCCGTCTCGGCGCGTCTGCGGGTAGCGGAGCGCGCCATCGGGCAGCCGCTCGTGCGCCGCTCTCCGATCGGGTCCCTGATGACCGACGCGGGCCGGCTCGTGCTCGAGCTGGCCGGCCCGGTCCTCGAGGCGTCCCGCCGCCTCGAGGCGGGCGCGGCGGCACTGCGACAGCCGACCGGCTCACTGGTTCTCGCGGCGTCGCAGACCATCGCCGAACTGCTGCTCCCACGCTGGCTCCTCGAATTCCGACAGCGCACACCCGAGGTGAGTGTGCAGCTGATCGCCGGCAATTCAGCCACGGTCACAGAGCTCGTGCGATCCGGTGCCGCGCAGCTCGGATTCGTCGAGACACCGGCGTCCACGGCCACGCTCTCCTCTGACGTGGTCGCGGAGGACGAACTCGCTGTCGTCGTGGCACCGGACCACCCCTGGGCACGCGCGGCGAGTATCGGCGCCGAGGAGTTGGCCGGGACCGCACTGCTGACGCGAGAGGAAGGCTCCGGCACCCGGACGACCCTCGAAGCATGGCTCCACGACGCCGGGCTCGCGCTCACGACTCCCGCCGCGATCCTGGAGACGACGGCGATCATCCGAGCGAACGCCCGCGCCGGCATCGCGCCCGCCGTCATGAGCATCCTCACCGTCGAAACAGATCTCGCCGCGCGCTCACTGATACGAGTGCCCCTCCGCGGACCAGCACTCGTGCGACCCCTCCGCGCCATCTGGTCCGATCGAATCGGGTCGTCCGCGGCGGCGTTCCTGGAGATCGCACACGAGTTGCGCTGACCGGTGCACGGCTCGTCGCTACGCCGATCACGCCAGCGGCCGTGTCTGCTCGAGCTACAGCGATCTGGTCGATCTGCCCACGGCGGCGCGGACGTCATGTCGCGGTGATGGCGAAGAGCCCGAAGATGCCGACGGTGTAGAGCGCGAGCACGATCAACGAGTCGATTCCCATGCCGGCGATGCGGCGGGTGGGTCGGAAGATCAGTCCGACGATGTAGACGAGGGTGAGCAGGGCGGCGAGAGCGGTGAGGTAGATGTCGGACGAGTTCGCCTGCGGGAGGACTGCGGTGCCGGAGAGGACGGTGGCGACGAGGAACAGGACGGGGAGGAAGGCGTTGCCGCCGAAGATGTCGCTGATGGCGAGGTTGTCGTCGCCCTGCTTGATGGCTTGCAGCCCGGTTGAGATCTCGGGGAGGGAGGTGGCGAGAGCGAGCACGGTGGCTCCGAACAGCACCCCGGAGAGACCGAGCTGCGAGGATGCTGCATCACCGGCGCGCTCGAGCACGACACCGGCGAGGAGGGTCGCCGCGGCGGAGATCGTGAACACGATGGTCGCCTTGCGTGTGCTCATCGGGTGCGTCTTCTTCTTCGAGGGGGATGCTGTCGCGTCGGGGGCCCGCCCGTCCTCGTGCCAGGGGAGGTGCTTGCCGGAGCGTTGCACGAGCAGCAGCCCGACGACCCAGAGGCCGGCGATGAGGACGACGTCCGGGGTCAGGCGCAGCACTTCAAGTCCGGAGGGCAGCTGGCTGCCGGCGATGACGACGGCGAGCACCGCGACGACCACGAGCCCCTCGAGCACGAGTGTGAGGGACGCGGCACGGTAGGTGAGCGGCTTCGCACCCTTTCCGGGCTTGCCGAACAGGTCGAGGACGACGAGGACCACGGTCTGCAGCGCGATGCCGCCGAGGATGTTGCCGACCGCGACGTCCAGGTTCCCGGAGAGCGCGGCGGACACGGTGATCGCGATCTCCGGCAGGTTCGTCGCGACGGCGAGAACGATCAGACCGCCCAGCGCACTCCCCAGGTGCAGACGCGCGTCCAGAACGTCCGTGGCCTTCGACAACTGGATGCCGGCGACCCACACCACTGCGGCGGCGGCGAGAAAGATGACGACGAGAACAACGAAGGGCAGACCATCCATGCAGTGAGTGAACCGCGCCGACGACGATTCGCGACCCCCTTGCGCCTGAGCTGCTTCTCACCGCCTCGCGCGCGGTGGTCTCCGTGGTGATCGGTTCGACCGCGTGCCATCCTCGACGACACCCCGATCGTCGGGTCGAGCGTGATCCCACCGTTCGTTCCCGAGGCGCGCTTCGTCAGTAGCAGCCGATCCGGGTACGCCGCAGCGTCCGCACGTGTACGCGCGGGCAGCTGGCGGGGACCGGACCCTGGGGAAGGGGCCGGTGTCGCCCGCAGTGCATCTGCGACACTCCACTGGCTCCAGATCCTGCGATCCTCGAGCGGCCTGACCGGATCGTCGGTGACCGTGTCCCGTGGCAGACGCATCAGATGGCCGGTGACGTTGCACACGCTCTGGCGACGCTCGCGGACCGTGTCGATGCGGTCATGATCATTGTCGGCACGAAGGAGCCGTCTCTGCGTCGCACCGTGCAGGAGGTCTTCTCCGGTGCCGTCGGCGCCCGTCTCGCTCACCGTCAGCACCGGCCGGCCCTCATGATCCCCCTCGCCCCGGTCGATGATTCGGAGCCGCTGCCCTGGTCCTGACCGAGGTGCGGGCGTAGGCTGACAGCAGTGGTGATGGATCCCGCCCGAGCGTGAGCTCGAACTGCCGCCGAGGCTGATGGTTCCTACCTTCTCGATCAGAGACCAGGTAGGTGACCCATGCCCGCGCATCCCCCGCTCGTCCTCGTGCGCCACGGTGAGAGCACCGGCAACGCCGACGGTCTCTTCTGCGGCGTCCTCGACGTCCCCCTCACCGACCTCGGACGTGACGAAGCGCGACAGGCCGCGACGCTACTGAGGGACGCATCGATCGACCCCGATCTGATCCTCACGTCGACCCTGCAGCGCTCCACCGAATCGGCCCGGATCATCGCCGGCGCCCTTCCAGGGCGGCCGCGGATCGTCGCGGCCCAGTGGCGGCTGAACGAGCGCAACTACGGAGCGCTCACCGGCCTGTCCACAAGCGCCGTCGAAGCCCGGTACGGGGCCGACGCCTTCCTGGAGTGGCGCCGGTCGATGGACGTCCGCCCGCCTGCTCTGTCCGCCGCCGCCTTCGTGCAGCTGCACAGGTCCGCGGCGTTCCGTGGGCAGCCGGCCGAGGCGATGACGGAGACGGAGTCGTTGCGCGACGTCGTCCACCGACTGCAGCCGCTCCTCGAGGAGCGCATCCTGCCCGCCCTCCAGGAGGGCGAGACGGTGCTCATCGTCGGGCACGGCAACTCCCTGCGCGCGCTGCGCGCCCTTCTCGAGGACCTCGGCGATGCCGCGGTCCGCGATCTGAACATCCCGACGGGTCAGCCGTACCTGTACGACACCGGGCCGTCCGGGACACCGATCTCGAGGAGCGGACGCTACCTCGACCCCGCAAGAGCCGACCGGGCGGCGATCACGCTCGCCCACGAAGGAGGAACCTGATGAACGCCTACATCAGCCACACCCGCACCAGCATCCACGGGACGGGCGAGTACGTCACCCACCCCGCCGGACAGCCGCTGGTCATCACCGACGTCGCCGCACGGCAGATCCTCGACTCCCGCGGCTTCCCGACCGTCGCTGTCACCCTGCGTCTGGACGACGACACCGTCCTGGACGCCTCCGCCCCCGCGGGCGCCTCGACGGGCGCGTTCGAAGCGGTCGAGCTGCGCGACGGCGGCCCCGCGTTCGGCGGACGCGGAGTCCGCTCCGCTGTCGCGGCCGTCGACGGCGAGATCCGCGCCCTCCTGCTCGATCACTCCTGGACTTCGCTTCGCGAGATCGACGAAGCGCTGCGAGCACTGGATGGAACCGCGAACCTCGCCCGCCTCGGAGCGAACTCCGTCGTCGCCGTCTCCATCGCGGCCGCCCGCGCCTTCGCCGCGCGCACCGGCCTGCCCCTTCACCGGTGGATCGCCGATCACACCGGGGCGACCGCCTCCCTGCCCGTCCCGCACTTCAACGTCATCAACGGTGGCGCGCACGCCGCGAACGGCCTCGACTTCCAAGAGTTCATGATCGCCCCCGTCTCCGCCGGCACCGAGGAGGAGGCCGTGCAGGTCGGCGCCGAGATCTATCACGCCCTCGCCGCCCGCGTCCGCACCGCCTACGGCACCTCCGGGCTCGGCGACGAGGGCGGCTTCGCGCCCCCCATCGACCGGCCCGAAGACGCCCTGGACCTCCTCGTCGCAGCGATCACCGACGCCGGATACCAGCCCGGCACCGGTGACATCGCGATCGCGATGGATCCCGCCGCGAACGGCTTCTTCCACGGCGACGGCCACTACACCGTCGCCGGCACCGATCTCGACCGCGACGCACTCGCCCGCTACTACGAGAAGCTGATCGCCGACTACCCGATCCGCAGCATCGAGGACGGCTTCGCCGAGGACGACCACGAGGGCTGGGCCCTCCTCGCCCACGCCATCAGCGACCGGGTGCAGCTCGTGGGAGACGACCTCTACGTCACCGACGCCGACCGCATCCGCGACGGAGCCCGCAACGGCTACTCCAACGCCGCACTCATCAAGCCCAATCAGATCGGCACCATCACCGGCACCCTCGACGCGATCGCGGCCGCGCACGACGCCGGCATGCGCTGCATGGTCTCCCACCGCTCCGGCGAGACCCTCGACACCTTCATCGCCGACCTCTCGGTGGGAACCGGAGTCGGGCAGATCAAATCCGGCGCCCCCGCGCGCGGCGAGAGGGTCGCGAAGTACAACCGCCTCGTCGACATCGAACACCTCGACCCCACGCTGCACTACGGTCTCACCCACTGACCCGCCCCCTCCCGAAAGGTCCCACTCCCCG
>NZ_PSUE01000027.1:0-43552 GCF_002931645.1 Rathayibacter sp. AY2B5 | reverse complement strand
CCGCCCCCCCCCGCCCCGACCGAAAGCTGGCCCGCATGAAAGCCGTCCTCAACGACGTCGTCCTCGCCGACGCCCCCGACTCCGACCTGATCTCGATCGAGGGCAACTGGTACTTCCCGCCGTCGAGCATCGCCGAGGGCGTGCTCGTCGAGAGCCCCACGCCCTACACCTGCCCGTGGAAGGGCGAGTGCCAGTACTTCTCGGTGCAGACCGGCGACGGCCTGCAGAAGGACAAGGCCTGGTCGTACCCGCACCCCTACCCGACGGCGTTCGACCGCGTCGGCAAGGACTTCTCGGGCTACGTCGCCTTCGACCGCTCGGTCCGCGTCTCCGACTGACCCGTCCCGCCGCGGTGCCGCTCCCGGTGCCGCGGCGGTGCGTCAGCCGCGCGGGGCGGCGGCGCGCGCCCGGTACGCCCGGACCTTCGACCGGTTCCCGCAGCGCTGCATCGAGCACCAGCGGCGCGAGCCGGCGCGGGACGTGTCGAGGTAGAGCATCCGGCACTCCGGATCCGCGCAGCGCCTCAGCCGTCCGGCCACGGCCGGGCCCAGCAGCCCCACGGCCTCCCGGGCGATGGACGCGAGCGCCTGCCTGCCCGCCGCATGGAGCCGTCCTGCCTGCCGCGACCCTCCGCCCAGCACCGGTGGGATGTCGGGCATCGCCGCGACCAGGTTGACCACGTCGACGTCGCGCGGGTCGAGCGCGGTGCCCGCCTCGGCCGCGACGGCCAGCCGGGCGATAGCGCCTCGGAGCATCAGCGCGTCGTCGAGGCGTGCGTCCCGGCTCTCGGGGACGACCGCCTCGAAGCGCTCGGCGAGCCAGGCGGCCAGGGCGGCGTCGGAGTCGAGGTGCTCGGCCGCTCCCGGAGGCAGTGCTCCGGTCGTGGCGAAGTCGAGTGCGAGGCTCCCGGAGTCGAACCACCAGCGCCGGCCGTCGGCCTCGGGGAGCCACTGCCCGGTGACCGGCGTGCGCCCGCCGTGCGGGGCCTCGTCCGGGGTCACGGCGCCGGGACCGGTCGGCGCCGCCACTGGATCGCGTTCGCGGGCTCGAACCGGCGCGCGCAGCGGCCGCAGGCCAGGGGCCGGGTGGGCCGGCGATGGCGGTAGAAGAGGTGTCCGCCCGGGCAGGTGCCGACCCACGGTGCGAGCTCGTCCGCGGTCGGGTTGCTGTGGGTGCGCGATCCCGTGTAGCCGAGCCGCGCCGCGATCCGCCGCCACTGCGGTCCGTGCCCGGCGTCGGGCCCCGCGAGCGCGTGAGCGACCTCGTGCAGGAGGGTCTGCCGGACCTCCTCGTCGCTCCAGCGGGCGGCGAGGTGGCGCGAGACCGTGATCCGGCGGCGCGTCCAGTGGCAGGCGCCGCCGCGGGTGCGCGCGTGGTCGAGCGCGAAGGACCAGGAGGGGTCGAGGTGCTCCTCGATCAGCGCGTCGGCCCAGCGGGCCACGTCCTCGAGGTCGGCCACCGGTGGCGCTGCCTAGGACTCGTCGCCGTCGGCGCGGCGGCGGCCGCGGGCGGTGCCGTCGGTGCGGGCTTCGCGGTCGGTCCCGTCCTGGAACTCGGAGGCGGCGGCGTAGCCCAGGCGGGCGACCTCGAGCTCCTCCTCGGGGACCCCGACGCGCTCGCCGAGGGCGGTCGCGGCGTCGAAGTCGCGCATCGCCCGACCGTACTCGCCCAGCTCGAAGAAGGTGAGGCCGCGGTGCTTGAGCGCGAAGGAGTGCTCGAGGTGCCACTCGTGCGTGCGGGCCTCCTCGACGCAGAGCGCGAGCTCCGAGAGGGCCTCGTCGGTGCGGCCCCGCAGCTGCATGAGGCGGGCGCGGCGGACGCGGGCGGTGAGCAGCTCGGCGCGGTCGCCGGAGAAGCGGGTGCGGCGGACGGCCTCGTTCGCGAGGTCCCACGCCTCGTCGACGCGCCCGAGCAGGCGCAGCAGCTCCGCCTTCTCGGTGAGCGCGGCGAGGCTGCGCAGCGCGCCGATCTCCTCCAGGCGCTCCTGGGCGGCGTCGACGTCGATCTCCTCGTGGAGGGTCGCGGGGTCGTGGCGGATGATGATGCTCAGGGCGATGCTTCCTCGTGGAGTGCGGATCCGGATCGTCGCGCGCGGCGGACGAGAGGACGGTCGGGGTCGCTGACCCCGGCGTCGAGTGTACCGGCGGGTCCCCGGACGGCGCCCCGACGCGCGGCCCGGGTCAGCCCCGTCGCACCTGGAAGATGCTCCGCGCCGGCAGCGGCGACGGGGTGGCGGTCTCGTCCGTGACGACGAGGGCGCCGGCGATGAAGTTCTCGAGCTCCCGCCCCTGCACCAGCTTGGAGGGCGCGGGGTCGGAGGCGAGGCGCCGCGGCAGGCCGTCGAGCGGCAGCGGATCGGCCGAGGCGAGCATCACCACGTTCCCGAAGCGCTTGGCCTTGAGCATCTGGGTGTCGGTCATGATCGCGGTGTGCGCGAAGACGGAGGCGAGCGTCGCGGCCTGGGCGCGGGCGAAGGCGAGCGCGCCGCCGTCGGCCACGTTCACCGCGACCAGGCCGCCGGGGGCGAGCAGCGGCGCGATCGCCCCGTAGAACTCGGCGCTGGTCACGTGCGCGGGAGTGCGCGCGCCCGAGAAGATGTCGACGACGACCACGTCGACCGTGCCGCGCAGCCCGGGCGGCAGCTTGCCGAGCACCTCGCGGGCGTCGCCCTGGCGGATGCGGATCTGCGCCCCGCGGGGGAGCGGGAGCGCCTCGCGCACCAACTCGACCAGAGCGCCCTCGATCTCGACGACCTGCTGGCGCGAGCCCGGCCGGGTCGCGGCGACGTAGCGGGGGAGGGTCAGCGCTCCGGCGCCCAGGTGGAGCGCCGTGACGCTCTCGCCCTCGGGGGCGACGAGGTCGATCGCGTGGCCGATCCGGCGGACGTACTCGAACGAGAGGTGCGTCGGATCCGCGAGGTCGACGTGCGACTGCGGAGTGCCGTCGACGACCAGGGTCGCCGCCTCGGGCGAGTGGCGGTCGGGCTCGATCCGCGCGGTGTACCCGCTGGCGAGCACGGCGCGGGGGTGCTCGGAGTCGTCTCCGCGTCGGCGGCCGGTGCGTTCCTGCATCCGACCAGTCTGCCGCGGCGGCGGGACGGCGGGGCTCCGCGCCCGGCCCGGTCGGATCGATCCGGGAGGCCGTGGCCTCGTATACCGGACCCCGCGGGGCGACGCAAGCATCCGCACTTGCGCGGCGTGGCGCGATGCGGCTATATTCGTACTTTGCGCTCCCGAGTACCCATGCCCTCATATCGCGGTCGGCAGGTCACCGGAACCCGGCATCAGATGGTGGATGCCGTTGCTACACTCTAGCGCCGCCCCCAAGACCGAGTCGCCTCGGTCCGCACGGCGTGCGGGCAGGGGTGGCGGCCCGTCCGGCGGGAGCCCACTCCACACATCCCACAGATTGAGACCCGCGAGGGTCTACGGAGGTTCCTTCCTTGGCTGCTGCGTCCACCGCGACCACCACCTCACCCAAGAACGGACGCGGAGCTTCGCGTCTCTCGTTCGCCAAGATCAGCGACACCCTGACCGTTCCGGATCTGCTCGCGCTGCAGACCGAGAGCTTCGACTGGCTCGTCGGCTCGGAGGCGTGGAAGACCCGCGTCGCCGAGGCGAAGGCCGCCGGCCGGGAGGACCTCCCCGCCAACTCCGGCCTCGACGAGATCTTCGAGGAGATCTCCCCGATCGAGGACCTCAGCGAGACGATGCAGCTGAGCTTCACGAACCCGTACCTCGAGCCCGAGAAGTACACGATCGAGGAGTGCAAGGAGCGCGGCAAGACCTACGCCGCTCCGCTGTACGTCGAGGCCGAGTTCATGAACCACCTCACGGGTGAGATCAAGACCCAGACGGTCTTCATGGGCGACTTCCCGCTGATGACCGAGAAGGGCACGTTCATCATCAACGGCACCGAGCGTGTCGTCGTGTCCCAGCTCGTGCGCAGCCCCGGCGTCTACTTCGAGCGCCAGCAGGAGAAGACGTCCGACAAGGACATCTACTCCGCCCGCGTCATCCCGAGCCGCGGCGCCTGGCTCGAGTTCGAGATCGACAAGCGCGACCAGGTCGGCGTGCGCATCGACCGCAAGCGCAAGCAGTCGGTCACCGTGTTCCTCAAGGCCCTCGGCCTGACGAGCGAGGAGATCCTCGAGCAGTTCGCCGGCTACGAGTCGATCGAGCTGACCCTCGAGAAGGACAACATCCTCACCAAGGAGGACGCCCTCCGCGACATCTACCGCAAGCTCCGTCCGGGCGAGCAGGTCGCCGCCGAGGCCGCCCGCGCGCTGCTGGACAACTTCTACTTCAACTCCAAGCGCTACGACCTCGCGAAGGTCGGCCGCTACAAGATCAACCGCAAGCTCGGCATCGACAAGGCGCTGTCCGACTCGGTGCTCACGGTCGAGGACATCATCGCGACCATCAAGTACCTGGTCGCCCTGCACGACGGCCGCACCGCCCTCCCCGGCGTGCGCGACGGCGAGTCGGTCGAGCTGCGTCTCGACGTCGACGACATCGACCACTTCGGCAACCGCCGAATCCGCGCGGTCGGCGAGCTGATCCAGAACCAGGTCCGCACCGGACTGTCCCGCATGGAGCGCGTCGTCCGCGAGCGCATGACCACGCAGGACATCGAGGCGATCACCCCGCAGACCCTGATCAACGTGCGCCCCGTCGTCGCCGCGATCAAGGAGTTCTTCGGGACCAGCCAGCTGTCGCAGTTCATGGACCAGAACAACCCGCTCGCGGGTCTGACCCACAAGCGCCGCCTGTCGGCGCTCGGCCCCGGCGGACTCTCCCGCGAGCGCGCCGGCGTCGAGGTCCGCGACGTCCACCCCTCGCACTACGGCCGCATGTGCCCGATCGAGACCCCGGAAGGCCCGAACATCGGCCTGATCGGATCGCTCGCGTCCTTCGCGCGCATCAACTCGTTCGGCTTCATCGAGACCCCGTACCGCAAGGTCGTCGACGGCACCGTCACCTCGCAGATCGACTACCTCACCGCGTCCGAGGAGGACGAGTACCTGGTCGCCCAGGCGAACGCCCCCCTCACGAAGGACTTCCGCTTCGCGGAGGGCAAGGTCCTGGTCCGCCCCAAGGGCGGAGAGGTCGAGCTCGTCGACGCCGAGCGCGTCCACTACATGGACGTCTCGCCGCGCCAGATGGTCTCGGTCGCGACCTCGCTGATCCCGTTCCTCGAGCACGACGACGCGAACCGCGCGCTCATGGGCGCGAACATGCAGCGTCAGGCCGTCCCGCTGCTGCGCAGCGAGTCGCCCGTCGTCGGAACCGGCATGGAGGGCTTCGCGGCCATCGACGCCGGCGACGTCATCACCGCCGACAAGGCCGGTGTCGTCCAGGAGGTCTCCGCCGACTCCGTCACCGTCCAGCTGGACGAGGGCGGCACGCAGACCTACTTCCTCCGCAAGTTCGACCGCTCCAACCAGGGCACCTCGTACAACAACCGCGTGGTCGTCTCGGCCGGCGAGCGCATCGAGGTCGGCGAGGTCGTCGCCGACGGCCCCGCCACCGAGAACGGCGAGCTCGCGCTGGGCAAGAACCTGCTCGTCGCGTTCATGCCGTGGGAGGGCCACAACTTCGAGGACGCGATCATCCTCAGCCAGAACCTGGTGAAGGACGACGTCCTCTCCTCGATCCACATCGAGGAGTACGAGGTCGACGCCCGCGACACCAAGCTCGGCAAGGAGGAGATCACCCGCGACCTCCCCAACGTCAGCCCGGAGCTCCTGGCCGACCTGGACGAGCGCGGCATCATCCGCATCGGCGCCGAGGTCCGCCCCGGCGACATCCTCGTCGGCAAGGTCACGCCCAAGGGCGAGACCGAGCTCTCGGCCGAGGAGCGCCTGCTCCGCGCGATCTTCAACGAGAAGAGCCGCGAGGTCCGCGACACGTCGCTGAAGGTGCCCCACGGCGAGCAGGGCACGATCATCGGCGTCAAGGTGTTCGACGCGCAGGACGGCGACGACGAGCTCGGCTCGGGCGTCAACCAGCGCGTGGTCGTCTACATCGCCCAGAAGCGCAAGATCACCGAGGGCGACAAGCTCGCCGGCCGCCACGGCAACAAGGGCGTCATCTCGAAGATCCTGCCGGTCGAGGACATGCCGTTCCTCGCCGACGGCACCCCGGTCGACATCGTCCTCAACCCGCTCGGCGTCCCCGGCCGCATGAACTTCGGCCAGGTCCTCGAGATCCACCTCGGCTGGATCGCGAAGCAGGGCTGGAAGGTCGAGGGCCAGCCGGAGTGGGCCGCGCGCCTGCCCGAGCACGCCCGTGAGGCGGCGCCCGGCACCAAGGTCGCGACCCCCGTCTTCGACGGCGCGGCGGAGGAGGAGCTCGCAGGGCTCCTCGACTCCACCACCCCGACCCGCGACGGAGAGCGCCTGATCGGCTCGTCCGGCAAGACGCAGCTGTTCGACGGCCGCTCCGGGGAGCCCTTCCCGGACCCGGTCTCGGTCGGCTACATGTACATCCTGAAGCTGCACCACCTCGTCGATGACAAGATCCACGCGCGCTCGACGGGCCCGTACTCGATGATCACCCAGCAGCCGCTCGGTGGTAAGGCGCAGTTCGGCGGCCAGCGCTTCGGCGAGATGGAGGTGTGGGCCCTCGAGGCCTACGGCGCCGCCTACGCCCTCCAGGAGCTCCTCACCATCAAGTCGGACGACATCCTCGGCCGCGTGAAGGTGTACGAGGCCATCGTCAAGGGCGAGAACATCCAGGAGCCCGGCATCCCGGAGTCCTTCAAGGTCCTCATCAAGGAGATGCAGTCCCTGTGCCTGAACGTCGAGGTCCTCTCGGCCGACGGCACCGCGGTCAGCCTGCGCGACACCGATGACGAGGTCTACCGCGCCGCGGAAGAGCTCGGCATCAACATCTCCTCCCGGTTCGAGTCGTCCTCCGTCGACGACATCTGATCCGCGCCAGCATCTGACGACCTCCCGTCTCTGACGAGACACCCTGTTTTCCGACAAGGAGAAAACATTGCTCGACGTAACCACTTTCGATGAGCTGCGCATCGGCCTCGCAACGGCCGATGACATCCGTCGCTGGTCGCACGGTGAAGTGAAGAAGCCCGAGACCATCAACTACCGCACCCTGAAGCCCGAGAAGGACGGCCTGTTCGGCGAGCAGATCTTCGGACCCTCTCGCGACTGGGAGTGCTCCTGCGGCAAGTACAAGCGAGTCCGCTTCAAGGGCATCGTCTGCGAGCGCTGCGGCGTCGAGGTCACCAAGTCCTCGGTCCGCCGCGAGCGGATGGGCCACATCGAGCTCGCCGCCCCCGTCACCCACATCTGGTACTTCAAGGGCGTCCCCTCGCGCCTCGGATACCTGCTGGACATGGCGCCGAAGGACCTCGAGAAGGTCATCTACTTCGCGGCGTACATGATCATCGACGTGGACGACGACGGCCGTCACGCCGACATGCCCGGGCTCGAGAACGAGCTCCGGCTCGAGATCAAGACCCTCTCGGACCAGCGCGACTCCCGCATCGCGGACCGCCTGGCGCGCCTGGAGACCGACCTCGCCGCCCTGGAGGCGGAGGGCGCCAAGAGCGACCAGAAGCGCCGCACCAAGGACGGCGCCGAGAAGGAGATGGGCCAGATCCGCAAGTCCTTCGACGAGGACATCGCGCGGCTCGAGAGCGTGTGGGAGCAGTTCCGCACCCTCAAGGTCGGCGACCTCAAGCCCGAGGACGCGGTCTTCAACGAGCTCGTCGACCGGTACGGCGTCTACTTCGAGGCCTACATGGGCGCCGAGGCGATCAAGAAGCGCCTCGAGCAGTTCGACCTCCAGGCCGAGGCCGAGACGCTGCACCTGCAGATCGCCGAGGGCAAGGGTCAGAAGAAGATCCGCGCCATCAAGCGCCTGCGCGTCGTCAACTCGTTCCTCGCCACAGGCAACTCGCCGGCCGCGATGGTCCTCGACGTCGTCCCGGTCATCCCGCCGGAGCTGCGCCCGATGGTGCAGCTCGACGGAGGCCGGTTCGCGACCAGCGACCTGAACGACCTCTACCGTCGCGTGATCAACCGCAACAACCGACTCCGCCGCCTGCTCGACCTCGGTGCCCCCGAGATCATCGTGAACAACGAGAAGCGCATGCTCCAGGAGGCGGTCGACGCCCTCTTCGACAACGGCCGCCGCGGCCGCCCCGTCACCGGAACCGGCAACCGCGCCCTGAAGTCCCTGAGCGACATGCTCAAGGGAAAGCAGGGTCGCTTCCGCCAGAACCTGCTGGGCAAGCGCGTCGACTACTCGGGCCGCTCGGTCATCATCGTCGGCCCGCAGCTCAAGCTGCACCAGTGCGGTCTGCCCAAGCAGATGGCGCTGGAGCTGTTCAAGCCGTTCGTGATCAAGCGCCTGATCGACCTGTCGCACGCGCAGAACATCAAGGCCGCCAAGCGCATGGTGGAGCGCTCGCGCCCGCAGGTGTGGGACGTGCTCGAGGAGATCATCCGCGAGCGCCCCGTCCTGCTGAACCGCGCGCCCACGCTGCACCGTCTCGGCATCCAGGCCTTCGAGCCCCAGCTGGTCGAGGGCAAGGCGATCCAGCTGCACCCGCTCGTCTGCGCCGCGTTCAACGCGGACTTCGACGGCGACCAGATGGCCGTCCACCTGCCGCTGTCCGTCGAGGCCCAGGCCGAGGCGCGCATCCTGATGCTCGCGTCGAACAACATCCTCAAGCCCTCGGACGGCCGTCCGGTCACCCTGCCCACGCAGGACATGATCATCGGCCTCCACCACCTGACGACGATCCGCGAGGGCGCCGCCGGCGAGGGCCGCGCGTTCTCCTCCGTCTCGGAGGCGATCCTCGCGAAGGACCAGGGCTCGCTGCACCTGAACTCGAAGGTCAGGATCCGCATGTCGGACGTGTACTTCGCGCAGGGTCAGGCACCCGAGGGCGTCGAGATCGACGAGAACGGCAAGGTCACCGCGCCGGTCCTCCTCGAGACCACGCTCGGCCGCGCCCTCTTCAACGAGGCGCTGCCGGTCGACTACCCCTACTTCGAGCAGGTCGCCGACAAGACGACCATCTCCGGGATCGTCAACGACCTCGCGGAGCGCTACCCGAAGGTGGAGGTCGCCGCCTCCCTCGACCGGATCAAGGACGCCGGCTTCTACTGGGCCACCCGCTCGGGTGTCACCGTGGCGCTGTCCGACATCCTCACGCCTCCGTCGAAGCCCGAGATCATCGCGGGCTACGAGAAGAAGGCCGCGAAGGTCGAGTCCGAGTACGACAAGGGTCTGACCACTCAGGCCGAGCGCCGCCAGGAGCTCGTGAAGATCTGGACCGAGGCGACCGACGAGGTCGCCAAGGCCATGCGCGCGAACTTCCCGACGGACAACACCATCAACCGCATGGTCACCTCCGGTGCCCGCGGCAACTGGCTGCAGGTGCGCAACATCGCCGGCATGCGAGGCCTGGTGAACAACCCGAAGGGCGAGATCATCGCCCGACCGATCATCTCCTCGTACCGCGAGGGCCTGTCGGTCGCCGAGTACTTCATCGCCACGCACGGTGCCCGCAAGGGCCTGGCCGACACCGCGCTCCGCACCGCGGACTCGGGCTACCTGACGCGTCGACTCGTCGACGTCTCGCAGGACGTCATCATCCGCGAGGAGGACTGCGGCACCTCGAAGGGCCTCGACCTGCCGATCATGCTCCAGGACGCCACCGGCGCCTGGATCAAGGACTCCAACGTCGAGAACTCCGTCTACGCCCGTTCGCTCGCCACCCCGGCGTCGAACGAGGCCGGCGAGCTCGTCGCCGAGGCCGGCGAGGACGTGGGCGACGTGCTCATCGAGAAGCTGGTCGGAGCGGGCGTGCGCCACATCAAGGTGCGCTCCGTCCTGACCTGCGAGTCCGCCGTCGGCGTCTGCGCGGCCTGCTACGGCCGCTCGCTCGCCACCGGCAAGCTCGTCGACATCGGAGAGGCCGTCGGCATCATCGCGGCCCAGTCGATCGGCGAGCCCGGCACGCAGCTCACGATGCGCACCTTCCACACCGGTGGATCGGCCTCGGCCGACGACATCACGCAGGGTCTTCCCCGCGTGCAGGAGCTCTTCGAGGCCCGCACCCCCAAGGGCGCGTCGCCGATCGCGGAGGCCGCCGGCCGGATCACCATCGAGGACACCGACCGTGCCCGCCGCGTCATCCTCCAGCCGGACAACGGCGACGAGGCGGTCATCTACCCGGTGCTCAAGCGCTCGCAGCTCCTCATCGAGGACGGCCAGCACGTCGAGCTCGGGCAGCAGCTGCACGTCGGAACGGTCGACCCCAAGGAGGTCCTGCGCGTGCTGGGCGTCCGCGAGGTCCAGAAGCACCTGGTGGGCGGCGTCCAGGGCGTCTACCGCTCGCAGGGTGTGCCGATCCACGACAAGCACATCGAGGTCATCGTGCGTCAGATGCTCCGCAAGGTCACCGTGGTCGACCACGGCGACACGGAGCTGCTGCCGGGCGAGCTCGTCGACCGCTCGCGCTACAGCGAGGTCAACCGTGCGGCTCTGACCGAGGGCAAGCGGACCGCGTCCGCCCGCCAGGAGGTCATGGGCATCACCAAGGCCTCGCTCGCGACCGAGTCGTGGCTGTCGGCCGCGTCCTTCCAGGAGACCACCCGCGTCCTGACGCAGGCGGCCATGGAGGGCAAGCGCGACCCGCTGATGGGCCTGAAGGAGAACGTGATCATCGGAAAGCTGATCCCGGCGGGAACCGGTCTGCCCAAGTACCGGAACGTGTCGGTCGAGGCGACCGAGGAGGCGAAGGCCGAGCGGTACCCCAACCGCATCTTCGCCGACGACGCCGCGTTCAGCGACGCCGACCTCTCGTTCGTCGACTTCGACTCGTTCTCGAGCGACGGCTACGAGCCGGGCAACTACAGCTGATCCAGGTGAGCTGAACGATCGAAGGCCCCGTCGGGACACCGGCGGGGCCTTCGTCGTCCCCGACCCGCGGTCACCCGCACGGGGGGCCGCCCGTTCGCGACGAGCGGCCTTCCCCGCAGGAGCGGGGTGATTGACTCGATGGGTGCTCGTCGGGTCGAGCCTGTACCCGTTCCCCGTCCTGGTCGCGGCACGTGAGGAAACGCGCGGATGAGACTCGTGATCGTCGTGCTGGCCGCACTGCTCGTGGTGGTCGGCGTCGTCGTGGTGCCCGCGGGGCGGGCGGAGGCGGCAGAGGCGGTCGCACCCTCGTCCTGCGGCGTCGCGGAGCTGGCTCCCGTGCTCACGGGCGACGACGTCCGGCCGCGCTCCGCCGCCGCCCTGGTCCCCATCGTGATGCTGCACGGCTGGCTGGGCACGGCGACGCACGACGCCGACCGCACAGGGGCCTTCTCCCATCTCGTCGACATGGTGTCGTCGGAGTCGGCGACCGCTCCGCTCGACGCTCCCGAGCCGTCCCTCCTCGGCCGACTGCAGCAGATCGACGGCGCCGCGGTCTACACCTTCGACTACCGCCGGCTCGCTGCGCGCTGGGTCACCGACCCGGGGATCAGCGACGCGCTCGCCTCCTCGATCGCCTGCCTCGTCTCCGCGACCGGGCACCGCGCCGTCGTCGTCGCGCACTCGATGGGAGGGCTCGCCGCCCGCCAGGCGCTGAGCGGCTCGGTCGACGGGACCGCCGTCGCCTCGATGGTCTCGTCCGTCCTCACCTTCGGCACCCCGAACACGGGATCCGACGTCGCGGAGCGCCTCGGACGGATGGTCGACGACTCCGGTCAGGTCAGCCCCGCGGTGATCGCAGGACTGGACCCGCAGAGCCGGCTGAGCGTCTCGGCGATGCTCGCCTCCTGCGGGGACGCCGTCTCGGAGGACGCCGAGCACGCGGGGGAGTGCACGGGAGTGCCGATGATCGACGCCCTCGCCTCGGCGGCGGGCAAGGGACTGCGGACGGGGTCGACCGAGCTCGGCTCCCTGCCGCCCTGGCCCGCCGGTGTCCACGTGACGGCGCTGGTGGGTGACATCCAGGTGACCGCCGCGGTGGCGCTCGGCCTGGCCAGCGCCCCGGTCGACCTCGGCGACATCATGGTCGCGACCGGATCGGCGACGGCCGGAGTCGACGACTACGTGGTCTCGACCTGCCGCTACACCTACCTCGCCGCAGCTGACGTGCCGTCCCTCGTCGCCGAGCTCTCGCCGTTCGCGCGGCTCGGCGACGCTCTGCGCTTCGCGAAGCTCGTGGTCGACGTCGACGCGAGCCCGTGCCACCACGCGCGGCTGACCCGGAACGTCGACCTCGTCGAGCACGCCACCGGCGTCGTGTCGGACGTCGTCGCGGGCGAGCTGTCCGCTCCGCACGCCTCTCGAGCGCAGACCGCGGCGAGGGCGCTCCCGGCGGCGGAGGAGTCCCGGAGGCGGTCCTCGTGACCGGTCGGCGGACACCGCCGAGGAGACACCATGTCGCGTCAGTTGACGGACGTCTGTCGGGAAGCATACGGTCGGACCGGCCCATGGGGAGGCCGCCTGGGGGACAGGCAGCGCGGCCCGCGCGGCACCCGAGCCGCATGCGCGGGCCGCGCCCGTCTCCGATCTCCTCTCACGTTCCGCGCTCCCTCCGGGTACGCTCGGCTGGACAGTAGATGTCGGAGGCTCCTCCGTGCATCCCGGCGCCGGAGGCCTGATGAGCGACGACCCCCTCGATGCGGAGGAGCCGGCGCGTCCTCCCCGCCTGACCCGCGAGCAGGTCCGCACCCGCCTGCTGGACGCCGCTCTCGCGGTCGTCCGCGCCGAGGGCCTGCGCGTCGGAGTCGCCCACCTGCCCCTCGAGGACGTCATCCGCTCGGCGGGTGTTCCGCGCAGCACCGTGTACCGGATCTGGCCCACTCGCCAGGCGTTCTACGACGAGCTGATCGCCGCGATCCCGGAGCGGGTCCTCGCCACCCGCCTCGACCAGCCGTCCCTGCGGGCCGGGAACTCCCACCTCCACCACAGCCTCGACCCCGAGCCGACCCCGGCGCAGCGCCGCGAGGCCCTGATCGCCTCCGTCCGGGTCGCCGTCGATGCGAACGTCGACAACGTCTTCTCGTCGCAGCACTGGCGCAACTTCATCGCTCTCGCCGGCGCGGTGGGCTCGCACGAAGAGCCGGCGCGGACCGCCATCGGATCCGCTCTGCGCGCCCGCCAGCTGCACTTCATCGACAACATGGCGAAGTACTACGAGCACACCCTCGCCGAGGCGGGGCTCCGGCTGCGCCCGGACCGCGGCTCCGCCGCTCTCGCCTCCGCCGTCTCGGCCCTGATCGAGGGGCTGTGCATCGCGCGGATCGCGGCACCGGAGCTGGTGACCGGCCCGCTCGACCCGGCCGATCCCGAGGGGCCGTCACTGGCGGTGGTGTCGGTGCTGCTGCTGATCGACGGGTTCACCGAACCGGACGAGTGATCCGGGTCGCGGGGTCCGCTCAGTCCTCCGCGACCGGCTCCAGCATCCCGTCGACGATCGAGCGGATCGTCCAGGCCGCCAGGGTCCACTCGACCGGCTCGCCGTCGAGGCCGGGGGCGGTTACCGGAGCGTCGAGGTCGTCGTCGAGGAGCCGGCCGCGGTGGGCGAGCCCGTCGATCACGATCGCGGTGAGGTGGGCGAGCTGGAGCGTCGTGAATCCCGGGCGCATCGTCCCGCCGAAGACCTGCAGCGTCTCCTCGTAGAAGTCGCGCATCCGGCGCGTGAGCATGCCCTCGATCCGCTTCGCCGTGGCGCGCACGGCGTCGCGTGCAGGCCCCTCCTCCATCGAGAAAGTGCAGGCGAGCAGCGCGTTGTACGAGGACCAGTCGGCGGAGCGGCGGAGCGACTCGGCATTGGCCCGCGCGCCGATGCGGATGGTCTCCCAGGCGACCCGGCGGCGGCCGGCGGCCGTGGAGAGCAGATCGGTGGAGCGCTCGTAGACCTCGCGCATCTCCTGCTGGGCCTCGGGATCGGCGCCCTCCGCGTACCGGTCCCGCACGAAGACCTCGCCGACCAGGTCGGCCACGAACTCCTCGCGCGTGCTCCAGATCCGGTAGACGGAGCTGCGCGGCACGCCGGCCAGGCGGATGTACTCCTCCATGGGCAGGTGCGCGAAGCTCACCGTGAGGCCGTGGTTCGAGACGACGTCGCGCGCCGTGGCGATCATGCGGCTGCGGACCTGCTCCGCGGGGATCCTCCGGGCCCGCCGGGAGCCCTCTGCGCTGTCGTCCATGGAGAGGGACACTAGCCGGAGACGGTGCCGCGGGTGGTCCTCCACGCGCTCCGTGAGCCGATCCGGAGTGCTCTGGGGCGTCCTCCCACTGAGACGGAATGTCCCATCACGTGCACGACGACGTCGCGGACCGCTACGGTGCAGCCGGGGCGGACCCGAACCTGCCCCTGCTAGGGGACCCCCGTGACCGGATTCGATCGGTTCACGCTGGCCGTCGTCGACGGACCAGCGATCGAGCGTGCCGCGCTGCAGGCGCTGCTCGCGCAGCTTCTGCCGCAGTTCTCGCACGACGAGGAGGGCGTCGACCGCATCGCGGTCCTCGACCTGGACGGCGTGCCCGGCGAGGAGGTGGCCGACACCCTCGAGCGTGCGGCTACCCGGACCGTCGGCCTCGTCGTGCTCTCCTCCTCCGACTCGCTGGAGCCGGTGCGGGCCGTGCTGCGACGGGAGAGAGCGGCCTACGTCTGGAAGGGCGACGACCCCAGCGAGCTCGCCGCGGCGGTCGTCTCGGTCGCCTCCGGCCGGACCTGGATCTCGGACACCGCCCGCCACCGGCTCGTGCACGGGCGCGAGGAGCGCCGCCCGGTGCTGAGCCCCCAGGAGAGCCGTGTGATGCGCGCCTACGGAGCGGGTGCCGCGGTCCGCACCGTCGCGGTCGACCTCAGCGTCGCCGAGCACACCGTCCGCACCTACATCAAGCGGATCCGCGCCAAGTACCTCGAGACCGGCGTCACTCTCGACTCACGGGTCGACTTCTACCGCCACCTCGGCGACCACGACGTCGCCATCCGCCGCGGCGGAGACCGGGTGCGGGCCGGCGCGCAGCAGGCGGCCGGCGACGTGGTCGGCGAGCGCCGAGCCTGAGGCGAGCAGGATCGCGT
This sequence comes from Rathayibacter sp. AY2B5, assembly GCF_002931645.1. Lineage (NCBI taxonomy): Bacteria > Bacillati > Actinomycetota > Actinomycetes > Micrococcales > Microbacteriaceae > Rathayibacter > Rathayibacter sp. AY2B5. The sequence goes on along the minus strand of NZ_PSUE01000027.1, from coordinate 28,483 downwards.
TCCCGCCGGTGCGCCCCTCGACGAAGGCCGTCGATCCGACCGCTGCGGTGACCGGGAGCAGCTCCCGGACGACCCCGCGCAGGCGGTCCAGCCTCCGGTGGTCGGCGTCGTCGGCGACGTTGACCGCGAGGAGCCCGTCGGCGCCGACGCGGGCGGCGAGCGGAGCGAGGACGGACGCGCGGTAGAACGCCTCCGGGATCTCGTCCCCGTCGTAGACGTCGAGCACGACGAGGTCGGCGCTCCAGGGCGGCAGGGGCCCTGCGGCGTCGGCCGTGAGGAACCGGACGCGCGCGCCGCGGGGGAGCGGCGCGTGCTCGAGCACGAACTCCACGAGTCCCGCCGCGCTCTCCACCGCGAGCTGCTCGGAGCCCGGCCGGGTCGCGGCGACGTACCGGGCCAGGGCCAGGGCTCCGGCTCCGAGGTGCAGCACGCGCAGCGGCTCGCCGGGCGGGGCGGCGGCGTCGACCACCGCGCCGAGGCGCGCGAGGTACTCGAGGTGCAGAGCCCGGGGATCGCCCGGATCGATCAGCGACTGCTCCGCGCCGTCGACCGTGAGCAGCAGCGCCTCCGGCCGCACGGGATCCGGCCCCAGAAAGGCTGTGCGGCCTCCCGGCAGCAGGAGGGACGGAGGCATCCCGTCACGCTAGCGCTCCTCGCGCGATCCGCCCCGCCGCCGCTACGGTGACAGGCATGGCCGCCCTGATCCTGCTCGACGTCGACGGCGTCCTGAACCCCTCCGTCCGCAGCGATCGCGCCTCGGGCTCGCACCGCCTGGAGCTCGAGCCGGAGCGGGCGGCGCTCGTCGCCCGCCTGGCCGCGGTCGGCACGATCGTGTGGGCCACGACCTGGCCGCCGCGCTTGACGCGGGTCCTCGCCCAGGACCTCGGGCTGCCGGCGGGTACGGAGGCGATCGTCTTCGACGGCGGCCTCCCGCGCGACCCGCGGTTCCCGGGCCGGACGGGCAAGCTCCAGCCCGTCGCGGTGTGGCTGGAGGCGGCCGCCGAGCGCGGCGCGATCGACGCCGTGGTGTGGATCGACGACAACCTCCACGAGGACGCCTACGACTGGGCCCGCGAGCAGAGCACCCCCTTCCACCTGGTGCGTCCGGAGTCGGCGGCGGGCCTCACGAGCGACGAGGTCGCCGGTGCCGAGCACTTCCTGGCCGGACTCCCGGCGTCACACGGCGACATCCGGGAATAGGGCCGCCCCCTCCACTGGTTATCGTCACTCCGGGCGGTTCCGCCGAGCAGCGGTCCGCCCCGGGACGACCCGTCCCCTCGTCGATCCCCGCGCCGCATCCGGCGCAGCGGGACCGCCACGACTCCGTGATGCACCGAAGGACAACACCGTGACCCTCTCCGCCCGCACCTCCCTGCGCGTCCTGCTCGGCACGACCGCCGCCGCCGCCGCCCTGGTCCTCGCCGGCTGCGCGCCCGCCTCGACCGACGACGTGGTCTCCGGCTCGAGCGGCGAGGGCACCGCCTCCGCGAGCTCCGGCCTGACACTGGCCGAGGTCGAGGAGTCGGGAAAGCTCACCATCGGCACCGAGGGCACCTACCCGCCCTTCTCCTTCCACGCCGACGGCGGGACGGGAGCCCTCACCGGCTACGACGTCGACGTGATCACCGCCGTGGCCGAGAAGCTGGGCGTCGAGCCCGACTTCCAGGAGACGCAGTGGGACGCGATGTTCGCGGGCCTGGACGGAGCGCGCTTCGACGTGATCGCGAACCAGGTCTCGATCAACGACGAGCGCGAGGCGAAGTACGACTTCTCGGAGCCGTACTCGGTCAGCCCCGGCGTCGTGATCGTCCCCTCGAGCGACACCTCGATCACCGACCTCGCCGGCCTCTCCGGCAAGACCACCGCGCAGTCGCTCTCGAGCAACTGGTACACCGTCGCGCAGGAGAACGGCGCCGAGGTCGAGGGCGTCGAGGGCTGGGCGCAGGCCATCGCCCTCGTCGAGCAGGGCCGCGTGGACGCGACCGTGAACGACCGCCTCACCTGGCTCGACTGGTCCACGACCTACCCCGACCAGGCCGCGGGCCTCAAGGTCGCCGTCACCACCGACGACACCTCCGAGAGCGCCTTCACCTTCCCGAAGGGCTCGGACGACCTCGTCGAGGCCGTCGACTCCGCCCTCGACGAGCTGCGCGAGGACGGCACCCTCGCCTCCATCTCCGAGCGCTACTTCGGAGCCGACGTCTCCCAGTAGCCCCACCCCGAGGCGGCTCCTCCCCTTCCGGGAGGGGCCGTCTCGTGCGTGAGCGGCCCCGACGCGGGGGAGCGGCGGAGCGGCTCAGGCAGCGGGTCCGCCCGCAAGGGCGCCCGCCCCGGAGCGAAGCGTGCCAGCATTCCCCAGGAGGCGGAGACGATCCGCCCCCGACGCCACCACCCGATCGAGCCGACCGCGGATCCTCCCGCGAAGGCGGGAGAACACAATGGACCTCGTCCTCCGGTCGTTCTGGCCGATCCTCTCCGGGGGCATCGTCGGGACGATCCCGCTCGCGCTGGCGAGCTTCGCCATCGGGCTCGTGCTCGCGCTGGCGGTCGCCCTGATGCGGCTCTCGCGGGTGCGGATCCTCTCCTGGATCGCGCGTGCCTACATCTCCGTCATCCGGGGCACGCCGCTCCTGGTGCAGCTGTTCGTGATCTTCTACGGGCTGCCGAGCCTCGGACTGAAGATCGATCCCTGGCCCAGCGCCACCATCGCGTTCGCCCTCAACGTGGGCGGCTACGCGGCGGAGGTGATCCGCGCGGCGATCCTCAGCGTCCCGAAGGGGCAGTGGGAGGCGGCGCACACGATCGGCATGAGCCGCTCGCTCTCGCTGCGGCGCATCATCCTCCCGCAGGCCGCGCGCGTCTCCGTCCCGCCGCTGTCGAACACCTTCATCTCGCTGGTGAAGGACACCTCGCTGGCCTCCCTCATCCTGGTGACCGAGCTCTTCCGGCAGGCGCAGAAGATCGCCACCGCGTCGAGCGAGTTCATGCTCCTCTACCTCGAGGCCGCTCTGATCTACTGGCTCATCTGCCTGGTGCTCTCCAGCGGCCAGGGTCTGCTCGAGAAGCGATTGGACCGCTATGTCGCCCGCTGACACTCCGACCGACGCGCGGCCCGTGCTCACGGCCCGCGGCCTCCGCAAGTCGTTCGGCGGGGTGGAGGTGCTGCGCGGCATCGACCTGGAGATCCGCCGCGGCGAGGTCGTCGCCCTGATCGGGCCCTCGGGCTCGGGCAAGACCACCGTCCTGCGCTCGCTGAACAGCCTCGAGGTGCCGGACGGCGGGGTGGTCGAGCTCGCCGACGGCAGCGTCCTCGACTTCGACCGCGGCGTCGGACGGAAGGCGCTGACCGGGCTGCGCGACCACTCCGCGATGGTCTTCCAGCACTTCAACCTCTTCCCGCACCTGACCGTCCTCCAGAACGTGACGGAGGGGCCGCTGCGAGTGCAGCGCCGTCCCGCGTCCGAGGTGGTCCCGGAGGCGGAGCGCCTGCTCGAGCGCGTCGGCCTCGGCGGCCGGGGGAGCGCTTACCCCTTCGAGCTCTCCGGCGGTCAGCAGCAGCGCGTGGGCATCGTCCGGGCGCTCGCGCTGCGGCCCGATCTGCTCCTCTTCGACGAGCCCACCTCGGCGCTGGACCCGGAGCTGGTCGGCGACGTGCTCTCGCTGATGCGGGAGCTGGCGGGGGAGGGCTGGACCATGCTCGTCGTGACGCACGAGCTCGAGTTCGCCCGGCAGGTGGCCTCGGAGGTCGTCTTCATGGCCGACGGCGTGGTCGTCGAGCGGGGCGCCCCTGCGCAGATCCTCCGGGAGCCGCGGGAGCCTCGCACCCGGCAGTTCCTGCACCGCCTCCTCCACCCGCTCGAGTAGACGGTCGGCGCTGTCCCCCGTCGACGGGGAGCCGCGCGGCGCACCGGGCGCGGCGGAAGGCGTGCCTATGCTGTCCGGGTGACCTGGAGCAGCGACGCCGAGACCACGCGGATCCCCTCCGCGACCGAGACGTCCGGCGGAACCGGACCCCAGCCGACCCGGGAGTACGTCTGGCCCGAACCAGTGACGGGCCGGCAGCCGACCGTCGAGCCCGTCGCCCCGGCCGTCGCGGCATCAGCCCCCAGCGCCCTCGGGCCGGTCGAGGCCGAGCCCGAGCCGGTCCGGCGCTCCGGCAACCGCCTCGCGGGCCTCGCGCTCGCCCTCCTGACGACCGCGGTCTTCGCCGTCCTGTACCTCGTCGCCCTGACGGCGATCCGCCTGCTGGTCGACCGCGTCGGCGGCGACCCGGTCGCCCTCGCGCTCGACGCTGCGCCGACCGCGCTCTTCCTCGCCCCGGTGGCCGCGTTCCTCGTCGGCCTGGCGCTGATCGTGCTGGTCGTGAACCGCGCGGGCTGGTGGGCCTACGTCCTCGCCGGCTTCCTCGTCGCCCTCCTCACGGCCGCGGCCGCGCTGGTCGGCGGCTGGAGCGCCGTCGGACCGCTCGCCCTGCCGATCGACCGCTCCCTCGCGCTCGACTACGTCCGCGATCCCGCCGTACTCGCGGCGGTCCTCGCCGCCGGCGTCCTCGGCCGGGAGGCGAGCGTCTGGGGCGGCGCCGCGATCGCGGGCCGTGCCCGGGGCGTCAAGCGCCGCAACGCCGAGCGCGAAGCGGCCGCGCAGTCGTGACTCCGGAGGGGCAGGGGCAGGGCCGCGGAGCCGGCCTGGGCTACGGCCTCGCGCTGGCCGGCTTCGCCGCGTTCCTCTACCTCGCCCTGGTCGTCTGCGCGTTCGGGGTCCTCAGCCTCCTGCTGGACCAGGACGTCGTGCCCGAGCGCGACGCCGGTCCGCTGCTGGGGCCGGTGTCGGTGGCGGTCTGCGTCGTCGCCGTGCTGGTCGCGATGGTGACCCTCGCCGCCCGTCCCGCCGTCCACCGCGTCCTCGGCCCGTCGCTGCTGACCGGGGTCGTCGTCTACCTGCTCTTCCTCCTCACCGGCGGAGCGCTCTACGGGCTCGGCCGCCAGGAGCCGGGGGAGATCCTCGGCTGGATCCTCGACCACGCCCCCACTGTCTTCGCGATCGCGACCGGCGTGCTCGCGGCGGCCGTCCAGCTCGTGTTCCTCCTGCTCCTGGCCCGTCGCGACGCCGGCGGCCGCAGCCCCCACTGGGGCTGGGAGGGCGACGAGCGGGAGTGAGGGCGGAGTCCCGGCGCGTCTCGTCGCGGCGCTGCGGCATCTCCCAGGGCGAACGCCGCTCGGTTGACCGGCCCCGTCACTCCCCGTAATATTCTTCGGGTGTGCGCTTTGCCGTGCGCTCGTGTCGTGCCTCCGGGCCGATGCGGTCGCCGCACTTCGCTCCACCGGGTCCGCGAGGATCCGCGGGTTCGTCCGATCGGGCGGCCCCCACGGCATACCCCTCACCCTCCCGGTCCCGCTCGCGGGGCCGCGGGGTGCGTCGGGTCCAGATGAACTCGGCCGTTCCCGGAGACGGGAGGGCCGAATGTCGACCATCGATCCGCTGTCACCGTGCAGCATTCAAGGAGCAAAACCAGTGCCAACGATTCAGCAGTTGGTCCGCAAGGGACGCACGCCGAAGGTCACCAAGACCAAGGCGCCCGCCCTGAAGGCCAACCCCCAGCAGCGCGGCGTCTGCACGCGCGTCTACACGACCACGCCCAAGAAGCCGAACTCGGCCCTCCGCAAGGTGGCCCGCGTGAAGCTCTCCAACGGCACCGAGGTCACCGCCTACATCCCCGGCGAGGGCCACAACCTGCAGGAGCACTCGATGGTGCTCGTGCGCGGCGGTCGCGTCAAGGACCTCCCCGGTGTCCGCTACAAGATCGTTCGCGGCGCCCTGGACACCCAGGCCGTCAAGAACCGCAAGCAGGCTCGCAGCCGGTACGGCGCGAAGATGGAGAAGAAGTAATGCCTCGTAAGGGCCCCGCTCCCAAGCGCCCCGTCGTCGCAGACCCCGTCTACGGCGCTCCCATCGTCAGCCAGCTCGTCAACAAGATCCTCCTGGACGGCAAGAAGGGCCTCGCCGAGCGCATCGTCTACGGTGCCCTCGAGGGCGTCGCCGGCAAGAACGGTCAGGACGCGGTCGTCACCCTCAAGAAGGCGCTCGACAACGTCCGCCCGACCCTCGAGGTCCGCAGCCGCCGCGTCGGCGGCTCGACCTACCAGGTCCCGGTCGAGGTCAAGCCCCACCGCGCCAACACCCTCGCGCTCCGCTGGCTCACCAGCTACGCGAAGGCCCGTCGCGAGAAGACGATGACCGAGCGTCTCATGAACGAGATCCTCGACGCGTCGAACGGTCTGGGCGCCGCTGTCAAGCGTCGCGAGGACACCCACAAGATGGCCGAGTCGAACAAGGCCTTCGCGCACTACCGCTGGTAGCGCACCCCGCGGCCGCCCCCGGGCGACCGCGACCACCGGGCCCGCGGCGTCACCGCTGCGGGCCCGGTCCCGGCGGCGGATCGCCCGATCCCCGCGACCGGGCGACCGCCACCACCAGAATCCCAGCCATTCGGCCATGAACCCGGTGCGCTGGCTCCATCACCTATCGGAGGAACTCCGTGGCACAAGATGTGCTCACCGACCTGAACAAGGTCCGCAACATCGGCATCATGGCCCACATCGATGCCGGCAAGACCACCACCACCGAGCGCATCCTGTTCTACACGGGTATCACGCACAAGATCGGCGAGGTCCACGACGGCGCCGCGACGATGGACTGGATGGCGCAGGAGCAGGAGCGCGGCATCACGATCACGTCCGCCGCGACGACCTGCTTCTGGAACAAGAACCAGATCAACATCATCGACACCCCCGGTCACGTCGACTTCACGGTCGAGGTCGAGCGCTCGCTCCGCGTCCTCGACGGCGCCGTCGCCGTCTTCGACGGCAAGGAGGGCGTCGAGCCCCAGTCCGAGACCGTCTGGCGTCAGGCCGACAAGTACGACGTCCCGCGCATCTGCTTCGTCAACAAGATGGACAAGCTCGGCGCCGACTTCTACTACACGGTCGACACGATCATCAAGCGCCTCGGCGCGAAGCCGCTGGTCATCCAGCTGCCCATCGGCGCGGAGTCCTCCTTCGAGGGCGTCGTCGACCTGGTCGAGATGCGCGCGCTCACGTGGCGCGGCGACTCGAAGGGCGACGTCGCGCTCGGCGCGAAGTACGAGATCGAGGAGATCCCGGCCGACCTCGCCGACAAGGCGGCGGAGTACCGCGAGAAGCTCCTCGAGACCGTCGCGGAGACCTCCGACGAGCTGCTCGAGAAGTACTTCGGCGGCGAGGAGCTCACCGTCGCGGAGATCAAGGCCGCCATCCGCAAGATGACCGTCAACTCCGAGATCTACCCGGTGCTCTGCGGCTCGGCGTTCAAGAACCGCGGCGTCCAGCCGATGCTCGACGCTGTCGTGGACTACCTCCCCTCCCCGCTCGACGTCCCCGCCATCGAGGCGCACGACGTCCGCGACGAGGAGAAGGTCATCATGCGCCACGCGGACTCGACCGAGCCCTTCTCGGCGCTCGCGTTCAAGGTCGCCGTGCACCCGTTCTTCGGCCGCCTGACCTACGTCCGCGTCTACTCGGGCAAGCTCGACTCCGGCGCCCAGGTCATCAACTCGACCAAGGGCAAGAAGGAGCGCATCGGCAAGATCTTCCAGATGCACTCCAACAAGGAGAACCCGGTCGACTCGGTCACCGCCGGCCACATCTACGCCGTCATCGGCCTCAAGGACACCACCACCGGTGACACCCTGAGCGACCCGGCCGCGCAGGTCGTGCTCGAGTCGATGACCTTCCCGGAGCCCGTCATCGAGGTCGCCATCGAGCCCAAGACGAAGGCGGACCAGGAGAAGCTCGGCACCGCGATCCAGAAGCTCGCGGAGGAGGACCCCACCTTCCGCACCGAGCAGAACCAGGAGACCGGTCAGACGGTCATCAAGGGAATGGGCGAGCTGCACCTCGACATCCTGGTCGACCGCATGAAGCGCGAGTTCAACGTCGAGGCCAACGTGGGCAAGCCCCAGGTCGCGTACCGCGAGACGATCCGCCGCACGGTCGAGAAGTACGACTACACCCACAAGAAGCAGACGGGTGGCTCCGGCCAGTTCGCGAAGGTCCAGATCACCATCGAGCCGATGGAGGTCGAGGCCGACAAGACCTACGAGTTCGTCAACGGCGTCACCGGTGGCCGCGTCCCGCGCGAGTACATCCCCTCCGTCGACGCGGGCATCCGCGACGCCATGCAGGTCGGCGTGCTCGCCGGCTACCCCATGGTCGGCGTGAAGGCGACCCTGGTCGACGGAGCGGCGCACGACGTCGACTCCTCCGAGATGGCGTTCAAGATCGCCGGCTCGATCGCGTTCAAGGAGGCCTCGCGCAAGGCGCAGCCGGTCCTCCTCGAGCCGCTCATGGCCGTCGAGGTCCGTACTCCCGAGGAGTACATGGGCGACGTCATCGGCGACATCAACTCGCGTCGCGGGATGATCCAGTCGATGGAGGACGCCACCGGCATCAAGGTCATCCGGGCCAACGTCCCGCTGTCCGAGATGTTCGGCTACATCGGAGATCTGCGCTCGAAGACCTCGGGCCGCGCCGTCTACTCGATGACGTTCGAGACCTACGCCGAGGTCCCCAAGGCCGTGGCCGAGGAGATCGTCCAGAAGAACAAGGGCGAGTAGCTCCGCCCCTGGGCCGTCGCCGTTCCCCGGAACGGCGGCGGCCTGGTAGTGTCGTGCGGGTTTGCTGCCGAGTGCAGCGCGCCCCCTGTCGCAGCGGGACGGCCGCACGACCACTGCCGGTAACATACGTACACAAAACCCCCGCAAGTCCTCCTGTCCTCGTGCCGCCCCGTGCGGCCGCCCGGATGCGGATGCTTGCACCTAAGTCCTGAGGAGGACCCACAGTGGCTAAGGCCAAGTTCGAGCGGACCAAGCCGCACGTCAACATCGGAACCATCGGTCACGTCGACCACGGAAAGACCACGCTCACCGCGGCGATCTCGAAGGTTCTGGCGGACAAGTTCCCGTCCGCGACCAACGTCCAGCGTGACTTCGCGTCGATCGACTCCGCTCCCGAGGAGCGCCAGCGCGGCATCACGATCAACATCTCGCACGTCGAGTACGAGACGCCGAAGCGCCACTACGCGCACGTCGACGCCCCGGGTCACGCCGACTACATCAAGAACATGATCACCGGCGCGGCCCAGATGGACGGCGCGATCCTCGTGGTCGCCGCCACCGACGGCCCGATGGCTCAGACCCGTGAGCACGTCCTCCTCGCCAAGCAGGTCGGCGTCCCCTACCTCCTCGTCGCGCTGAACAAGGCCGACATGGTGGACGACGAGGAGATCCTGGAGCTCGTCGAGCTCGAGGTCCGCGAGCTCCTCTCGTCGCAGGGCTTCCCCGGCGACGACGCCCCCGTCGTGCGCGTCTCCGGCCTCAAGGCTCTCGAGGGCGACGACACCTGGACCCAGTCGATCCTCGACCTGATGGACGCGGTCGACGAGTCCATCCCGGACCCGGTGCGCGACAAGGACAAGCCGTTCCTCATGCCGATCGAGGACGTCTTCACGATCACCGGTCGTGGAACCGTCGTCACCGGCCGTGCGGAGCGTGGAACCCTCGCTCTGAACTCCGAGGTCGAGATCGTCGGCATCCGCCCGACGCAGAAGACCACGGTCACCGGAATCGAGATGTTCCACAAGCAGCTCGACGAGGCCTGGGCCGGCGAGAACTGCGGTCTGCTCCTCCGCGGCACCAAGCGCGAGGACGTCGAGCGCGGCCAGGTCGTCGTCAAGCCGGGTTCGGTCACGCCGCACACGGACTTCGAGGGCACTGCGTACATCCTGTCCAAGGATGAGGGTGGGCGTCACAACCCGTTCTACGCGAACTACCGTCCGCAGTTCTACTTCCGCACCACCGACGTCACCGGCGTCATCACGCTGCCCGAGGGCACCGAGATGGTCATGCCCGGCGACACCACCGACATGACGGTCGCGCTGATCCAGCCGATCGCCATGGAGGAGGGCCTCGGCTTCGCCATCCGTGAGGGTGGACGCACCGTGGGTGCCGGTACGGTCACCAAGATCATCAAGTAGGTCCGTCCTACCGATCTCTCGAGAGGGGTCGTCCGCTTCGGCGGGCGGCCCCTCTCGTCGTTCCCGGGGACGCCCGGCTAGCGTGGCGGCATGCCCTTCGTGAAGAGCGACCCCCGTGCCCTCCCGCAGTTCTTCGAGTGGGAGGCGGCCGGCCTGGACTGGCTGCGCGAGGCGGACGGCGGTGCGCGCTGTGTCGGGGTGGAGAGGGTGTCGCCCGGGCGCATCGAGCTGGAGGAGATCCGCTCCGTGCGTCCCTCGGCCGAGTCGGCTCGGGCTCTCGGCGCCGCGCTCGCCCGGACGCACGACGCCGGAGCCGCGGCGTTCGGAGCGCCGCCCCCGGGATGGACCGGCCCCGCGTACATCGGCCGCCGCGGGATGCCGTGCCGCCCGGACGACTCGTGGGGGCGCTTCTACGCGGAGCAGCGGGTGCGGCCGTTCCTCGGCCCCGCCGTGGAGGCGGGCAACCTCACGGCAGCCGAGTCGCGGCTCGTCGAGCAGGCTCTGGGCCGGGTGGCGGCCGGAGCCTTCGACGACGGTGCGGGGCCCGCCCGGATCCACGGGGACCTCTGGACCGGCAACGTGCTCTGGACGGCGGACGGCGCCGTCCTGATCGACCCCGCCGCTCACGGGGGACACCGCGAAACCGATCTGGCGATGCTGGCCCTCTTCGGTGCTCCGCACCTCGACGCCGTCCTCAAGGGCTACCGCGAGCAGCATCCGCTGGGGGCCGGCTACGAGGAGCGGGTGCCGCTCCACCAGCTGCACCCGCTCGCCGTCCACGCCGCCGGTCACGGTCCCTCCTACGGCCGCGCCCTGGCAGACGCGGCGGAGCAGGTGATCGCACTGGCCGGCTGACCGGCGCGCCCGCACCGTTCCCCCAGCCGGGAGCGCCACACTGAGGCACGCGCCGCCCTGTGCGCGTTTACAAGGAGGCATCATCGTGGATCTCGGGAAGCTCGGACGCCAGGCCGGCGAACTGCTCAACAGCCGGAAGGCCCAGGACGCGCTGCGGAGCGAGAAGGCCGAGCAGGTCTCCGACCAGACCCTCGAGAAGGCGGGCGAGATCGCCAGCCGCCTCACCAACGGCAAGTACGACGACCGCATCGAGGACCTGAAGCGCCAGGCCGACAAGCGGATCGGCAACGAGTAGCGGCTGCCGTCCGACTGCTCCTCCCCGCCGTCAAGCGGGTGCGGGCCTCGGATCCGCCGTCCTATCGTCGGATCGATGGCTGACACTCGCGCGCAACGACTCCGCAGGACCGATTCGAGCGGGCGCGGCTACACCCGGGTGCGCGCGGGCTCCGGCTTCAGCTACCGCGACCCGAAGGGCGCAACCGTCGCCGACAAGGAGCTGCGCGCGCGGTTCGACCATCTCGGCATCCCGCCGGCCTGGACGGACGTCTGGATCGCCCCGTATCCCAACGGGCACATCCAGGCCACCGGCGTCGACTCCGCCGGCCGCCGCCAGTACATCTACCATCCGACCTGGCGCGAGCAGAAGGACCGGATCAAGTTCGACCGGGCGCTGCGGCTCGCGGAGGCCCTGCCCGGGGCGCGCCGGGCCGTGACCATCGCCCTCCGCTCGGACGGACCCAGCCGCGAGCGCGCGCTGGCCACCGCCTTCCGGATGCTCGACACCGGATCGCTCCGCGTCGGCAGCGAGAGGTACGCGAAGGAGCACGGCAGCATCGGCCTCTCGACGCTCCTGTGCGCGCACGCCACGACCCACGGGGACCGGGTCGCCCTCGCCTTCCCCGGGAAGAGCCATCAGGCGTGGACGAGCGAGATCCTCGACCACGACCTCTCGCGCGTCGTCCGTGCTCTCAAGCGTCGCGGGCCGAACGCCCGCCTGCTCGCCTGGAAGGACGGGCGGGAGTGGCGGCCGATCTCGGCGCCCGAGATCAACGACTACGTGCGCGAGCGCGCCGGCGACGACTTCACGGCGAAGGACTTCCGCACTCTGCACGGCACGGTCGCGGCCGCGCTGAGCCTGGCGAAGTCGGGCCCGCAGGCCACGCAGCGCGCTCGGAACTCCGCGATCGCCCAGGCGATGCGCGACGCCTCGGACGTGCTCGGGAACACGCCGACGGTCGCCCGCGCCAGCTACGTCGACCCGCGGCTGCTCGACCACTTCCGCGGCGGCGAGACCATCGACGCGTCGCGCCCCGCGTCGGCCGAGACCGCCGTCCGGGCGCTGCTCTTCGAGTAGCGGGGGAGGCGCTCCGACCCGCGCTGCTGCTCGGAGCGACCGGCTCCCCAGGGCCGTCACGACGTGCTCGCGGAGGAGCCCTCCGGCGCGACACGCCCGGGTTGCAGGGGTGGGGCATCTGTGGGAGACTCTTCTAGTTCAAAATTTCCTCTCGGGCGGCGTGCTGCTCGGAGGGGGACACTGCCAGGCAGTGCCGAGACGGCATCGCGGAGGCTCGACCCGAGAGGGCGGCCGCGCGGGTGCGACGTCGAGGCGGCGGGTAGCAGAACGACAACAACCGACATCTCAACGGGTTCTCCGTGCGTCGTGCGTTCTGCACGCCGATCGGAGCGCTCCGAGGGTGCGGTGCTTTTGACAGAAGAACACTGGTTGCACTTTTCCGGGTCACCGGAGTTCCTTCGCGAGCGCGTCCAATGCGAGACGAGTCCGGCTCCGGCCGGGGGAGTCGCGTACGACGCAATAACAAGAGAGTGAGAGATCACACATGGCGGGACAGAAGATCCGCATCCGACTGAAGTCGTACGACCACGAGGTCATCGACACGTCGGCGCGCAAGATCGTCGACACGGTCACCCGTGCCGGTGCAACGGTGGTCGGCCCCGTGCCGCTGCCGACCGAGAAGAACGTGGTCTGCGTGATCCGTTCTCCCCACAAGTACAAGGACAGCCGCGAGCACTTCGAGATGCGCACCCACAAGCGCCTCATCGACATCATCGACCCGACGCCCAAGGCCGTCGACTCGCTCATGCGCCTCGACCTGCCGGCCGACGTCAACATCGAGATCAAGCTCTAAGGAGGAGTGCCACCATGTCTGTCACTGTTTCCCCCACGCTGAAGACCAGCAAGGGCCTCCTCGGCACCAAGCTCGGAATGACCCAGGTCTGGGACGAGAACAACAAGCTCGTGCCGGTCACCGTCATCGAGATCAGCCCCAACGTCGTGACCCAGGTCCGCACGGAGGAGAAGGACGGCTACACCGCCGTCCAGCTCGCCGCCGGTGCGATCGACCCGCGCAAGGTGAACAAGCCCGCCGCCGGTCACTTCGACGCCGCGGGCGTCACCCCCCGCCGCCACCTCACCGAGGTCCGCACCTCCGACGCCGCCGACTACTCGGCCGGCCAGGAGCTGACCGTGGACGCCGTCTTCGAGGCCGGCACCAAGGTCGACGTCGTCGGCACCAGCAAGGGCAAGGGCTTCGCCGGTGTCATGAAGCGTCACAACTTCAAGGGCGTCTCGGCTTCGCACGGTTCGCACCGCAACCACCGCAAGCCCGGCTCCATCGGCGCCTCCTCGACCCCCAGCCGTGTCTTCAAGGGCATGCGCATGGCCGGTCGCATGGGTGGCGAGCGCGTCACCGTGCTCAACCTCAAGGTGCACTCCGTCGACGCCGAGAAGGGCCTGCTGCTCGTCAAGGGCGCCGTCCCCGGTGCCCGCGGTCGCCTCGTGTTCGTTCGCAACGCCGTGAAGGGAGCGTAGTTCCATGGCTACCTCTGTCGACATCATCGACGTCAAGGGCCAGAAGGCGGGCTCGGTCGAGCTCCCCGCCGCGCTCTTCGACGTCCAGACCAACATCCCCCTCATCCACCAGGTCGTCGTGGCCCAGCTCGCCGCGGCGCGCCAGGGAACCCACAAGACGAAGAACCGCGGTGAGGTCTCCGGAGCCGGTCGCAAGCCGTTCAAGCAGAAGGGAACCGGTCGCGCTCGTCAGGGCTCGATCCGCGCCCCGCACATGACCGGTGGTGGCGTGGTCCACGGACCGACCCCCCGCAGCTACGCGCAGCGCACCCCCAAGAAGATGATCGCCGCGGCTCTGCTCGGCGCTCTCTCGGACCGCGCCCGCGGTGCCCGCATCCACGTGGTCGAGTCCCTCGCCCTCGGCGACACCCCCCGGACCAAGGACGTCCTCGTCCTGCTCGACGCCCTCTCGGTGTCGCGCAACGTCCTCGTGGTGCTCGAGCGCGACGACTACATCGCCGAGCTCTCGCTCCGCAACGTGCCGTTCGTGCACATCCTGCCGGCCGACCAGCTCAACGCGTACGACGTGCTCGTCTCCGACGACATCGTGTTCTCGAAGGGCGCGCTCGACGCGTTCATCGCGGCCAAGTCGGGCGTCGAGTCCAACAAGGAAGAGGTGAACGCATGAGCCAGTCCGCCGCGTTCAACAAGGACCCCCGCGACGTCATCATCTCCCCGGTGGTCTCGGAGAAGTCCTACGGCCTGATCGACGAGGGCAAGTACACCTTCGTGGTCGACCCGCGTTCGAACAAGACCGAGATCAAGCTCGCCATCGAGAAGATCTTCGGCGTCGAGGTCGCGTCGATCAACACGCTGAACCGCCAGGGCAAGACCCGCCGCACGAAGTTCGGCACCGGCAAGCGCAAGGACACCAAGCGCGCGATCGTCACGCTGAAGTCCGGCTCCATCGACATCTTCACGAGCGTCGGCTGAGCCGAAGAAGCGTAGAGGAAACAGACAATGGCTATTCGTAAGTACAAGCCCACGACCCCCGGTCGCCGCGGCTCCAGCGTTGCCGACTTCGCCGAGATCACCCGCTCGACGCCCGAGAAGTCGCTCCTGCGCCCGCTGTCCAAGACCGGTGGCCGCAACAACTCCGGCCGCATCACGACGCGTCACATCGGTGGTGGCCACAAGCGCCAGTACCGTCTGATCGACTTCCGTCGCAACGACAAGGACGGCGTCAACGCCAAGGTCGCTCACATCGAGTACGACCCCAACCGCACGGCGCGCATCGCGCTGCTCCACTTCGTGGACGGCACCAAGCGCTACATCCTGGCCCCGAACAAGCTCTCGCAGGGCGACGTCGTGGAGTCGGGCGCCGGCGCCGACATCAAGCCCGGCAACAACCTGCCGCTGCGCAACATCCCGACCGGTACGGTCATCCACGCCATCGAGATCAAGCCGGGAGGCGGCGCCAAGCTCGCCCGCTCGGCCGGCACCTCGGTCCGCCTCGTCGCCAAGGACGGCCCCTACGCGCAGCTCCGCCTGCCGTCGGGCGAGATCCGCAACGTCGACGCGCGCTGCCGCGCCACGATCGGCGAGGTCGGCAACGCCGAGCAGTCGAACATCAACTGGGGCAAGGCCGGCCGCATGCGCTGGAAGGGCGTCCGCCCGACCGTCCGCGGTGTCGCGATGAACCCGGTCGACCACCCGCACGGTGGTGGAGAGGGCAAGACCTCCGGTGGACGCCACCCGGTCAGCCCGTGGGGTCAGTCCGAGGGACGCACCCGTCGCCCCAACAAGGAGAGCGACAAGCTCATCGTTCGCCGCCGCACCGCCGGTAAGAAGCGCAAGTAGGAGTTGTAGAAGATGCCTCGCAGTCTCAAGAAGGGCCCCTTCGTTGACGACCACCTGCTCCGCAAGGTGTTCACGGCCAACGAAGCCGGCAACAAGAACGTCATCAAGACCTGGTCGCGCCGTTCGATGATCATCCCGGCGATGCTGGGTCACACCATCGCGGTCCACGACGGTCGCAAGCACATCCCCGTGTTCGTGACCGAGACCATGGTCGGCCACAAGCTCGGCGAGTTCGCCCCCACTCGGACCTTCCGCGGTCACGAGAAGGACGACAAGAAGGGCCGTCGCCGCTGACGCGGCGACGAGAAGGAGGAGAGAAATGGTGGAGTCGATCGCACGCGTGCGACACATCCGCGTCACCCCCCAGAAGGCTCGCCGTGTCGTGAACCTGATCCGCGGGAAGCAGGCTCAGGAGGCACTGGCCATCCTGAAGTTCGCGCCGCAGGGTGCGTCCGAGCCCGTCTACAAGCTCGTCGCCTCGGCGATGGCCAACGCTCGCGTCAAGGCCGATGCCTCGAACGAGTACCTCGACGACCAGGACCTGATCGTGTCCCGCGCCTTCGTCGATGAGGGAACCACCCTCAAGCGATTCCAGCCCCGTGCTCAGGGTCGTGCCTTCCGCATCAACAAGCGCACCAGCCACATCACCGTCGTGCTGGCCACTCCTGAGGAGGGGACCAAGTAATGGGTCAGAAAGTAAACCCCTACGGTTTCCGTCTGGGAATCACCACCGACCACGTGTCGCGCTGGTTCTCCGACAGCACCAAGAAGGGCCAGCGGTACAGCGACTACCTCGCCGAGGACGTCAAGATCCGCCGACTCCTCGCCACGCAGCTCGACCGTGCGGGCGTCGCCCGCATCGAGATCGAGCGCACCCGTGACCGCGTCCGCGTCGACATCCACACCGCCCGCCCGGGCATCGTGATCGGCCGCCGCGGCGCCGAGGCCGAGCGCATCCGCGCCGACCTCGAGAAGCTCACGGGCAAGCAGATCCAGCTCAACATCCTCGAGGTCAAGAACCCCGAGGCCGAGGCTCAGCTGGTCGCCCAGGGCATCGCCGAGCAGCTCTCCGCCCGCGTGGCCTTCCGCCGCGCGATGCGCAAGGGCCTGCAGGGTGCTCAGCGCGCCGGCGCCAAGGGCGTCCGCATCCAGGTCTCCGGCCGCCTCGGCGGCGCCGAGATGAGCCGCTCGGAGTTCTACCGCGAGGGACGCGTGCCGCTGCACACCCTCCGCGCGAACATCGACTACGGCTTCTACGAGGCGAAGACCACCTTCGGCCGCATCGGCGTGAAGGTCTGGATCTACAAGGGCGACATCACCAACAAGGAGCTCGCCCGCGAGCAGGCGAACAGCAAGTCGTCGCGCCCCGAGCGCAGCGACCGTCCGCGCCGTGCACCCCGCCAGCAGAGCGAGGCGCCCGTCGCAGCAGGAGTTGAGGCATAACCATGTTGATTCCGCGTCGAGTCAAGCACCGCAAGCAGCACCACCCGGGCCGGTCCGGCCAGGCCACCGGTGGCACCAAGGTGTCGTTCGGTGAGTTCGGCATCCAGGCCCTCACCCCCGCCTACGTGACCAACCGTCAGATCGAGTCCGCTCGTATCGCGATGACGCGTCACATCAAGCGTGGCGGAAAGGTGTGGATCAACATCTACCCCGACCGTCCGCTCACCAAGAAGCCCGCCGAGACCCGCATGGGTTCCGGTAAGGGCTCGCCGGAGTGGTGGGTCGCGAACGTCAAGCCGGGTCGCGTCCTCTTCGAGGTCGCCGGCGTCGACGAGCAGCTCGCTCGTGAGGCCATGACCCGTGCCATCCACAAGCTGCCCCTCAAGGCACGCATCATCAAGCGCGAGGAGGGAGACGCGTAATGGCGATCGGATCCAAGGAGCTCGCCCCCGCCGAGCTCGACACCTACGAGGACGAGCGTCTCGTCACCGAGCTGAAGAAGGCCAAGGAGGAGCTGTTCAACCTCCGCTTCCAGTCGGCCACCGGTCAGCTGGACACCAACGGCCGCCTGCGTGCCGTCAAGCGCGACATCGCCCGCATCTACACGGTCATCCGTGAGCGCGAGCTGGGCATCCGCGCCACCCCCGCACCCGTCGAGGCCCCGGCCAAGGCGGAGAAGAAGCCCAAGACCAAGAAGGCCGCCAAGGCCGAGGTCGAGGCGACCGAGTCGAACGAGGAGGCCAAGTAATGGCAACCGTCAATGACAGCGCCGGCCACGAGTCGGCCGCCCACGACGTGAAGGAGGCGGGCGCTCGCGGATACCGCAAGACCCGTCGCGGCTACGTCACCAGCGACAAGATGGACAAGACCATCGTCGTCGAGGTCGAGGACCGGGTGAAGCACCCGCTGTACGGCAAGGTCATCCGCCGTACGTCCAAGGTCAAGGTCCACGACGAGCTGAACTCCGCCGGCATCGGCGACTCCGTCGTCATCAGCGAGACCCGTCCCCTCAGCGCCACCAAGCGCTGGCGCCTGGTCGAGATCCTCGAGAAGGCCAAGTAGGCCGCGGCCTACTTGAGTTAGCAGGAGAGACACATGCTTCAGCAAGAATCCCGAGTCAAGGTCGCCGACAACACCGGCGCCAAGATGCTCCTCACCATCCGCGTCCTCGGAGGCTCCGGCCGTCGCTACGCGGGCCTCGGTGACATCATCGTCGCCACCGTCAAGGACGCGATCCCCGGTGGCAACGTGAAGAAGGGCGACGTGGTCAAGGCCGTCATCGTCCGCACCATCAAGCAGACCCGTCGCGCCGACGGCTCGTACATCAAGTTCGACGAGAACGCCGCCGTCATCCTCAAGAACGACGGGGACCCCCGTGGCACCCGCATCTTCGGACCGGTCGGTCGCGAGCTCCGCGACAAGAAGTTCATGAAGATCGTCTCGCTGGCACCGGAGGTTATCTAGTCATGGCCAAGATCAAGAAGGGTGACCTCGTCCAGGTCATCTCGGGCGCTACCCAGGCCCGCGGTGGAGACCGCGGCAAGCAGGGCAAGGTCCTCGAGGTGCTGGTCGAGCGCAACCGCGTCGTCGTCGAGGGCGTGAACTTCGTCAAGAAGCACGTCCGCGTCGGCCAGACGCAGCGCGGCTCGAAGGAGGGCGGCATCGAGACCGTCGAGGCCTCGATCCACATCTCCAACGTCGCGCTCGTCGACCCGAAGACCAAGAAGCCGACCCGGGTCGGCCACCGCAACGTGGCCGTCACCAAGGACGGCGTGACCAAGACCGTTCGCGTGCGCTACGCGAAGGCGTCGGGTGAGGAACTGTAATGACTGACACCACCGCAGTGGCTGCGAAGGTTCAGCCGCGGCTCAAGGCCAAGTACCAGGCCGACATCATCCCCGCTCTCAAGGAGCAGTTCGGCTTCGGCAACGTCCACCAGGTCCCCGGCCTGGTCAAGGTCGTCGTCAACACCGGTGTCGGTGAGGCCGCCCGCGACGGCAAGATCATCGACGGCGCGGTCAAGGACCTCACCGCCATCACCGGTCAGAAGCCGCAGGTCACCAAGGCCCGCAAGTCCATCGCGCAGTTCAAGCTGCGCGAGGGTCAGGCCATCGGCGCTCACGTCACCCTCCGGGGCGACCGCGCCTGGGAGTTCCTGGACCGCCTGCTCTCGGTGGCGCTGCCCCGCATCCGCGACTTCCGCGGGCTGTCGGACCGCCAGTTCGACGGCAACGGCAACTACACCTTCGGCATCACGGAGCAGTCGATCTTCCACGAGATCGACCAGGACCGCATCGACCGCGTCCGCGGCTTCGACGTGACCGTCGTGACCACCGCCAAGACCGACGACGAGGGTCGCGCGCTGCTCAAGCAGCTCGGCTTCCCGTTCAAGTCGTCGGACAACGCGTAAGCAGCAAGCCTCGAGGCCGGGGGACGGTGAGAACCGCCCTCCGGCCTCGTCGTGCGTCCGCCGCCGGACCGGTCCGTCCGGAGCCGGCGGCGGGCGCCACGCGGGATCCCCGGATCCCGTGCACGATCAGCCCTCGACCGCAGGACCTCCGCCATGTAGCATGGCTCGTTGGCCTGCGTTCGCGCGGCCGCATGGGCGTCGACGTCGTCGGCGCCGTCCCACACCACAGGTCGTCACTCTTGTAAAGGGTGCCGAAACCAGGCGAGAAAGGCACCATCAGCCATGACCATGACTGATCCGGTCGCAGATCTGCTGACCAGAATCCGTAACGCGAACTCCGCGCACCACGACTCCATCACCCTCCCGGGCTCGAAGCTCAAGGCGAACATCGCCGAGATCCTCAAGACCGAGGGCTACATCGCCGACTGGAAGGTCGAGGAGGCGCGCGTCGGCACGACGCTCTCCATCTCCCTCAAGTACGGCCCGAACCGCGAGCGCTCGATCGCCGGCATCAAGCGGGTCTCGAAGCCCGGACTCCGCGTGTACGCGAAGTCGGCCGAGATCCCCACCGTGCTCGGCGGCCTCGGCGTCGCCATCCTGTCCACCTCGAGCGGTCTCCTGACCGACCGCCAGGCCGAGAAGAAGGGCGTGGGTGGGGAAGTCCTCGCCTACGTGTGGTAACCCCTCATGTCGCGTATTGGAAGACTCCCCATCGAGATCCCGGCGGGCGTCGACGTCTCCGTCGCCGGATCCGCTGTAACCGTCAAGGGCCCCAAGGGCGAGCTGACCGTCTCGGTCGCCAGCCCCATCCAGGTGTCCGTCGAGAACGGCCAGGTGCTGGTCTCGCGTCCCGATGACGAGCGCGCGTCGCGCTCGCTCCACGGCCTCACCCGCACGCTCATCGCGAACGACATCATCGGTGTCACGCAGGGCTACTCCAAGGGCCTCGAGGTCGTCGGAACCGGTTACCGCGTGCTGGCGAAGGGCTCGGACATCGAGTTCGCGCTCGGCTTCTCGCACCCGGTCGTCGTCACCCCGCCCGCGGGCATCTCGTTCACGGTCGAGGGCAACAACAAGCTCACCGTGCACGGCATCTCGAAGCAGGCCGTCGGTGAGGTGGCCGCCAACATTCGTAAGATCCGCAAGCCCGAGCCCTACAAGGGCAAGGGCGTGCGCTACGCCGGCGAGGTCGTTCGCCGCAAGGCCGGAAAGAGCGGTAAGTGATCATGGGACTCGGAACCAGAGGAAAGAGCAAGTCCGCTGCGCGCGGTCGTCGTCACGACCGTCTGCGCAAGAAGGTCGTCGGATCCGCCGAGCGCCCCCGCCTCGTCGTCAACCGCTCGGCCCGCCACGTCTTCGTGCAGGTCGTCGACGACGCTCAGGGCCGCACCCTCGCGTCGGCGTCGACCCTCGAGGCCGACCTGCGCGTGTTCGACGGCGACAAGACCGCCAAGGCCCGCAAGGTCGGCGAGCTCGTCGCCGAGCGCGCCAAGAACGCCGGTGTCGAGGCGGTCGTCTTCGACCGCGGAGGCAACAAGTACGCCGGTCGCGTCGCCGCGATCGCCGATGGAGCACGAGAGGCAGGGCTCAACCTGTGAGCGCCGCAGAGAACAAGGAACCCGAGGTCGCCGCTGTGTCGGAGGCCCCCGTCGAGACCGCTGCGTCCACGCAGCCGCAGCAGGAGGCTCGTGAGCCCCGCCGCGGCGGCCGCGACCGCAACCAGGGTGGCCGCGACCGCGGTGGCCGTGACGCCGAGAAGAGCCAGTTCCTCGAGCGCGTCGTGACCATCAACCGCGTGTCGAAGGTCGTCAAGGGCGGCCGTCGCTTCAGCTTCACCGCGCTCGTGGTCGTCGGAGACGGCAACGGACTGGTGGGCGTCGGCTACGGCAAGGCCCGCGAGGTCCCGACCGCCATCTCCAAGGGCGTCGAGGAGGCGAAGAAGAACTTCTTCCGCGTCCCCCGCGTCGCCTCGACCATCCCGCACCCTGTCCAGGGTGAGGCCGCCGCCGGTGTGGTGCTCCTGCGCCCCGCCGCCGCGGGTACCGGTGTCATCGCCGGCGGTCCCGTCCGCGCCGTCCTCGAGTGCGCCGGCATCCACGACGTCCTGAGCAAGTCGCTCGGCTCGTCGAACACCATCAACATCGTCCACGCGACCGTCGAGGCTCTGAAGCAGCTCGAGGAGCCGCGCGCCGTCGCCGCTCGTCGTGGTCTCGACTTCGACCAGGTCGCGCCGGCACGTCTCGTCCGTGCCGAGGCCGACGCCCTCGCCGCCGCGTCCAACGCGAAGGCAGGTGCCTGATGGCCCAGCTCAAGGTGACCCAGATCAAGTCGAAGGTCAGCGAGAAGCAGTACCAGCGCGACACGCTGCGCTCGCTCGGCCTCAGGAAGATCGGTCAGAGCGTCGTCCGCGAGGACAACGCCCAGAACCGCGGATACGTGAAGACCGTCGCCCACCTGGTGAAGGTCGAGGAGATTGACTAATGGCTGAGACGAAGAAGGCCGCCGCCGCGGAGTCCACGACTCCCGCGCAGGCGACCACCACGAAGGGCGCGGCGGCGCCGGCGACCAAGGAGCACGTGCTCAAGGTCCACCACCTCCGCCCCGCTGCCGGAGCCAAGAAGGCCAAGACCCGCGTGGGTCGCGGTGAGGGCTCCAAGGGAAAGACCGCCGGTCGCGGCACCAAGGGCACCAAGGCCCGCTACCAGGTGCGCGTCGGCTTCGAGGGTGGGCAGATGCCGCTGCACATGCGCACCCCGAAGCTCCGCGGCTTCAAGAACCCGTTCCGGGTCGAGTACCAGGTCGTGAACCTGTCCGCTCTCGCGGAGCTCTACCCCCAGGGCGGCGACGTCACCATCGGCGACCTGGTCGCCAAGGGTGCTGTCCGCAAGAACGAGAAGGTCAAAGTCCTCGGGGACGGCGACATTGCGGTTAAGCTGAACGTCGCGGTCGACAAGGTCTCCAGCTCTGCCGAGCAGAAGATCGTCGCTGCGGGCGGATCCATCAAGTAGCACCAGCAGCTTGTCGGTCGAGCTTGCCACGCCGACTCCCTCCGGGAGCGCGTGGCAAGCTCGACCTGTATCCCGCACCACAGAATTGAGCAGGAGACCTTAGGTAGTGTTTGGCGCCGTTGCGCGGATCTTCCGCACCCCCGACCTCCGCCGCAAGATCGGCTTCACCCTCGCGATCGTGGCGATCTTCCGGCTGGGATCCTTCATCCCTGCTCCGTTCGTCGACTTCAGCGCCGTGCAGGCCTGTCTCGCCGGCAACCAGGGCACCTCGGGTCTCTACGAGCTCGTGAACCTCTTCAGCGGTGGAGCACTGCTCCAGCTGTCGATCTTCGCGCTCGGGATCATGCCGTACATCACGGCGTCGATCATCGTGCAGCTGCTGCGCGTGGTCATCCCTCACTTCGAGACCCTGTACAAGGAGGGGCAGTCCGGTCAGGGCAAGCTCACCCAGTACACGCGGTACCTCACCATCGCGCTCGGCGTCCTCCAGTCGACGACGCTGATCACCGTCGCCCGCTCGGGCGCCCTCTTCGGCAACTCCGGCGTCCCGGAGTGCTCGGCGCTCATCATCACCGACGAGTGGTACTCCATCCTCCTCATGGTCATCACCATGACCGCGGGCACCGGGATCATCATGTGGATGGGCGAGCTCATCACCGAGCGCGGCATCGGCAACGGCATGTCGCTGCTGATCTTCACCTCGATCGCCGCCCAGTTCCCCACCTCCCTGTGGTCGATCGCGCAGTCGCGCGGCTTCGAGACCTTCCTCCTCGTCCTCGGCGTGGGCCTCGTGCTCGTGGTCGCCGTGGTCTTCGTGGAGCAGTCGCAGCGGCGGATCCCCGTGCAGTACGCCAAGCGGATGGTCGGCCGCCGCACCTACGGCGGCAACAACACCTACATCCCGATCAAGGTCAACATGGCCGGCGTCGTGCCCGTCATCTTCGCCTCGTCGCTGCTGTACCTGCCCGCGCTCATCGCGCAGTTCAACCAGCCCGCCGCTGGCCAGGAGGCCCCGGTCTGGGTCACCTGGATCACGAACTACCTCACCAAGGGCGATCACCCGCTCTACATGGCGCTGTACTTCCTCCTGATCGTGGGCTTCACCTACTTCTACGTCGCGATCACCTTCAACCCGGACGAGGTCGCCGACAACATGAAGCGCTACGGCGGCTTCATCCCCGGCATCCGCGCCGGCCGCCCGACCGCCGAGTACCTCAACTACGTGCTCACCCGGGTGACGCTGCCCGGATCGGTCTACCTCGGCCTCATCGCGCTCGTGCCCCTCGTGGCCCTCGCGCTGGTCGGTGCGAACCAGAACTTCCCCTTCGGCGGCACGTCCATCCTGATCATCGTCGGAGTCGGCCTGGAGACGGTGAAGCAGATCGACTCCCAGCTGCAGCAGCGCCACTACGAAGGACTCCTCCGATGACGTCGCACCCGATCGGCTTCCGTCTCCTGCTGATCGGCCCTCCCGGCGCAGGCAAGGGGACCCAGGCCGCTCGGCTGAGCGACATCCTCCGGGTGCCCGCCATCTCGACCGGGGACATCTTCCGCGCGAACGTCGCCAACGAGACCGAGCTCGGTCTCCAGGCGAAGGCCTACCTCGACAACGGGCGCTACGTGCCGGACGAGCTGACCAACGCGATCGTGCACGACCGCCTCCAGGAGGCGGACGCGTCGACCGGGTTCCTGCTCGACGGCTACCCGCGCACCACGGAGCAGGTCGACGAGCTCGACCGCATCCTCGCCGCGGACGACAACCGGCTCGACGCGGTCGTCCAGCTGACGGCCGATCCCGACGAGGTCGTCGGCCGCCTGCTCAAGCGCTCGCTCGAGCAGGGGCGCAGCGACGACACCGAGGACGTCATCCGGCGCCGACTCGCGCTCTACGAGGAGCAGACCGCTCCGCTCATCGACGTCTACGCGGCCCGCGGGCTCGTGGTCGTGGTCGACGGCCTCGGGCCGGTCGACGAGGTGACCGAGCGGATCGTCGTCGCCCTCGAGGGCCACCGCGTGGGCCGCCTCGACACCCCGGCCGCCTGAGCCGTGGCGTTCCGCTCCTCGCTCTACAAGACGCCCGCGCAGCTGCGGTCGATGCTCGCTCCGGGCCTCGCCACGGCCGCCTCGCTCGACGCGGTCCGCGCGGCGGTCCGCCCGGGCGTCACCACGCTCGAGCTCGACGCGATCGCCGAGGCGGCGATCGTCGCGCTCGGCGGCCACTCGAACTTCCAGCTCGTCCCGGGCTACCGGCACACGATCTGCGCCTCGGTCAACGACGAGGTGGTCCACGGCATCCCCGGCGGGCGCGTGCTCGAGCCGGGCGACCTGGTCTCCATCGACAGCGGCGCCGAGATCGACGGCTGGAACGGCGACTCCGCGATGACGGTGGTCCTGCCCGATCCCTCCCGCCCGGAGGAGGTCGCGGCACGCGCCGAGCTCTCGCGGGTGACCGAGGGATCCCTGTGGCGGGGGATCGCCGCCCTCGCCTCCGCCCGCCATCTCAACGAGGTCGGCGCGGCGATCGAGGAGTACATCGAGGACGAGGCCGAGCGCTCGGGCCGCGTCTACGGCATCCTCACCGACTACATCGGCCACGGCATCGGGCGCACCATGCACGAGGCTCCGCCGGTCTTCAACTACCGGGTGCGCCAGCGCGGCCCCGAGGTGAAGCCGGGACTCGTCGTCGCGATCGAGCCGATGGTCACCGCGGGCAGCGCCGAGACCTTCGTCCGCGAGGACGAGTGGACGGTCGCGACCGAGGACAGCAGCATGGCCGCCCACTGGGAGCACTCCGTCGCCGTGCACCACGACGGCATCTGGGTCACCACGCTCGCCGACGGCGGCGCGGCCGGCCTCGCCCCCTACGGGATCGTGCCGACGCCCTTCGCGTAAAGGCCCCCAGCTCAGAGCTCCTCCGATCCGATGCGGAGGGAGGGTGCTGTCGTCCTCTCGCGACTGGCTCGGGTCTGGCGGGCGCCCGCAGGGCGCGGGATGGCGCGAGAGGGCGACAGCACCCTCTCGATCCCTGTCTGAGCGGACAGTCAGCTGTCGATCACCCGCACCAGCTCCTCGATGAAGCCGCCGAAGTCCGTGGAGCGCCGGATGAGTCGCTGCACCTCCGCCCGGTCGGCGAACACCTCGACGAACTGGTCGAACACCGACTGGAAGGTGCTGCGGCCGGCCGAGGCGAACGCGATCATAGCGATCACGTTCACCCGCTGCTCGCCCCACTCCATCGCCGTGTCGTTCACGACGATCGCGATGGAGGTGCGGCGGGCGCTCATCGCCATCGCGTGCGGGACCGCGAGGTTGTCGGTGAACGCCGTGGAGCTCATCCGCTCGCGCTCGATGGCGCCGTCGACGTAGTCCTCGTCGATGATGCCGCCGGCGATCATCCGCTCGCCCAGCATCCGGATCATCGCCGCCTCGTCGCGCGCGTGCACGTTGCGGAAGAACAGCTCCTCGTCGAAGAACTGCAGCAGCTCGTCCTTGATCTGCGCGCGGCGGCGGTGCCGGCGGACGCGGGCGATGGCCCGGCGCACCGTCTCGACGTCGTGGTCGGTGAGGAACGGCTGCACCACCACGACGTCGTCGGACGCGGGGCGCTCGTCGATCGTGGTGATCACGAGGTCGGCGGTGAGCCGGTCCCAGTCGACGTCGCTCCGCGTGATCAGCGAGCGCACCTCCACCTCGGTGCCGAGGGAGCGCTCGACGCGCAGGCGCAGCATGTGAGCGAGGTCGTAGTAGTTGGGGCAGACGATCACGCAGGACAGACGCTCCTCCCGCCGGGACACCCGCTCGAGGAAGGAGCCGACGTGGAGGGCGATGTAGGCGATCTCGTCCTCGTTGACCACGACGCCCCGCCGGCGCTGCAGCCCGCTCGCCAGGAACACCGCGATCTCGTAGGTCATCGGGTAGCTGGTCTTGATCGAGCGGGTGAGCGGGTTGCGGGAGTAGCCGCCCTCGGCGGCCCGGGCGATCAGGTTGCGCACGTGCAGGGCGAGGCGGACGATGAAGCCCTCGTCGTCGAGGTCGACCAGGTACTCGCGGTTGACGTCGGCGACGAGCTCGCGGACGACGGCGAGGTCCTCCGGGTCGAGGTAGTTCTCGACCACGGCGGCGACCGGCTCGTTCTGCCCGGGCGTCGCCACCCGCGTCGTCATCAGGATCGCGAGCTGGGCGAGCTCGGCGTCGGTCAGGCGCGTCGCGAAGTGCCGTTCCACCAGCTCCGCCAGCAGGGCCGCGAGCTCGCCGTGGATCGCGGGGGAGGGGCGGGAGCCGGAGGGGTCCCCGATGCCCCGGGCGACGCGGTCGACGGCGATCGCGATGTGGAGGAGGACGCTGTTCACGCCGTAGTCGTTGATGTAGTAGCCGCGGGTCTCGAGCTCGGCCAGCAGCTCGGTCTTGAAGGCGCCGAGGCCGGGGGAGGCGAACTCGCGCTGGACGTCGTCGAGCGTGAAGACGCCCTGCGCGCTCTCGTCGCGGAACATCCGCGAGATCAGGCGGCGGCGGGCCTCCTCGCTGCCCTCGAGGCGCACCGACGGGCCGCGCCGGACCAGCCCGAGGCCGGCCTCGTCGGCGAGGGCCTTCACCCGGCGCAGATCGGCGTCGACGGTCGACTCGCTCACCGACAGCGCGTCGGCGAGGGCGAAGACGTCCAGGCCCTCGTCGGAGTCGACCAGGCGGCGGACGATGCTGTACAGCCGGTCGCGCGGGGTGTCGGGCTCGACGTCGCGGCTGCGCTGCGCCTCCAGGTAGGCCGCGTACGCCTCGCGCGCGAGCCGGTAGCCGTTCGCGGAGGACTCGACCGGCTCCAGCGGGGCGGCCTGCGCCTTCACCGCGGTGACGTAGCTCCGGACGCTGCGGGTGGTGACTCCGAGCCTGTCGGCGAGCTCGTGCGCCGTCACCCAGCCGTCGGCGCGGGAGAGGTACTCCAGCAGTCGTTCGCGGTTGTCAGGCATCAGGCTCCAGGCGTGCGGTCGGGGCGGGCGCCGGGAGCGCCACGACCCTGCCGCGGGCCCGCAGGACGCGGGCGGCGAGTCGTACGTCCCGTCAGTCAATCACCCCGGCGACGCGCCCGGGAGCCCCCGCGCCGCGGGTGGAAGGGGCCGTCTTCCGCCCCCGCGGAAGATTGTCTGCTGGAGGGTGCCGCCCCTCCGAGGGGATGCTTGGATGAATCACGACCCGGACGCGAGGAGGCGAACGAGGTGCGGAAGATCCTGATCGTCTGCGGTGCAGGCGCGTCGAGCACGTTCCTGGCCCACCGGCTGCGAGCGGGCGCGAAGGAGCGCGGCATGGATGCCGTGTTCCGCTCCGAGACCCTCACCGGTCTCGACCACTCCCTCCCCGAGGCCGACGTCCTCCTCGTGGGGCCGCACCTCGAGTCGCAGTTCGACGGACTCCGCCACCGTGCGGAGCTCGTGGGAGCCGCGGCCGCCCTCCTCCCGCCCGATGTCTTCGGAGCGCACGGTGCCGATGCCGTGCTCGAGACCCTGCCCGTCCTCTTCGCCGCTCGCGCGGTCGTCGCAGGCGCGGACGGGGACTCCTCCACCCGCCCGGTCCGTCCGGGCGAGCCCGACTCCGGGCACCACTGATGCAGTCGCGACTGCAGGATCAAGGAGAAACGTTCATGGTCGAGCGCACCGTGCAGGTTGCATCGTCGAAGGGCCTCCACGCCCGCCCCGCCTCGCTCTTCAGCCAGGCCGCGGCGAAGTCGGGTCAGAAGGTCCTCGTCGCCAAGGGCGACGCGACCCCGGTCAACGCCGCGTCGATCCTCGGGATCATCTCGCTCGGCATCGAGCACGGCGACGAGCTCACCGTCAGCGTCGAGGGCGACAACGAGCAGGCCGTGCTCGAGGAGCTCGCGACCTTCCTCACCACCGACCACGACGCGTGACGCCTAGCGTCACGCGAGGCGGCCGGCCCCGGCGCCCACGGCGCCGGTAGCCGCGGCAGCCCCTGGAGCGTGACGGCGACCCTCACCGGGTCGCATCAGGCGCCTGCGGGACCCGGCCCCGCCCTCTCCCGGCC
>NZ_PSUE01000026.1:0-49421 GCF_002931645.1 Rathayibacter sp. AY2B5 | reverse complement strand
GAGCGCACGGGAGACTCGCAGCATGACAGGACAGAGCACGACCCCGCCGGGCTCCGGGATCCGTCCCGATCGGCGTCGTCGCTGTGCCTGCCGCCTCCGTGCCGTCCGGCTCCCCGGAGCCCGGCGGGGTCGTGCTCTGTCCTGTCATGCTGCGAGTCTCCCGTGCGCTCCACGGCCCGGACCATCGGGGGAACCCCTGATCCGACCCCGAGAGCACCCCCGATCGTGCGGCCGACCTGTTTGGATGCAGGGGTGAGCACAGTCCCCGGCACCGCCGTCCGCCCCCCGCTGCAGCGGCCGCGGACGATGCTGCTCGGCGGAGTGTGCACCGCGGTCGCCGACCACCTCGGCTGGAGCGTGCGGAGGACCCGCCTCCTGGCCGCCCTCACGACCGCGCTCGGCGGGGGCGGCGCGCTCCTCTACCTCTGGCTCTGGGCCCTGGTGCCCCTCGCGCCGCTCGACTCGCGCGACGCGGATCCGGCCGTCCGCCGCTCCGCTCCCGTGGCCGGCCTGCTGACCCTCGCCGCCGCCGTCGCGGCGCTCGCCGTGCTGATCGCCGTCGACAGCGGCGACGACGCCGACATCACGCGCGCGCTCGTCGCCGTCGGCCTGCTCGCGGGAGGAGCCGTCGGCTGGAGCCTCGGGCTCGACCGCGGCGACGCCGTCCGCCCCGCCCGGTACGGCTCCGCAGTGCGCCTCGCCTCCTGCGCGCTGCTGGTGCTCGCCGGAGCGGCCGTGCTCACCGGCCGCCCGAGCGCGCTCAACGCGGTGCTCGCCGTGGGCGTGCTGCTGATCGCCGCCGGCGTGCTGGCCGCGCCCCGGGTGGTGACCCTCTGGTCCGAGCTGATGGGCGAGCGCGCCGCCCGCGTGCGCGAGGAGCAGCGGGCCGAGATCGCCGCGCACCTGCACGACTCCGTGCTGCAGACCCTCGCGCTCATCCAGAACCGCGCCGGAGCCTCGAGCGAGGTCGCCCGCATCGCCCGCGCCCAGGAGCGGGAGCTGCGCGACTGGCTGTTCGAGCGCGACGTCCCGGTCGCCAACGACCTGGCCGCCGAGGTCCGGGCGATCGCCGCCGCCGTCGAGCTCGACTACCCCGTGCACCTCGAGGTGGTGGCTGTCGGAGCGTCCGTCCCCGGCGCCGCCGCGCTCCTCGCCGCGACCCGCGAGGCCGTGCTCAACGCGGCCCGGCACGCGGGCGGCGACGTCTCGGTGTACCTCGAGTCCTCCGTGCAGGGCGTCGACGTGTTCGTGCGCGACCGCGGCCCCGGCGTCGTCCTCGACGAGGTGCCCGGCGACCGCCTCGGCATCCGCGAGTCGATCATCGGCCGGATGGCGCGCGCGGGCGGCAGCGCGACCGTGCGCCCCGGAGTCGGCGGCACCGGCACCGAGGTGCATCTGCGGCTCCCCGCGGAGGTCGAGCGGTGACCCGCGTGCTGCTGGTCGACGACCACTCCATCTTCCGCTCCGGCCTGCGGGCCGACCTCGCCCCCGAGCTCGAGGTCGTCGGGGAGGCGGCCGACGTCGACTCCGCCGTCGGCCTGGTCGCCTCGCTCGCGCCCGAGGTGGTGCTGCTCGACGTGCACCTGCCGGGCGGTGCGGGCGGAGGCGGGGCCGAGGTGCTGCGGCGCAGCGCCGGGTCGTCGTCGCGCTTCCTGGCGCTCAGCGTCTCGGACGCCGCGGAGGACGTGGTCGGCGTGATCCGCGCGGGCGCCCGCGGCTACATCACCAAGGCCAGCTCCGGAGCCGAGGTGAGCCGGGCCGTGCTCGCGGTGGCGGGCGGGGACGCCGTGTTCTCGCCGCGCCTGGCCGGCTTCGTGCTCGACGCCTTCGGGGCGCTGGCGGGCGAGCAGGCGGAGTCGGTGGACGAGCTCGACCGGCTCTCGGCCCGCGAGCGCGAGGTGATGCGCCTGATCGCCCGCGGCTACGCCTACAAGGAGGCGGCCGCCGAGCTCTTCATCTCGGTCAAGACGGTCGAGTCCCACGTCTCCGCCGTCCTCCGCAAGCTGCAGCTCTCCTCCCGCTACGAGCTCACCGCCTGGGCCTCCGCGCGCCGCCTGCTCTGAGGCGCGCGCGAGCAGTCAACCCCGTCCCTCCTCCCGCTCCTGCCGTCCGACACTGTCGGGACACGACAGGAAAGGACGACCCGATGGTGACCACCACCCCCGCTCTCCCGACCCTGGCCGAGCTCCTCCGCGACTCCCGGCCCGTGTCGCAGCTCTACGTCGACCTCGCGATCGACTCCGGCGATCCGCCGGACATCTCGCTCGAGCGCGCCACGTCCCTCGGAGACGAGCTCGCCCGCCAGGGTGCGCCGCAGGCCGACATCCGGGCCCTCACCGCTCTGCTCGAGGGGGCCGGGCGCCCCCAGGGCGGCTGCTGCCTCTTCGCGGTCGCCGTGGACGGGAGGGTCGTGCTGAACGAGGTGCTGCCGGGTCGGCCGGTCGCGCCCGAGGGCGTCTCCTACAGCCCGCTCCCCGACATCGTGCCGCTGCTGCAGCACCGGCCCGACCTGCGCGTCCTCGTCGTCGAGACCTCGCGGGACGGCGGCGACATCCGCCTGCACCGCCTGGGCGCGCAGCGACCCGAGGCCGAGCAGGCCGTGCAGGGCCGCACCGACACCCTCCACAAGGCGCAGGCCGGCGGCTGGCGGCACGACCGGTTCCACCACCACGCGGAGGAGATCTGGCGGCGCACGCAGGCCGAGCTCGCCGCCGCGGTGGACGAGCTCGTGCGCGTGCACCGGCCGTGCCTGCTGGTCGTCGCGGGGGACATCCACGCCCGGCAGCTGCTCGCGCAGCAGCTCTCGCCGAGCAGCGCCGCGATCCTGGCCGTCGAGCCCGTGAACACGCGGGCCGCCGGCAGCGAGGAGGGGGCGCTGGAGCGGTTCGTCGACGAGCAGCTCGACCGCATCCTGTTGCGCGAGAAGGAGGACGTGCTCGACGCCCTGCGATCGGGGAGCCGCGCCGCACCGTCGAGTACTCGCTCGGCGCGATCGTCACGGCGCTGGCCTCGGCACAGGTCGAGACGCTGGTGCTCGACCCCGGCCGGCTGCGCGAGCGCGCTCTGCTGGCGCTCGCCGCGGAGCCGTGGGTCGCGTCGGCCCCGGAGGAGGCGCTGGGCGCCGAGGTGATCGACTCCGTCGACGCCGCCCTCGCGCTGGCCCGCGCCGCCGTGCTCACGGACGCGCGCGTGCTCGTCACCGACTCCCGCACCGCTCCGGAGGGGGTCGACGTGGTGACGCTGCCGCACGACGCCGACGCCGCGGCGATCCTCCGCTGGCGCACCGGCCCGCCGGTCCCGGGGGCCTGAGCGGCGGGTCCCCGAGCGTGGCAGGGCCCGGGCCCCGATCCTGTGATCGGTCCCGGGCCCTGTCCGGCCTCACGCCTGCTGGTCGTCCTCGCCCTCGGCGGCCGCGCGGCGGCGCGCTCCGAGTCCGAGCGCGGTGGCGCCCGCGGCCAGGAGCGCGGTGGCGCCCGCGATCAGGCCGACGCTCTCGACTCCGGTCGAGGCCAGCCCGCCGCCCGAGCCGCCGACGGGCAGCGGGGTCGGCGTGCCGGTCGGCGCGGTCGTGGGCACCGGGGACGGAGCAACGGTGGGCGCCGCAGTCGGCCCGGCGGTCGGTGCCGTGGTGGGAGTCGCCGTGGGCGCGGTGGTCGGCGGGGTCGTCGGTGCCGTGGTCGGCCCGGCGGTCGGCGTCGGAGTCGGCGCCACGACCTGCGACGCCGGCAGGATCTGCACGATGGTCGGACGCGGTGCCGCCACCGCTCCCGCCGCCGTCGATCCGTAGTCCGGGAAGAACGAGGTCGGCGCCTCGAAGGTGCCCTCCTCGCCCGGGTGCTGCACCGCCACGAACACGTGCTGGTCGAGGTCGTGGACGATCGGTCCGCAGGTCTCGGCGTCGCGGGGCACCGAGAGGAACTGCTCCACCCTGCCGCGCGTCGCGCCCTCGAGCGCGACCTTGAAGAGCCCGTCGTTGTAGCCGATGCCGCTCGGGGCGCCGTCGGTCGAGATCCAGAGGTTCCCTACCGAGTCGAAGGCCAGGTTGTCCGGGCACGAGATCGGCGAGACCTGGTCCGCCGGGAAGCCGGAGAAGTAGACGACGTCGCCCTGCGCCTGGTCGCCGCAGAGCATCAGCAGGTTCCAGGTGAAGGTGCGGCCGGTCTGGTCGCCGCCGTCCTCGATGATCTCGACGATGTGGCCGTCGCGGTTCTCGGTGCGCGGGTTGACCTCGGTCGCGCCCTCCTTGCCGCCCTCGGTGCCGCGGGCGGAGTTGTTGGTGCAGGCCACGTAGATCCGGCCGCTGACCAGGCTGGGCTGCACGTCCTCGCAGCGGTCCATCTTGGTCGCGCCCGCGGCGTCCGCCGCCTGGCGGGTGTGGACGAGCACCTCGGCGACGCTCATCCCGGCGATCGTCGAGGCGCCGTTCAGCACCAGGGGCAGCCACTCGCCGATCCCGTCGAAGCCGCCGTCCGAGGGGACCGCCCCGGTGCCGGTGATCTCGGCCACGGGGGAGTCGCCGGTGAAGCGGGCGACGTAGAGGTCGCCCTCCTCCAGCAGGGTCTTGTTGTGGGCGCGGTCGCCCTCGATGTAGCGCTTCGTCGAGACGAACTTGTAGAGGTAGTCGAAGCGCTCGTCGTCCCCCTGGTACGCGACCACGCGGCCGTCCGGGGCGATGATGACGTTCGCGCCCTCGTGCTTGAGCCGGCCGAGCGCCGTGTGCTTCTTCGGCGTGGAGTCGGGGTCGAAGGGGTCGAACTCCACGATCCAGCCGAAGCGGTTCGGCTCGTTCTCGTAGCCCGGGGTGCGGGCGTCGAAGCGGGGGTCGTCGAGCTCCCAGAGGCGCGAGGTCTCGGAGTCGGCGAGGCCGTAGCGCTTCTCGGCGTCGCTCGTGCCGACGGCGCGGAAGTAGCCGTTGAAGTTCTCCTCGCCCGAGAGGATCGTGCCCCACGGCGTCGTGCCCCCGGAGCAGTTGCCGAGCGTGCCGAGCACGGTGCGGCCCTCGGGGTCGGCGACCGTCTTCAGCAGGTCGGTGCCGGCGGCGGCGCCGGTCACCTCGTAGGGGGTGTCGAGCAGGTAGCGGCGGTTGCGCTCGCCCCCGCGGACGTAGGCCCACGGGCGGTCGACCGCGGTGCGGACCAGCTCGACGACGCTGAGGCCGTGGGCGGCGCGGCCGACGGCCCGCACGCGCTCCGGCTCCGCCTCGAGCTGCGCGGCCGGGAACATGATGCTCTCGTTCGTGTACTCGTGGTTCACGACGAGCAGGGCGCGGAGGCGCTTCGAGCCCGGGATCTCGACGATGTCGGTGTAGTCGTTGTTGTAGCCGAACTGCGCGGCCTGGGCGGCCTCCGTCTGGTCGGCGATGTCGAAGGCGGGGCTGTCGGCGAAGAGCGGGTCGCCCCAGCGGATGATCGGCTGCCAGGCGAAGCCCTCGGGGACGGTGAACCGGTCGACCGTGTACGGCACCGGAGCGATCGGAGTGAAGGCGAGCGGCGAGCCGTCGGCCGAGGTCGCCACGGCCGCCTCGGCGGCGGGCGCTCCTCCGGCGGAGGCGACGGCGACGGTGACCGCGCCGGCCAGGCCGAGGCCGAGGGCGCTGCGGCGGGAGAGCTGCGACGAGACGATGTCGCGGAAGTAGCTGTTGTGCGACGTGTTGCAGGTCGCGGTGGAGCAGGCGTTGGCGCACTTCAGCGCGCAGGTGACGGGGCTGCGCTTGCCGCGCACGTGGCCGGCCATCGGGAGGAGGAGCGGGCGGCGGGCGGCGTCTGACATGGAGGTCCTTCGATCACGAGCAGGAGACGCGATCGAGGCAAGCAGGGGGAGGGGGCGCCGATGCCGCCGGGTGGAGGCTCCTCCCTGAACGGATTGTGAACGTTCTCACAAGAAGGTGAGGCTCACCTTCCCTCCCGGCGGCCCTCCGAGCGCGCCTCCAGGACCGCCCCGACGTTCCCCGCGATCCACTCGACGACCGGCAGCAGCCGATCCGCCAGCTCCGCTCCCAGCGGCGTCAGCCGGTACTCGACGTGCGGCGGGACGACCGGCCGCGCCTCGCGGTGCACGAAGCCGTCCTCCTCCAGGATCCGCAGCGTCTGAGCGAGCATCTTCTCGCTGATCCCGCCGATCCGGCGCCGCAGAGCGCCCCAGCGCAGCGTGCCCGGAGCGAGCGCCGCGAGCACCAGGACGCCCCACTTGCTGGTGACGTGGCCGAAGACCTCGCGGCTCGGGCAGTCGGCGGAGTAGACGTCCCCGGCGAGCAGGGAGGAGTCGGCGATCGTCATGGGTGCTCCTCGGGACAGGGGTGATGACAGTACTAACGAAATAGTGGGTACTGCATTCCGGGAAGCAGGAGGAGGATGCGCCGGTTGCACCCTCCTGGCGGCGGACCCCGCCCGCCCCACCCGTCAGGAAGGACCCCTCATGACCCTCGTCGTCACCGGAGCCACCGGCCACCTCGGCCGTCTCGCCGTCGAGCACCTGCTCGCCCGCGGCACCGCCGCCTCCGACATCGTCGCCACCGGCCGCGACGCCGCGAAGCTCGAGGCGCTCGCCGCCGACCTCGGCGTCCGCACCGCCGTCGCGGACTTCGACGACCCCGCCTCGCTCGACGACGCCTTCTCCGGCGCCGAGGCCGTCCTCCTCGTCTCGGGCTCCGAGGTCGGCAGGCGCGTCGCGCAGCACACCGCCGCGATCGACGCCGCCGTCCGCGCCGGCGCGCGCCTGGTCTACACGAGCGCCCCGAAGGCGACCACGAGCGCGCTCATCCTCGCCCCCGAGCACAAGGCCACGGAGGAGGCGATCGCCGCCAGCGGCGTCCCCGCCGTCGTCCTCCGCAACGGCTGGTACAACGAGAACTACGAGCAGACCGTCGCCGAGCTCGCCTCCACCGGCAGCACCCTCTCGAGCGCCGGCGAGGGCCGCGTCGCCAGCGCCGCGCGCACCGACTACGCCGAGGCCGCAGCGGTCGCCCTGACCGACCCGTCCCTGGTCGGCACCGTGCACGAGCTCTCCGGCGACACCGCCTGGAGCTTCGACGAGCTGGCCGCGATCGTCGCCGAGGTCGCCGGACGCGACGCCGCGATCAGTCACGTCTCCTCCGACGAGCACGCCCGCGTCCTCACCGGCGCCGGCGTCCCCGAGGGCGGAGTCGGCTTCGTCGTCGGCCTCGACGCGAACATCGCCGACGGCCTCCTCGGCGGGACCGACGGCTCGCTCGCCCGCCTGATCGGGCGGCCGACCACGCCGATCCGCGCGTACGTCGAGGAGCAGCTCGGGCGCTGACGCTCCGGCGTCCCCGTCGGCCACCGTCCGGCTCGCAGGAGCAGTCCGCCCCCGCGAGCCGGACGGTGGCGCGCCCGGCCCTCCCGCGGCTCCGCGCCCGCCCTCCGCGGCTCCGCGCTCGACCCGCCGCACCTCGCGCCACCGTGTCGGCGCCCCGACGTAGGCTGTCCGCCATGACCTCGACGACGCCTCGCTCCGGTATCGACCGCTCCGAACTCGACCCCGCGACGCGCCCGCAGGACGACCTCTACCGGCACGTCAACGGGCTCTGGATCGACCGCACCGAGATCCCCGCCGACAAGGCGCGCTACGGCTCCTTCCACCTCCTCCAGGAGGAGGCGGAGAAGGCCGTGCGCGACATCATCGTCGAGGCGCAGACCGCGCAGCACGGCACCGAGGAGCGCCTGTTCGGCGACCTCTACGCCTCCTTCATGGACGAGGAGCGGGCCGAGGAGCTCGGCGCCGCCCCGATCGCCGACGACCTCGCCGCCGTGCAGCGGGTCGACTCGATCCCCGGCCTGCTCCGCGCGGTCGGCGCCTTCGAGCGCACCGGCGTCCCCGGGCTCTTCGGCCTCTTCGTCGACAACGACCCGGGAAGCCCTGAGCGCTACCTCGTCTTCGTCAACCAGGGCGGCCTCGGCCTGCCGGACGAGAGCTACTACCGCGAGGAGGAGTTCGCCTCCGTCCGCGAGGCCTACACGCCGTTCGTCGCGCGGATGCTGGCCCTGGCCGGCATCGACGCCGCCGAGGCCCGCGCCGAGCGCATCGTCGCCCTCGAGACCGACCTGGCCGCCGCGCACTGGGACAAGGTCCGCAGCCGCGACAGCCAGGCGACCTACAACCTCCGCTCCTGGTCCGAGGTCGAGGAGCTCGCCGCGGGCGTCGATCTCGGCGTCTGGCTCACCGCGATGGGCGCTCCGGAGGGGGCGCTCGCCGAGGTGGTCGTCCGCCAGCCGAGCTTCCTCCAGGGCCTCGCGGGCCTGCTCACCGAGGACCGCCTCCCGGCCTGGCGCGACTGGCTGTCCTGGCAGGTGATCCGCGGAGCCGCGGCCTACCTGTCCAGCGGCTTCGTCGACGCCAACTTCGACTTCTACGGCCGCACCCTCACCGGCACCCCGCAGAAGCGGGAGCGCTGGAAGCGCGCCGTCTCGCTCGTCGAGGGGTCGCTCGGCGAGGCGGTCGGCCGCACCTACGTCGCCCGCCACTTCCCCGAGACGGCGAAGGCCGCGATGGACGTGCTGGTCGCGAACCTCATCGAGGCGTACCGCCGCTCCATCGTCGACCTGGAGTGGATGAGCCCCGCCACCCGCGAGCGCGCGCTCGAGAAGCTCGCGAAGTTCACGCCCAAGATCGGCTACCCGGTGCGCTGGCGCGACTACTCCGCCCTCTCGATCGACCCGGCCGACCTGCTCGGCAACGCCCGCCGCGTGGCCGAGTTCGAGTTCGCCCGCGAGCTCGGCAAGATCGGCCGCCCGCTCGACCGCGACGAGTGGTTCATGACCCCGCAGACGATCAACGCGTACTACAACCCGGGCTTCAACGAGATCGTCTTCCCGGCCGCGATCCTGCAGTTCCCCTTCTTCGACGAGGCCCGCGACCCCGCCGCGAACTACGGAGCGATCGGCGCCGTCATCGGCCACGAGATCGGCCACGGCTTCGACGACCAGGGCTCGCGCTTCGACGGCGACGGCCGCCTCACCGACTGGTGGACCGAGGAGGACCGGGCCGCGTTCGAGGAGCGGACGAAGGCGCTCATCGCGCAGTACGACGCGCTCGCTCCCGCGACCACGCCCGGGCACCACGTGAACGGCGCCCTGACCATCGGCGAGAACATCGGCGACCTCGGCGGTCTCGGCATCGCCTGGAAGGCGTACCTGCTCTCGCTGGACGGCGAGGAGCCGCCCGTCGTGGACGGCCTGACCGGCGCCGAGCGCTTCTTCCTCTCCTGGGCGCAGGCCTGGCAGCAGAAGTCCCGCGACGAGGAGACGATCCGCCTCCTCGCCATCGATCCGCACGCTCCGGCCGAGTTCCGCTGCAACCAGATCGTCCGGAACATCGACGAGTTCTACGCTACTTTTGACGTCTCCGAAGGCGACGCCCTCTGGCTCTCCCCGAGCGAGCGCGTCACCATCTGGTAGTCGCCGCCGACCACCTCCGCAGCACGGACGAGGAGCCCCGGGCATCGAGAGCCGACCGATGCCGCGGGGTCGTCCGTCGATCGCGCGTCCTGCCGGCGCGTGAGGACCCAGGTCCCCCCTCCGCACGACCGCACTCCCGACCCGTAGAGGGGCCGTACCCGTGGTGATCCCCACCAGCGAGACCCGCCGTGAGAGCCGACGCAACCGCCGGGGGCGCCACAAGGGCGGCGGTGACCGCGAGAACTTCCAGCGCGGCTTCGACGCCCTCGGCCGTCTCGCGATCGACGGGGTCGTCGTCTCGGCGCGCGCCGTCGACCTGGCGACCGGCCGCACCCTGTTCGCGGTCGACGACTCCGTCTCGATGCCCACCGCCTCCCTCGGCACTGTCGTGCTGCTGATCGAGGTCGCCGCCCGGCTGGCGAACGAGCCGCAGGAGAACCTGCGCCTGGTCGACCGGACTGCAGCGGACGCGGTCTCGGGCTCCGGGCTCTGGCAGCACCTCCAGGTGCCGTCGATGCCGATCGCCGACCTCGCCGCCCTCGTCGGGGCCTCGAGCGACAACCTCGCGACCAACGTCCTGCTGCGCCGCGTCGGCCTCGACGCCGTGCGCGAGCGGGCGGAGGCGCTCGGCCTCTCCCGCACCGCCCTGCTCGACGTCGTGCGCGACGA
Organism: Rathayibacter sp. AY2B5; assembly: GCF_002931645.1. Lineage (NCBI taxonomy): Bacteria > Bacillati > Actinomycetota > Actinomycetes > Micrococcales > Microbacteriaceae > Rathayibacter > Rathayibacter sp. AY2B5. The sequence continues at coordinate 39,339 of NZ_PSUE01000026.1, read as the reverse complement.
GCGCGGCCCGGACGACGCGCCGCAGCTCTCGATCGGCTCCGCCCGCGAGCTGACCTGGCTGCTCGCCACCCTCGCGAACGGCGAGATCGTCGACGCCGCCGTGAGCTCGCGGGTGATCGGCTGGCTCTCGCTCGGCACCGACCTCTCGATGGTCGCCGCCTCGTTCGGGCTCGACCCGCTCGCGCACCGCCACCCCGACCACGGCGTCCTGCTCGTCAACGCGACCGGCACCGACGTCGGCGTCCGCGCCGAGGCGGGCGTCCTCCGCGGCCCGCGCGCCGGAGTCGCCTACGCGGTCGCCACCCAGTTCGACGACACGACCCTGCACTACCGCCTCGCGGTGCTGGAGGGCATGCGCACCCTCGGAGCCGACCTGCTCGAGTACGTGCACTGACGGCTGCCGGGGCGGAGGCTCCTCCGGAGCAGGCCGACCCCGCGGCGCCCCTCGGGTGCCCCGTCAAGTCCGTGACCGCCTCCGGGGGCGCGACCTAGGCTGCCCGCAGCGGCGCCGCCTCCCGGGCGCACCGCGGAGAGGGAACCTTGAGCAGCTTCGGCTTCGACGCCCCCGAGGACGTCACCGACACCACCCGCCCCGACGGCGACTCCCTGCCGGTCCCGCCGGAGGACCCGGCCGAGATCGACGACCCCGAGTCGATCGACGAGGCGCTCGACCAGGGCGCCGACGCCCGCCTCGGCGACGACCAGGACCCGCCGGAGCACCCCTTCATCCCGTCGCCCAGCTGATCGGCCGGCCGGGCGCCCCAGCGGCGCCCGGCCTTGTCCGACCTGGCTGCTCCTCCGAGCCGACTACTCCTCCGAGCCGACTACTCCTTCGACCCCGGCTTCAGGCGACTCGCGAGGCGCTTGATCGGGTGGGCGGGCTCGCGCTCCGCCGGATCCTCGACCTCGAGGCCGTAGAACGTGCCGATGTCGCCGACGAACGCCTTGCGGCGGGCCTTGTCGTAGGCGCGGATCTCGCGGCGGAAGGCGATCACCGTCGCGACGCACATCAGGATCATCACGACGCTGAACGGCAGGGCCGAGAGGATCGCGGCGGTCTGCAGGGCGTCGAGGCCGCCGGCGACCAGGAGCGACAGGGCGAGCAGAGCGGTCGCGACGGCGAAGAACACGCGGATGCGGTTGCGCGGCTCCGGCTCGCCGCCGGTCGCGATCATCGACATCACCAGCGCTCCGGAGTCGGCGGAGGTGACGAAGAAGACGCCGATCAGGAGGATCGCGCCGATCGTCAGCACCGAGCCCGCGGGCAGTCCCTGCAGCATCGAGAAGAGCGCCAGGTTGGTGTCCACCGAGCCGTCGGCGCCGACGAGGCCGCCGTCGCCGTAGAGCTCCCGGTAGATGGCGGTGCCGCCGAGGACGCTGAACCAGAGGAAGGTCATGATCGTCGGCACGAGCAGCACGCCGCCGACGAACTCGCGGACCGTCCGGCCCTTCGAGACGCGGGCGATGAAGATGCCGACGAACGGCGCCCACGACATCCACCAGCCCCAGTAGAACGTGGTCCACGAGGCCTGCCACTGCTCGCCCTCGCGGCCGGCGTAGGCGCTGACCGTGAAGGTCAGGCCGATGAAGTTCTGCAGGTAGTTGCCGAGCGACTGCACGAACTCGCGGAGGAGGAACTGGGTCGGGCCGGCGACGAGCACGAAGACGAGGAGCGCGGCGGCGAGCAGCAGGTTGCCGGTCGAGAGCCACTTCATGCCCTTGCCCACGCCCGAGATCAGCGAGAAGACGGTCAGGCCCGTGACCACGGCGATGACCACGATCTGCACGGTGAGCGACGACTCCACGATGCCGCTCGCCTCCAGGCCCGCCGAGATCTGGGTGACGCCCAGGCCGAGCGAGGTCGCGACTCCGAACATGGTGCCGACCAGGGCGACCACGTCGATCGCGTTGCCCCAGCCGCCGCGGACCCGGCGGCCCAGCAGCGGCTCCAGCGCCCAGCGGATCGACACCGGCCGCTTGCGGCGGTGGATCGCGTACGCGAGGGCGAGGCCGACCACCACGTAGATGGACCAGGCGTGGACGCCCCAGTGCAGGTAGGTCTGCGAGATCGCGCTCTGCGCGAGCTGCGTCTCGGTGCCGGTGACGCCCGGGCGCGGAGTGGCGAAGTGGGTGAGCGGCTCCGCGACGCCGTAGAAGACGAGGCCGATGCCCATGCCGGCGGCGAAGAGGAGCGAGATCCAGGCGAGCATCGAGAACTCGGGCTCGTCGTCGTCGGCGCCGAGCTTGATGTCGCCGAAGCGGCTCACGCCCATCCAGATGGCGAAGGCCACGAAGACCGCGGCGATCAGAACGTAGTACCAGCTGAACGTGTTGACGACGGTGGTCTGCAGTGTCGAGAACACGGAGGTCGCGGCGTCGGGCGCGAGGATCGCGAAGGCCGCGATCGACAGCGTGAGGACGGCGGCGGGCCAGAAGACCCACCGCGCGAGGCGGTGCGGAGGGGCGGTCGTGCCCGCGGTGGCGGGGGCGGTGTCCGGGGAGGACGGGTGCTCGGACATGGGGTCCTCTCGTCGGCGGCAACCGTCCACGGTACACGGGGGCCCGTCGGCGGCCCCGGCCGGGGGAGCCGGGCTGGCATGATCCGGCCCCGGTGCGGGAGGCTGGACCCGTGCAGTTCAGAGTCTTCACCGAACCCCAGCAGGGCGCGAGCTACGAGGACCTCCTCGCCGTCGCGCAGGCCGCCGAGAGCCTCGGCTACGACGGCTTCTTCCGCTCCGACCACTACCTCCGGATGGGAGACGGCGACCCCGGCGTGGGCCCGTCCGACGCGTGGACGACGCTCGCCGGCCTCGCCCGCGAGACCGAGCGGATCGCGCTCGGCACCCTCGTCTCCTCCGTCACCTACCGGCCGCCGGGGATCCTCGCGATCCAGGTCGCCCAGGTCGACGCGATGTCCGGGGGCCGTGCCGAGCTCGGCCTCGGCACCGGCTGGTTCGAGGAGGAGCACGCCGCGTACGGCATCCCCTTCCCTCCGCGCCGCTTCGACCTCCTCGAGGAGCAGCTCGAGATCGTGACCGGCCTGTGGTCGACGCCGGTCGGCGAGCGCTACTCCTTCGCCGGCGAGCACTACACGCTGACCGACTCCCCGGCCCTGCCCAAGCCCGCCCGCCTGCCGCTGCCGGTGATCGTCGGTGGCGGCGGCCCCAAGCGGACCCCGGCGCTCGCGGCGCGGTTCGCGAGCGAGTTCAACCTGCCCTTCCCCGAGTTCGATGCGATCCCGGGGGCCTTCGAGCGCGTCGACGAGGCGTGCCGGGCGATCGGGCGCGAGCCCTCGTCGCTCGTGCACTCGGTCGCGCTGATCGCGGTCGGCGGAGGCGACGAGGCGGAGTTCACGCGCCGTGCCGCGGCGATCGGCCGCGAGCCCGCCGAGCTGCGCGAGCACGGAGTGGCCGGCGGCGTCGACGAGGCGGTCGACCGCCTCGAGTCCCTCCGCGAGGCCGGCTGCGAGCGCGTCTACCTGCAGTTCATGGACCTGCAGGACCTCGACCACCTCGACTTCTTCGCCCGGGAGGTCCTGCCGCGCCTGTCGGCGTAGGGCGGGCGCCGCTGCTGACTCTGCTCCGACCGTCCAGGAGTCGTCGCACTCGCGCTCGACTGCGACGACTCCTGGCTTCTCGCGGTCTCGTCCTCGCGGCTCCGCGCCGAGTGCGACGACTCCTGGTCACTCGCGGGCTGCGGGCAGCACGCTCCGGCCCGCGCGCCCGGGCGTCCGTCCGCGCTGCGGCCTACGCTGGAGGGATGGCGGACACGATCGAGCGCGCGGACGAGCGCCTGGCGACCCGCTCGGCGGCCGAGGTCCCGTGGATCGTGCTGGTCTGGGACGATCCGGTCAACCTGATGTCGTACGTCTCGTACGTCTTCCGCAGCTACTTCGGCTTCGGCCGGGCCGAGGCGGAGCGGCTGATGCTGCAGGTGCACACCGAGGGGCGCGCGGTCGTCGCGACCGGCAACCGCGAGGAGATGGAGCGGCACGTGGAGGCGATGCACGGCTACGGCCTGTGGGCGACGCTGCAGAAGGCCGACGCGTGAGCGCCCCGCTGCTCCCCGCCGCCGCGGAGACCGGAGAGCACCCCGCTCGCGGCATCCGAGGACTCGGCTGATGCGCGCGTTCCGCCGCGACTCCTCCGGAGCGGCCGTCGCCCGCTTCGACCGCGAGGAGGCCGGGATCCTCCGCCACCTGGCCGGCGAGATGCTCGAGCTGCTCGACCGCGGGGCGTCCTCGGAGGAGGCCCGCTCCGATCCGGCGCTCGCGCGCCTCCTGCCCGACGCCTACCGCGACGACGCCGAGGCGGCCGACGAGTTCCGCCGCTTCACCGCTCCGGACCTCGCCGCCCGCAAGATGGACGACGCCCGCGCCGTCACGGCGGCCCTCGACGCCGGCGACGGCACGAGTCACGGCCGGATCTTCGAGGGGCTGGGCGAGGTCGCGGTCCGTCTCGAGGAGCCGCAGGCGATCGCCTGGCTCCGCGCACTGACCGACATGCGGCTCGCTCTGGCCGTGCGGCTCGGCATCGACGACACCGACGACGTCGTCCCGGAGGAGGGGAGCGCGGCCGCGATCCGCAGCGTCTACGACTGGCTGGGCGGCGTGCAGGACGGACTCGTCCGCGCCGTCGACGTGTGATCCGCTCGTCCCTCCAGCGATTCCACAGCTGTGGACAACCCTGTGGAAAGGTGTGGAGAACCGGCTCCGGGAGCACCTCCGAACGGCGGAGCGCCGGGCGCGGGGGTGTGGAAACGCGTAGCGTCCACCCTGTGAACACTCCGAGCACCGCCGACGCCCAGCGCACCGCCGACGACATCCAGGACTCCCGGGCGGTGCGGACCCTCGCCCGCGGCGGCTTCGCGGCGAACGGCCTCGTCCACCTCCTGATCGGAGTGATCGCCCTCGGCGTGGCCCGCGGCGGCGGAGGCGAGGCCGACCAGAGCGGTGCTCTCGGCGCCCTCGCGGCGCAGCCCGGCGGTCTGGTGATCCTCTGGATCTGCACGGTCGGCCTCTTCGGCCTGGCGCTCTGGGGGCTGCTCGAGGCGTTCCTCGTCCGCCCGCGCGAGAGCGCCCTGAAGACCTGGGGCAGCCGGCTGAAGGAGGCGGGCAAGGCCGTCGTCTACGGCGCCCTCGGCGTGACGGCGCTGAAGTTCGCGACGGGCGGCGGGTCGAGCTCGTCCGAGTCGTCCGAGAGCGCGAGCGCGCAGGTGCTCTCGGCGCCGGGCGGAGTCGTGCTGCTCGTGATCGCGGGACTGGCCGTCCTCGCGGTCGGCGGCGTCTTCGTGTACCGCGGAGCGAGCAGGAAGTTCCTCGAGAACGTCGCGGAGCCGGGCGGTACGGCGGGCACCGTCGTCACCGTGCTCGGCGTCGCCGGCTACGTCGCCAAGGGCGTGGTCCTCGGCGCTCTCGGCGTGCTGCTGATCGTCGCCGCCGTCACCCATGATCCGGAGCAGGCGGGCGGGCTCGACGAGGCGCTGAAGTCGCTCGTGGAGCTGCCGGCAGGTGTGCTCCTCCTCGGCTTCGTCGCCGTCGGGCTCATCGCCTACGGGCTCTTCTGCTTCGCCCGCGCGCGCTGGCCGCGCCTCTGATGTCGGATAGCGGATCCGCTCCTTACATGTCACCCCCCTTCCGCGCAACTGGTCCCGCCGTCCCGGAGTCGGTGACACGCTGAGGCCTGTGAGTGCTGGAGGCGAGGACGCGACCGGAGGACGGGTGCGTCCGCCGCTGACGCAGGACGCCGCCCGTCTGCTGGCCCGCTCCGCCACGGGGGACGCCTCCGCTCTGGGAGAGCTCGTCGACCGCTTCGGCGGCCTCGTCTCGGCGTGCGTCGGCACGGTCCAGGCCGACCCGGCCGGCCGCGACCGGCTCTGCACCGACGTCTTCACCGCCGTCTGGCGCCGCTCCCGCGAGGGCGCCCGCTCGCCGGAGCCCGTGCTGTGGGTGCTCGAGGTCCTCTGCGAGACCCTCGGCACCGCGCACGAGCTCGCCCGGCGTCCGCTCGGCAGCGGCCTGCTCGCCCTCGACTGCCCGGACCGCGAGCTCCTGCTGCTGGCTGCGGCCGGCGGCTTCTCGCAGGCCGAGATCTCGGCGCTGACCGGGATCGACGAGTTCCGGCTGCGCTCGATCCTCCGGAACGCGCTCGAGACGCTCCAGGGCCGCGACAGCGATCTTCTGACGGCCTGACCGCCGGAGCCGTCGCGGGAGTAAAGTTGAGTCCGTCGAACTCAACTTTCGAGCCACGGAGGAGACCACCATCATGCAGGCCGGTCGGATGCCCCAGCAGGACGAGAAGTCCGCACTCGAGCAGTACGGCGTCAACCTGACCGCCATCGCGGCGAGCGGCAAGCTCGACCCGGTGATCGGGAGGGACGCCGAGATCCGGCGCGTCAGCCAGGTGCTCACGCGCCGCACCAAGAACAACCCCGTCCTCATCGGCGAGCCCGGCGTCGGCAAGACCGCCGTCGTCGAGGGGCTCGCCCAGCGGATCGTCGCGGGCGACGTCGCCGAGAGCCTCAAGGGCAAGCAGCTCGTCAGCCTCGACCTCTCGGCCCTGATCGCCGGAGCGAAGTACCGCGGCGAGTTCGAGGAGCGGCTGAAGGCCGTGCTCCAGGAGATCGAGGAGTCCGACGGCCGGATCATCACCTTCATCGACGAGCTGCACACGCTGATGGGCGCGGGCGGCGGCGAGGGGTCGGTGGCGGCCGCGAACATGCTCAAGCCCATGCTGGCGCGCGGCGAGCTGCGGATGATCGGCGCGACGACGCTCGACGAGTACCGCCAGTACATCGAGAAGGACGCCGCTCTCGAGCGCCGCTTCCAGCAGGTCTTCGTCGGCGAGCCGACCGTCGAGGACACCGTGGCGATCCTCCGCGGGCTGAAGGAGCGCTACGAGGCGCACCACAAGGTGGCGATCGCCGACTCCGCCCTGGTCGCCGCCGCGTCGCTCTCGAACCGCTACATCACCTCCCGCCAGCTGCCGGACAAGGCGATCGACCTGATCGACGAGGCCGCGTCGCGGCTGCGCATGGAGATCGACTCCGCTCCCGTCGAGATCGACGAGCTGCGCCGCTCCGTCGACCGGCTGAGGCTCGAGGAGCTGGCGCTGAAGAAGGAGAAGGACGAGGCCTCGAAGGCGCGGCTCGAGAAGCTGCGCGAGGACCTGGCCCGCCGCGGCGCCCAGCTCGAGGAGCTGCAGGAGCGGTGGGAGCGCGAGCGCGCCTCCCTCAACCGCGTCGGCGAGCTCAAGAACCGGCTCGACGCCCTGCGGATCGCCGCCGAGCGGGCGCAGCGCGAGGGCAAGCTCGAGCGCGCGTCGAAGCTGCTCTACGGCGACATCCCGGTGATCGAGCGCGAGCTCGCGGCCGCCGAGGCGGAGGAGGAGCCGGCCGAGGGCCGCATGGTCAACGAGCAGGTGACGGCCGACGACATCGCCGCGGTGATCGCCGCCTGGACGGGGATCCCCGTCGGGCGCCTCCTGCAGGGCGAGACCGAGAAGCTGCTGCACCTCGAGACCGAGCTGCACCGCCGACTGATCGGCCAGGACGAGGCGGTGTCGGCCGTCGCGGACGCGGTGCGCCGCACCCGCGCGGGCATCTCCGACCCCGACCGGCCGACCGGCTCCTTCCTCTTCCTCGGGCCGACCGGCGTCGGCAAGACCGAGCTGGCGAAGGCGCTCGCCGACCACCTCTTCGACGACGAGAAGGCGATGGTCCGCATCGACATGTCGGAGTACGGCGAGAAGTTCGCCGTCTCGCGGCTGGTCGGCGCCCCTCCCGGCTACATCGGCTACGAGCAGGGCGGCCAGCTCACGGAGGCGGTCCGCCGCCGCCCGTACTCGGTGGTGCTCCTCGACGAGATCGAGAAGGCGCACCCCGAGGTGTTCGACGTCCTGCTCCAGGTGCTCGACGACGGCCGGCTCACCGACGGCCAGGGGCGGACGGTCGACTTCCGCAACACGATCCTCATCCTCACCTCCAACCTGGGGTCGCAGTTCCTCGTGGACCCGGCGCTGTCGCGGCCGCAGAAGGAGGAGGCGGTCCAGCAGATGGTGCGCCAGGCCTTCAAGCCCGAGTTCGTGAACCGGCTCGACGACATCGTGATCTTCGACGCGCTCGACCGCACCGAGCTCGGCGAGATCGTGTCGCTGTACGTCGACCGGCTGTCGAGGAGGCTCTCGGAGCGACGGCTCGACCTGGCGGTGACGCCCGCGGCCCGCGGGTGGCTGGCCGAGCGCGGCTACGACCCGCAGTACGGCGCGCGGCCGCTGCGCCGGCTGATGCAGCGGGCGATCGACGACCAGCTGGCGACGGCGCTGCTCGGCGGCACGGTGCGCGACGGGGACGTGGTGCTGGTGGACGTGGCGCCGGACGGCGAGAGCCTGTCGGTGACGGCCGGGATGCCCGCGTCGGACTGACCGGGGTGCTCGACCCCTGTCGCGAGTCCGCAGAGGTCGCGGTGGTCGCGGTCGACGCCGACGTCTAGGGGGACGGGAAGGAGCGCGCCGGCGGTGACGGGAGGTCCCTCCACAGGGCGCTCGCGGGCGGTACTCGTCCACAGTGGCGGGATCCGCGGGCGGCGCGTCCGGCGGGCTCCGTAGCGTCGGCGGCATGTCCTTCGAAACGCCCGGCCCCCGCATGGCCGACCTCCCTCCCGAGGAGCGGCCGAGGGAGCGCCTCCGCGCCTACGGACCGGAAGCGCTCACTGACGCCGAGACCCTCGCCGTGCTCATCGGGGCCGGCGTCCGCGGCGCCAACGCGACCGTCGTCGCGCAGCGCCTCCTCGCGCGCTTCGGCGGCATCGACGCCGTCGCCCGGGCCGGGGTGGGCGATCTGATGCGGCACCGCGGAGTCGGCGAGGTCGCCGCCTGCCGCCTGGTCGCCTCCTTCGAGCTGCGGCGGAGGATGAACCGCGCCTCGCGCGCCGCCCGCGTGACCGACGCCGCCGGCCTGGCCGGGCTCGTCGCTCCGCTGCTGGCCGCCCGGCCGGTCGAGACCGTGCTGGCGGTGGCGCTCGCCGAGTCCGGAGCCGTCCGCGACGTCCTGACGCTGGCCGACGGAGCCCCGGCGCACGCCGAGATCCCCGTCGCCGCCGTGCTCGCCGAGGTGCTGGCGCGCGGCGCGGCGGGCATCGGCCTGGCGCACAGCCACGCGGGCGAGGCCGTGGTGCTCCCCTCCGACCGTGCGGCGACGCGGGCGGTCGCCGACGGGGCAGAGGCGTGCGGCCTGCGGTTCCTCGCGCACGTCGTGATCGGGCGCGACGGCTGGGCGGAGGCGCAGCCGTGACGCGGCGCAGGGCTGCTGCGGGGCTGCTCCGTTCCGGCACGACGCCTCCCGCCCCGCGCCGGACCGCCCCCGGCCGTGCCCCGGCTCTCCACCCGTGCCGCGTCGGCGCGCGTTCGTGCAAGCCCCCGCCTCTCCGGCACCCGCGGCCGGTCGCGGGCGTACCGTGGACGCCGACCCCACCCCCCTCCCGACCAGGAGCACCCATGCGAGCAACACTCATCCACGGCGAGCGCGACATCCGACTCGAGGAGGTCCCCGACCCGCAGCTCTCGACGGGGCGCGACGCGATCGTCCGCGTCACCGCGGCCTGCGTCTGCGGCTCCGACCTCTGGCCCTACCGCGGCGTCACTCCCACCAAGGAGGCGCACCGCATCGGCCACGAGTTCGTCGGCGTCGTCGAGGAGATCGGCGACGACGTGCACGACGTCGCGGTCGGCGACTTCGTGATCGCCCCGTTCTACGTCTGCGACGGCACCTGCGCGAACTGCGCCAACGGCGTCTCCACCTCGTGCCTCACCGGCGGCTGGTGGGGCGCCGAGGTCCGCGAGGAGGGCTTCGCGGACGGCGCCCAGGGCGAGAAGGTGCGCGTGCCCCTCGCCGACGGCACGCTCTTCCGCGTGGGCATCGATCCGGACCCGGCGCTCATCCCCAGCCTGCTCACCCTCGCCGACGTGATGGGGACCGGCCACCACGCCGCGGTCTCGGCCGGCGTCACCGCTGGCTCGACCGTCGCGGTCGTCGGCGACGGCGCGGTCGGCCTCTGCGCCGTCCTGGCGGCCAAGCGCCTCGGCGCGACCACGATCATCGCGATGTCGCGGCACGAGTCGCGGCAGAACCTCGCCCGCCGCTTCGGGGCGACCCACATCGTCGAGACCCGCGGCGACGAGGGCGTCGCGCGCGTCCGCGAGCTGACCGGCGGGATCGGCGCCGACTGCGTGCTCGAGTGCGTCGGCACCAAGGAGTCGATGCAGCAGGCCCTCGACTCCGCCCGCCCCGGCGGCATGGTCGGCTACGTCGGCGTCCCCAACGGAGGCCCCGAGCTGCCCGTCCGCCAGATGTTCGGCTCGAACGTGGGCGTCAACGGCGGAGTCGCGCCGGTCCGCGGCTACATGGCCGAGCTGCTGCCCGACGTGCTCAGCGGCGCGATCGAGCCCGGTCTGGTCTTCGACCTCGAGCTGCCCCTCGAGGAGATCGCCGAGGCGTACGCCGCCATGGACGAGCGCCGCGCGATCAAGACCCTCGTGCGTCCGTAGTCCCGCCGAGGGGCGCCGGCACGGTCGCGAGGAGTAGCCTCCCGCGCATGACCGCGTCAGCCCGCACCGCCGCGACGGCGCCCCTCTTCCACCCCGACCTCGCGCTCGGTCGCTTCCTCCCACCGATCGTCCTCGGCCCGCGACTGCTGCGCCTCGCCACGCGTCGCGTCGCCGAGGGAGGTGAGGCTCCGCCCGACATCGTGGTCGACGACCTCGAGATCCCCGTCGCCGGAGCCGCTCCCGTCCGGGCCCGCAGCTACCGGCCGAGCATCCTCCGCGGTACCGCTCCCGCGCTCCTCTGGGTGCACGGCGGTGGCATGGTGCTCGGCAGCCACCTCCAGGACGAGGTGTCCTGCATCGACGTCGCCCGCACCCTGGGCATCACGGTCGTCTCCGTCGACTACCGCCTCGCGCCCGCGCATCCGACCCCGGCTGCCGTCGAGGACGTGCTGGCCGCGTTCGACTGGCTCGTCGAGCACGCGCAGGAGCGCGGCGTCGACCCGGCGCGCATCGCCGTCGGAGGCGCGAGCGCGGGCGGCGGCATCGCCGCGGGTGCGACCCTCCTCGCCCACGACCGCGGAGGAGCGCAGCCCGCGTTCCAGCTGCTCGTCTACCCGATGCTCGACGACCGCACCGTCACCCGGCCCGGTCCTCCTCCGCGCGGAGTCCGCGTCTGGACCCCGGGCAGCAACCGCTTCGGCTGGACCGCCTACCTCGCCGGCGAGCCCGGCGGCCCCGGCGTCACGGCCTACGCCGCCCCCGCCCGCCGCGACGACCTCACGGGCCTCCCGCCGGCCTGGATCGGCGTCGGCGGCCTCGACCTCTTCCACGACGAGGACGTCCGCTACGCCGAGCGCCTGCGCGCGGCCGGAGTGCCGTGCGGGCTCGAGATCGTGGAGGGCGCCTTCCACGGCTTCGACGCCCTGTTCCGCCGGACCGGCGTGGCGAAGCGCTTCTGGGCGGCGCAGGCCGCGGCGCTCGGCCAGGCCCTCCTCGCCTGACCTCCGCGTCGACCCGCCGGGCCGATTCCGTCTCCGGCGCTCGGCACTGCGAGGCTGACGGGCGACGGCCGCCGCCGCCCGCGCATCACCCGTGCCGCACCTGCCGCGCATCCGTTTCCGCCCAGCCCCGCCCCGTCTCCCGGAGGACCCATGGACATCGACCGCCTCGCCACCCGCTACGAGATCGCCCTGCCCGCCTGGATCGGTGACGCCCTCCGCGACGTCCCCGAGGTCCTCCCGAGCCTCGAGGACCGGATGGCCCTCGTGCACGCGCTCGCCGACCGCAACTTCCGCGAGGGGAACGGCGGCCCGTTCGCGGCGATCGTCGTCGAGCGCGACTCCGGTCGTCTCGTCTCGGTCGGAGTGAACGTCGTCCTCGGCAGCGGGGTCTCGTCCGGCCACGCCGAGGTGACGGCGCTCGGTCTCGCGCAGACCGCGCTCGGCACCTGGGACCTCGGCGGCGAGGGCCTCCCCGCTCACGACCTGGTCGTCAACTGGCGCCCGTGCGTGCAGTGCTACGGAGCGACGATGTGGTCGGGGGTGCGCCGCCTGGTCGTCGCGGGCTCCGGCCCCGAGCTCGAGGAGATCAGCACCTTCGACGAGGGGCCGATGCGCGAGGACTGGGCCGCCCAGTTCGAGGCCCGCGGGATCGAGGTCGTCGACGGCGTGCTCCGCGACGAGGCCCTCGACGTGTTCCGCGCCTACCGCGCCTCCGTCGACTCCGGCGAGGTGCTCGTCTACAACGCCCGCGCCGACTCCTGATACCGCCGCGGGTCCGGTCCTCGCATCGGTTCCGCGCCGGACGCACGGGAGCCCCGCCTCAGCGGGGCCCCGTGCGGTCCTGAGCTGCCGGCCGCTGGAAGCGGTCAGCGGCGGCTCAGCGCCACCAGTCGTCGAACATCGACAGCGGCACCTGGCGCTTGTGCTCGGTCGCGGCGTACCGCGCCTCGATGGCCTCGGCGACGGCCCGGTCGACCTCGCCGCCCTCGAGGTACGTGTCGAGGTCGGCGTAGGTGAGCCCGAGGTTCGTCTCGTCGGTCTGGCCGGGGTTGTCGTCGAGCAGGTCCGCCGTCGGCGCCTTCTCGTAGAGCCGGGCCGGTGCGTCCAGGTGCTCGAGGAGCGAGCGCCCCTGCCGCTTGGTGAGGCCGGTGAGCGGGAGGACGTCGGCGCCGCCGTCGCCGTACTTCGTGAAGAAGCCGGTGACCGCCTCGGCCGCGTGGTCGGTCCCGACGACGAGCATCCCGGCCTGGCCGGCGATTGCGTACTGCGCGATCATCCGCATCCGCGCCTTCACGTTGCCCTTCACGAAGTCGCTGATCGGCTCGTCGACCGCGTCGCCGAACGCTGCGGCCACGCCGTCGACGCCCTGGTGGATGTCGAAGACGACCTGGCGGTCCGGGCGGATGAACGTGAGGGCGAGCTGGGCGTCCTCCTCGTCGGCCTGCACCTTGTACGGCAGGCGGACCGCGATGAAGGAGGCGTCGCCGCCGCTCCCGCGGACCTGCTCGACCGCGAGCTGGCAGAGGCGCCCGGCGAGGCTCGAGTCCTGGCCGCCGCTGATGCCGAGGACGAGGCCCTTCGCGCCGGTGCTGCGGAGGTAGTCGGCGAGGAATCCGCTGCGCCGTTCGACCTCGACGGCCGGATCGACGGCGGGGGAGACGTGGAGCTCGGAGATGATCTGCTGTTGGACGTCGCGCACGGCTTCACGCTACTCCGGATGCTCCCCGGCGGCCCCTCCTCGCCGCGGACGCGCAGGCTCCCGACGCCTCCCCGAAACAGGGTCCGCCCGCCGCGTCCGACTGGCGCGGCGCCTACCCGCGCTCGGCGACGATGCGGGCGATGCGCGCCGGGACGGTGTCGTCCTGGAGGCTCGTCACGTCTCCGAGCGGGCGGCCGTCGCGGATGTCGCCGAGCAGCCGCCGCATGATCTTGCCGGAGCGGGTCTTGGGCAGATCCGGCACCACCACCACGTCGCGCGGCTTGGCGATCGGACCGATCGCGACCGCCACGTGGTCGCGCAGGAGCACCGAGAGCGTCGTGCCGAGCGCGGCCCAGTAGGCCGGGTCCTCCTCGCTGCGGTCGACGGCCTCGTCGGAGGGGATGACGAACGCCGCGATGGCCTGGCCGGTCGTCGCGTCGGCGACTCCGACGACTCCGGCCTCGCCGACGGCCGGATGGGCGACGAGTGCCGACTCGATCTCGATCGTGGACAGGCGGTGCCCGGAGACGTTGATGACGTCGTCGACGCGGCCGAGCACCCAGACGTCGCCGTCGGCGTCGTACTTCGCGCCGTCCCCGGAGAAGAACCACCCCTGGGACGCGTAGCGGGCCCAGTAGGAGTCGCGGTACCGCTCCGGGTCGCCCCACACGGTGCGGGCGAGCGCCGGCCCGGTCCGGTCGACCACGAGGTAGCCGCCGGAGCCGTTCGGCACCCGCTCGCCGTGCTCGTCGACCACGAGGACGCCGAGCCCGGGCAGGGCTCCGAGAGACGAGCCCGGCTTGAGGGTCGAGACGCCCGGCAGCGGGCACATCACCGCGGCGCCGGTCTCGGACTGCCACCAGGTGTCGACGATCGGGCAGCGTCCGCCGCCGATCGCCTCGTGGAACCAGACCCAGGCCTCGGGGTTGATGGACTCGCCGACGGTGCCGAGCAGGCGCAGGCTCGACAGGTCGTACCGGGCGGGCACGCCCTCGGGGAACCAGGTCATCAGCGTCCGGATCAGCGTCGGCGCCGTGTAGTAGACGGTCACCCCGTACCGCTCGATGATCTCGAAGTGCCGGGCCGTGTGCGGGGTGCTCGGGGTGCCCTCGTAGATCACCTGGGTGAGCCCGTTCGAGAGCGGTCCGTAGATCTCGTAGGTGTGCGCGGTGACCCAGGCGAGGTCGGCGGTGCACCAGTGCACGTCGTCCGGCTTCGCGTCGAACACGGCCCAGTGCGTCCAGGAGGCCTGCGTGAGGTAGCCGCCGCTGGTGTGCACCAGCCCCTTGGGCTTCCCGGTCGTGCCGGAGGTGTAGATGATGAACAGCGGCGTCTCGGAGTCGAAGGCCTCGGCCTCGTGGACGTCGCTCTGCGCATCGACCAGCTCGTGCCACCAGACGTCGCGGCCCGGGGTCCACGGGACGTCGGTCTCACCGGTGCGGCGGACGACGAGGACGTGCTCGATCGACGCGACGCCCTCGACCGCCCGGTCGGCGCTCGCCTTGACCGGCACCGCCGCTCCGCGCCGGAACTGCCCGTCCGTGGTGACCAGGAGCTTCGCGCCGGTGTCCTCCACGCGGAACCGCACCGCCTCGGCGGAGAAGCCGCCGAAGACGAGCGAGTGGATCGCGCCGATCCGCGCGATCGCGAGCGTGATGGCGATGGTCTCGGGGATCACCGGGAGATAGACGACGACGCGGTCGCCCTTCCCGATCCCGAGCGCGGTCAGCGCGTTCGCGGCGCGGGAGACCTCGCGCTGGAGCTCGGCGAAGGTGATCGACCGCCGGTCGCCGCGCTCGCCCTCGAAGTGGAGGGCGGTCTTCGCGCCGCGTCCCGCGTCCACGTGGCGGTCGACGCAGTTGACGGCCACGTTCAGCCGTCCGCCCTCGAACCAGGTCGTGCGCGGCACCGAGAGCGAGCCGTCGGGCAGCGGAGCGGCAGGCTCCCAGCTGTGGGCGGTGTGCCACGGCTCCGCCCACTCGAGGCGGCGGGCCGCCTCCTCCCAGAACGCGACCGGATCGGCGGCGGCGCGCGAGTACTCCTCCGCGCCCGCGTTCGCCTGCGCGGCGAAGGCCGCGGGCGGGGGGAACCGGCGGTGCTCGTCGAGCAGGTTGGCGATCGTCCCGCTCACGCTCGGAGCTCCCTCCCCGGCGCTCACGCCCACTTCCTCACGGCGTAGCGCTGGAACACGCCGACGACGGCATCGGTGAGCTTGCCCAGCACGGCCAGCAGGACGATCGCCAGGAACACCCGGTCGATCCGGCCGTTGTTCTGGCTGTCGATGAGGCGGAAGCCGAGGCCCATCGAGGAGGCGATGAGCTCGGAGGCGACCAGGAACAGCCACGACTGGGCGAGCGCGAGGCGCAGCCCGGAGATCACGGAGGGGATCACCGCGGGCAGCTGCACCGTCGTGAAGAGCCGGACGCCCGAGAGGCCGAAGGCGCGGCCCACCTCGACGAGGTGCCGGTCGACGTGGCCGAGCGCCGTGGCCACCGTGGTGAAGACGGGGAAGAACGCGCCGATCGTGATCAGCGTGATCTTCGACTCCTCGCCGATGCCCATCCAGAGCAGCAGCAGCGGGACCCAGGCCAGCGACGGGACCGCCCGGATCGCGCCGAGGGTCGGCCCGAGGACGACCTCCCAGACGCGGGAGAGCCCGAAGAGCGCGCCGACCACGAGCCCGAGCGCCGAGCCGAGCGCGAACCCGATGAGCACGCGCTGCGTCGAGATGGCGACGTCCTGGCCGAGGTCGCCGCGCTGGGCGAGGTCGACGCCGGCCGCCCAGACCATCGCGGGCGAGGGGAAGACCGCCACCGAGACCATCCCGGTCGTCGTCGCGATCTGCCAGGCGGCGAGCAGCAGCACGGGCAGGACCGCGCCTCCCGCGACCACGAACCACCGTCGCGTGGTGAGCGGGTGGGAGCGGTCCTCGCGGAGGCGGCGCTGGGAGGCCGCGACCGACGGGCCCGCCGTCACGAGTCCGGGCTCACCCGGCATCGGCGCGGACAGCGCGCTCCGCCGCAGCACATCGGCGTCGGTCGCGGTGTCGTCGTCGCGGATCGTCATCGTCGGTCTCCTCGGATCACGGGGTCGGGGGCGGAGGGCCGGACCCTCAGGCGCCGATGGCGCTCGGGTCGGCCGCCGAGGCGTAGGTGTCGTCGAGCAGCGAGTCGAGCGCGTCGTCGACCTGCTGCTGCGAGGCGACGTCGCCGTTCTCGACGAAGATCGGGCCGATCACGGCGAGCACGTCGGTCTGCGCGGAGCCGGGGACGTTGTCGACGTCGAGGTTGCTGCGCTCGGTGATGACCGTCGTCGCCACCGCCACGTCGAGGCCGGCGACGGAGGCGAGGATGCTCGCCGTCTCGTCCTGGTTCTCGAGCGCCCAGGCGCGGGCGTGCTCGTACGCGTTCACGACGGTCTGCGCGAGGTCCGGCTTCTCGGCGAGGAAGCTCTCGGTCGCGTTGAGCAGACCGTAGGAGTTGAAGTCGACGTTGCGGTAGAGCAGGGTCGCCCCGGCCGCCTCGGCGCCGGCCATGATCGGGTCCAGGCCCGCCCAGGCGTCGACGGAGCCGTTCTGCAGCGCCGCCCAGCCGTCGGCGTGCTGCAGGTTCTGCACCGTCACGTCGCCGATGCCCAGCCCGGCGGCCTCGAGCGCCTGCACCAGGAAGAAGTACGGGTCGGTGCCCTTGGTGGCCGCGATCTGCTTGCCCTTGAGCTGCTCGACCGACGTGATCGCCGAGCCGGCGGGGACGACGAGGGCCGACCACTCCGGCTGCGAGAAGATGTCGATCGTCTTGATCGGCGAGCCGTTCGAGCGGGCGAGCAGCGCGGCGGAGCCGGCGGTGGAGCCGACGTCGATCGCTCCGGCGCGCAGGGCCTCGTTGGCCTTGTTGGAGCCGGCCGACTGCACCCAGGCGACGGTGACCTGCTGCTCGGCGAGGGCGGCCTCGAGCCAGCCCTTCTCCTTGATGACCAGGCTCAGCGGGTTGTACGTCGCGAAGTCGAGCGTGAGCGTGCCGCCCTGAGTTCCTCCGGAGGCGGCGTCGGCGGTCGCGGCCGCCGCTCCTCCTCCGCCCTCGCCCTGCACGCAGCCCGCGAGGAGCGGGACGGCGGCGGCGGTGAGCAGACCGGCGAGAGCGGTGCGGCGGGTGAGCGGGGAGCTGGTGAACGACATGGGGGCCTCGGCTTCGGGGATGCGGTGACAGCGAGTGTGGACGCTGCAGGGGAGGGGCGGTGCGGGGAGGTGCTCGTGCGGTGGAGAGCGGGAGGAGGAGGCGGCTGGGGAGGGAGGTCGTGCCGCCCGGACCGTGCCGCCCGGACCGTGCCGCCCGGGTGGAGGGATGCGGGTCGATCCGCCCGGGGTCAGTGCCGCTCGATGCCCAGCCCCGCGAGGAGCTCGGCCCGGTGCTCGGCGAGCTCCGCCGAGCCGCGGTCGCGCGGCCGCGCTCCGGGGACGGTGACGATCCGCTGGATGCGCGAGACGCCTCCGGGCTCGTCGCGCCCGAGGAGCACGATGCGGTCGGCCAGCTGGAGGGCCTCGTCGACGTCGTGGGTGACGAGCAGGATCGTCGCCGGAGCCGCCGCGTGCACGTCGAGCAGCAGGTCCTGCATCCGCAGGCGGGTCAGCGCGTCGAGCGCCCCGAAGGGCTCGTCCAGGAGGAGCACGCCGGGGTTCCGGGCGAGGGCGCGGGCGAGGGAGGCGCGCTGGGCCATGCCTCCGGACACCTCGCGGGGCCGCGAGCGGGCGTGCGCGGTGAGGCCGACCAGCGAGAGCAGCTCGTCGACGGCGGCGCGGGCCGCCGGGCGCGGGGTGCCGCGCGGCAGGCCGAGCGCGACGTTGTCGGCGATGCTCCGCCAGGGCAGCAGCCGCGGCTCCTGGAACGCCACCGCGCAGCGCGGGTCGATGCCGGAGACGGGGGCGCCGTCGATGAGGACGGACCCCTCGGAGGCGGTGTCCAGGCCCGCCGCGATGCGCAGCAGCGTGGACTTGCCGCAGCCGCTCGGGCCGAGGATCGCGATGACCTCGCCCGCGGCGGCCTCGAGCGTCACGTCCGTCAGCACGGGGGCCCCGGGCGCGAAGGTGCGGCCGACCCCCTCGAAGCGCACGGGGAACGCCGACTGGCCGAGCTCGGCGTCGAAGGCCAGGCTCGTGCGGGCGGCGGGGGTGGCGGGCATGTCTCTCCGGGCAGCGGGACGGGCGGGCGGATCGTCCGATCGTACGGAGAGGCTCCCGGCGGCACAGCGGGGACCGACACGGGGAGTAACACAGGGGGTGGGACGCGGAAGGCCTCCCCGGTCCGCGGACGGGGGAGGCCTTCCGCCGGAGGGCTACGCCTGGACGAGCACGAGCTCCTCGAGGGGCAGGCGGGTGCGCGGCGCGGTCTCGCGCTCGCGGAGGGTCTCGTTCGCCAGCGCGTCGGCGTCGGCCGCGACTCCCACCGCGGCGATCGTCACCGGGTCGAAGCGCTCGTCGACGCCGAACGCGGCGCGGACGGCGTCCTTGTCGAAGCCGGCCATCTGGTGCACGTGCAGGCCCTCGTGGTGCGCCTGGACGCTGAGGTGGGCGATCGACTGGCCGAGGTCGTAGACGGCCCAGGGGCGCGGCTTCCCCTCGGAGTCGACGGTCTCGGCGAGCGCGACGACCAGGACGGCGGCGGAGCCGGCCCAGGCGCCGTTGAAGCCGGCGAGCGTCGCGACGATGCGGTCGAACTCGTCGGTTCCGCGGCGGGCGACGATGAAGCGCCACGGCTGCGAGTTGCTGGCGGACGGGGACCAGCGCGCGGCCTCGAGGAGGGACGCGAGGGTCTCGTCGGAGACGGTCGCGGACGCGTCGTAGGAGCGGGGGCTCCAGCGCTCCGCGAGGACGTCGAGGATCGGGGCGCTGGTGCTGGCGGTGCGGGAGGCGGTGGCGGACATCGCGGGGCTTCTTCCGTGCGGGGGACTGGGGGAGGGGCTCCGTCGCCCGTGGAGCCCAACCGTCCTCGCCCCGCGGGCATTCCCGCGCGCGCACGGCAGGCGCCCGCACGCGCGTTCGCCCACGGAGGAGCGGGCCGCCTCCGAGCCCCGGAACGGTACGGTGGGAGACGGCGTGGTCACCCCGCGCACCACCATCCACGACTCTGGAGGATCATCCATGGCCCAGCACTTCGACGTCGTCGTCCT
This sequence comes from Rathayibacter sp. AY2B5, assembly GCF_002931645.1. NCBI lineage: Bacteria > Bacillati > Actinomycetota > Actinomycetes > Micrococcales > Microbacteriaceae > Rathayibacter > Rathayibacter sp. AY2B5. The sequence continues at coordinate 19,936 of NZ_PSUE01000026.1, read as the reverse complement.
GGGGGCAGGCCCCGGCGGATACGTGGCCGCGATCCGCGCCGCCCAGCTCGGCAAGTCCGTCGCCGTCGTCGAGAAGCAGTACTGGGGCGGTGTCTGCCTCAACGTCGGCTGCATCCCGTCCAAGGCGCTGCTGCGCAACGCGGAGCTCGCCCACCTCTTCCACACCCAGGCGAAGCAGTTCGGCATCTCGGGCGACGTCTCGTTCGACTTCGGCGCGGCGTTCGACCGCAGCCGCTCGGTCGCGGACGGCCGCACCAAGGGCGTCCACTTCCTGATGAAGAAGAACAAGATCGCCGAGTTCGACGGCGTCGGCTCCTTCACCGGCCCGCAGGGCCTCGACGTGCAGCTGAGCAAGGGCGGCACGGAGTCGCTGACCTTCGACGACGCGATCATCGCGACCGGCGCGAGCGTCCGCCTCCTGCCCGGCGTCGAGCTCTCCGAGAACGTCGTCACCTACGAGACCCAGATCATGACCCGCGAGCTCCCCGACACGATGGCCATCGTGGGCGCGGGCGCGATCGGCATGGAGTTCGCCTACGTCCTCAAGAACTACGGCGTCGACGTGACGATCATCGAGTTCATGGACCGCGCCCTCCCCAACGAGGACCCGGACGTCTCCAAGGAGATCCAGAAGCAGTACAAGAAGCTCGGCGTCGAGATCCTGACCTCGACCAAGGTCGAGTCGGTCGTCGACAAGGACGGCTACGTCACGGTCACCTACACCGCGAAGGACGGCACGCAGTCGACCCTCGAGGTCGACAAGGTGCTCATGTCGATCGGCTGGGTCCCCCGCACCGAGGGCTTCGGCCTCGAGAAGACGGGCGTCGAGCTCACCGAGCGCGGCGCGATCGCGATCGACGACCACATGCGCACCAATGTGCCGCACATCTACGCCATCGGCGACGTCACCGCGAAGCTGCAGCTCGCGCACGTCGCGGAGGCGCAGGGCGTCGTCGCCGCCGAGACCCTCGCCGGTGCCGAGACCCAGACCCTGGGCGACTACCGGATGATGCCGCGCGCGACGTTCTGCCAGCCGCAGATCGCCTCCTTCGGCCTCACCGAGAAGCAGGCGACGGACGAGGGACACGAGATCACCGTCTCGACCTTCCCCTTCATGGCGAACGGCAAGGCCCACGGCCTCGGCGAGCCCACCGGCTTCGTGAAGCTCATCGCGAGCAAGAAGTACGGCGAGCTCCTCGGCGCCCACATGATCGGCCCGGACGTCTCGGAGCTGCTCCCCGAGCTCACGCTCGCCCAGAAGTGGGACCTCACGGCGACCGAGCTGGCCCGCAACGTGCACACCCACCCGACGCTGTCGGAGGCGCTGCAGGAGGGCTTCCACGGCCTCAAGGGGCACATGATCAACATGTAGGGCTCGTCCCTCCACGGCCTCCGGCCCGCAGGATCCCGCTCGGCTCGTCCGCGGCGGATCCTGCGGGCCGGAGCCGTTTCCGGGGGCGTCCACAGGGCTCCGGCGCCGCTCCCGCTACCGTGGCCCGATGGATCCGCGCCTGCTCGACCGCCTCGCCGCCGACGCCTGGCCCGCGCTCGTGCGGCGCCCCCTCGGCGCGTGGGAGCTGCGCGCCTCCGCAGGAGTCACCAAGCGCGCGAACTCGGTGCTCGCGTCCGGCGACGTCGTCGACCAGGAGGCGGCGCTCGACGCGGCGGAGGCGTTCGCCCGCGAGCACGGGATCGCGCCCCTCGTGCAGATCGGGCCGCCGAGCCCCGCCGGTCTGACCGGGCTGCTCGCCGAGCGGGGCGCCGCGCCGATCGACCGGACGCTCGTGCTGACGGGTTCGGTGCAGGAGGCGCTCGCCGCCCTGTCCACGACGTCGGGGTCCGCGCCGTCGAGGCCAGTGCCGCCGAGGCCCGCGCCGCAGCCTCGCGTCCGCCTCGCCCCGGCTCCCGACGAGGACTGGCTCGCCCTCTGGTGGTCGGTGGACGGTCGCGGTGGAGCGGAGGAGCGCGCGGTCGCCGAGCGCATCCTCGCGGGCTGCCCCTCCTCCTACGCGCTCGCCGTCGACGGGGACGGCCCGGCCGCGACCGGCCGCCTCGCACTCGTCACGGCGCCGGACGGCGAGCTCTGGGGCGGCCTCTTCGCGCTGGCGACCCGGCCGGACGCCCGGCGCCGCGGGCTCGCCTCCGCCGTGATCCGCGCCCTCCTCGAGGACGCGTCCGGCCGGGGCGTCGCGCGCTTCTGGCTCCAGGTGCTCGCCGAGAACGTCGGCGCCCGCCGCCTCTACGCGTCCCTCGGCTGCCGCGAGTCGTCCTGGTACGAGTACTGGCGCTGACCCGCTCGCGGAGGAGGAGCGGGGTGCCCGGGTCAGGCGTTCGCGAGCACGGCGCGGGCGACGGCCTCGGCCTTCGCCGCGTCGCCGGTGACGGTCACGCGCCACCACACGTCGTCGGCGAGCGCGTCGATCTCGCAGACGCCCGCCGCGCAGCCGGTGAGGGCCTTCTCGCCGAAGCCGTCGAGCGGCTCGAGCGGGATCGCCAGGCCCGAGGTCAGCGAGAGGTTCCGCCAGCCGTCGTCGCCGTTCGGGAGCGCGTCGACCGTCACGCCCGAGTAGGCGGCGCTGGAGGCGTCGCTCCAGCTGCAGGAGGCGTACCCGGCCCGGGCGGCGGCAGCGGCCGACGCGGTGGTCGGCGTCCCGGTCCCCGTCCCCGCGGTCGCCTGCGCGAGACCGGCGGCACCGGACAGCTGCTCGGCCGTCAGGACCTCGGTGCAGACGGGCGCCGTCGCGGTGACCGGCTCGTCGAGGGTGCCGAGCGCGGCGGAGGCGGTGCCGGTCGCCAGCGCGGCGAGGTCGACGGCCGCGGGGGCGCCGCGCAGCTGCAGCGTCACCCAGGTGGCGCCGGCGAGCAGGTCCAGGTCGCAGCTGCCGTCGGTGCAGGAGCCGTAGGCCTCGACGGCGGTCTCGAGGCGCGGGCCCGGACGGCCGGCGAAGGCCTCGGCGGCGTCGTCGACCGCGGCCGCGGTGATCGAGGCGTCCTCGTCGTACCAGGCGCAGCGGAGCACTCCGCCGTTCTCCTCCGCGGCCTCGCGGATCAGCTCGCCCGAGGAGCGCGTCGTCACCTCGCGGCTGCCCTCGAGAGCGCTGCGGGAGACCCCCAGCGCCGAGGCCGCCCGCGTGGCGGGGAGGAGGGAGTCGCAGCCCAGGCGGGTCGAGGCCGTGGGCGTGGGCGAGGGCGTCGGAGTCGCGGAGGGAGTCGGAGCGGCGGTCTCGGACGCCGACGGGGTGGCCGCGACGTCCGAGCGCTCGGCCGACGTGCAGCCCGTCAGCGCGACGAGAACGGCGAGCGCGGCGCCGACCGTCGCCAGGCGCGGGAGGCGGGCCCTCACGCGGCCAGCTCGCGCTCGATCGCGGCCGTGAACGCGTCGATGTCGTCCTCCGTCGTGTCGAAGGAGCAGACCCAGCGGACCTCGCCGGTCGCCGGGTTCCAGTCGTAGAAGCGGTAGGCGGCGCGGAGCCGGTCCGCGACTCCGGGCGGCAGCGTCGCGAACACCGCGTTGGCCTGGGTCTGCTGCGTGAACTCGAGCCCGGTGATCCGGCCGGCGGCGATCGCCTCCTCGAGCCCCGAGCGCAGGCGCGCCGCCATGGCGTTCGCGTGCCGGGCCGAGCGGAGCCACAGGGGCTCCTCCTCGCCGCCGTCGCCGAGCAGGGCGAGCAGCTGCGCCGAGATGAAGCGCATCTTGGAGGAGAGCTGCATGTTGGTCTTGCGGAGGAAGGTCAGCCCGGTCGAGGCCGCGGGGTCGAGCACGACGATCGCCTCGCCGAGCAGGATGCCGTTCTTGGTGCCGCCGAACGAGAGCACGTCGACGCCCGCGTCGGTCGTGAAGGAGCGCAGGGGCAGGCCGAGGGCGGCCGCGGCGTTCGCGATGCGCGCCCCGTCCATGTGCAGCCGCATGCCGAGGCCGTGCGCGTGGTCGGCGAGCGCGCGCACCTCCTCCGGGGTGTAGACGGTGCCGAGCTCGGAGGACTGGGTGATCGAGACCACGAGCGGCTGGGCGCGGTGCTCGTCGCCGAAGCCCCACGCCTCCTGGTCGACCAGCGCCGGGGTCAGCTTGCCGTCGGGCGTGGGGACCGTGAGGATCTTGATCCCGCCGACCTTCTCCGGCGCTCCGCCCTCGTCGGAGGTGATGTGCGCGGTGCCCGCCGAGACGACGGCGCCCCACCGCGGCAGCATCGACTGCAGGCCGGTGACGTTGGCGCCCGTGCCGTTGAAGACGGGGAAGGCCTGGGCCTGCTCGCCGAACTCGCGGCGGAACGCCTCCTGCAGGCGCTCGGTGTAGACGTCCTCGCCGTAGGCGATCTGGTGCGCTCCGTTGGCCGCGGCGATCGCGGCCAGGACCTCGTCGTGCACTCCGGAGTAGTTGTCGGAGGCGAAGCCGCGGACGTCGGGATCGTGCAGGGCGCTCATCCCTCCATCTTCGCAGCCCGCCGCCCGGAGGAGCCCCGGAGGCGCCCGCCGAGACACCCCTCCTGCCTCCCGCATGTTTCGGGCAGGTGAAAGGACGACGACCCGAAAGCCGATCTCCGTCAAGAAGTTGGTATCGGCTGGGAGGCAGGCCACTCTTGACGTATGCGCATGGACACGACGGGAGCTGTCCGCGACATGCCCGCCCCTCCCGGGGTGGACGAGATCGCGGCTCGCTTCGGCGATCCCGTCCTCGCGTTCGCGCCCCAGCCGAGGCTGGAGGAGTTCGCCGCGGCGCAGACGATGGCGCTCGGCCGCTTCGTCGAGATCTCGCTCTCGTACTCGTTCTACAAGAACCCGCGCAACCGCGCCGACCCCGTCAACCACGTCCCGCTGACCCCCGAGCAGAAGCGCGCGATCGAGCGCGCCGAGAACGACCACCTGCCGCCGTGGATGGTCGACCAGGTGACGCGGATGCGGTACCCGGTGCTCTGGGAGGCGGTCCGCACCTCCGTGCCGATCCCCGCCGAGCGCAGCCGGCCCCTGGAGTCCCGCCTCGCGGCCCACATGGGCGACGTGCTCCGCAACACCTTCCCGGGCCGCGTGCGCAGCCGCCGCGGCGGGATGCCGGTGGTCGCCGCCGCCCTCCGCGACGAGGACGTCGTGCGGGGCGTCCCGGTGATCGTGGACGGGGAGGCGCTGCGCGGCTACCGCGTGGACACCGATCCGGACGTGGTCGCGATCGGCGCCCGCGTCGACGGCCGCTACATGACGGTCGTGCTCGACCGGAAGATCGTGCCGGAGATCCGGATGGAGTTCGTCCGCCGCACCCCGCCGCGCCCGGCCTCGAGCCAGTCCCGGCGCTGACCGCCCCGGCGTCGAGCACCTCCGAGCCGTCCACCACGGTGCCGACCGCTCAGGGGCGCCCCGGTACCGCGATCCCGTGCTCGTAGGCGAACACGACCGCCTGGATCCGGTCGCGCACGCCGAGCTTCATCAGGATCTTCGAGACGTGCGTCTTCACGGTCGCCTCGCCCACGAACAGCTCGGCCGCGATCTCGGCGTTCGACCAGCCCCGCGCCAGGTGCACGAGCACCTCCCGCTCGCGGTCCGTCAGGTCGGCCACTCCGGAGTGCTCGGCCGCGGCCGGCGTGTGCTCGGGCACGGACGCGAACCGCTCGATCACGCGCCGGGTGACGTCGGGGGCGAGCATCGCGTCGCCGCGGGCGACCACCTGCACGGCCTCGACCAGCTCCTCCGGCGACGCGTTCTTGAGCAGGAACCCGCTGGCGCCGGCCGAGAGCGCCTCGAAGAGGTAGTCGTCGCGGTCGAAGGTGGTGAGGATGAGCACCCGCGAGCACAGGCGCGGGTCGGCCACGATCTCGCGGGTCGCGGCCAGGCCGTCGAGGCCGGGCATCTGCACGTCCATGCAGATCACGTCGGGGCGCAGCTCGGAGGCGCGCTGCAGGGCCTCGAGACCGGTGCGGGCCTCGCCGACCACCTCGATCCCCGGCTCCGACTCGAGGATGATGCGGAAGCCCACGCGGACGAGCTCCTGGTCGTCGACGAGCAGCACGCGCACGTGCTCGGTCATGGGCGGCCCCCGCTCGCTCGCTCCTGACGCCCCCGCGACGTCTCCGACGACGGTACCGGGTCGTCGGCGTCCGGCACGCTCGCCCGGACGGGGGACAGCGGCACCCGGGCGTGCACGAGGTAGCCTCCGCCCCTCGGCCCCATCTCGATCCAGCCGCCGACCGCGGCCGCGCGCTCGCTCATGCCGGTGTGCCCCAGTCCGCAGGAGGCGGGAGCGCTCGGGTGCGGGCCGGACCCGCCGTCGTCGGCGATCTCGAGCTCGACCGCGTCGGGGGCGTAGCGGAGGCGCACCTCGGCGTGCGCGCCGCGCCCCGCGTGCTTGCGGACGTTCGTGAGCGACTCCTGCGCGATGCGGTAGAGGCTGAGCCCCACCGTCGCGGGGATCTCGCGGGGCGTGCCGAGGGTGAGGAAGACGGTGGGCAGGCCCGACCCGCTGGACGCCGCGACCAGCTCCTCGAGCTGGGCCACCCCGCGGGTGGACGCGGCGTCGGTGAGCGGATTCGGGACCGCGTCCTCGGCGCGCAGCGCGACCAGGATGCGGTGCAGCTCCTCGATCGCCGAGCGCGCGTCGCCCTCGATGGCGCTGAGCGATGCCGCCGCCCGCTCCGGATCCCGCGCCAGCACCCGCCGCGCCGCTCCCGCCTGCACGCCCATCACGCTGACGTGGTGCGCGACCACGTCGTGCAGCTCGCGCGCGATCCGCAGCCGCTCGGAGGACACGGCCTGCCGCGAGGAGCGCTCCCGCTCGTCGTCGAGCTCGGCCGTGCGCGTCTCGAGCGCCTCCAGCCGGCGGGCCGACTGCCACGACGCCTCGCCGAAGACGTAGGCGCTGCCGAAGTAGAGCAGGTTCGACACGACCGCGAGGGCCGACTCCGCCGCGTAGGGCGAGAGCAGGCCGGGGGAGTCGTCGACCGGCACGGAGCTGCCGAAGTACTCGCCCGTGGCGAGGGTGGTGAGCAGCCAGCCCAGCATCCCGACCGCGATCGCCACTCGGACGACGAGCGCCGTGCGCCGGTTCCGGCCCCACGCGCCGACCGTGTAGAGCGCGAGGAACAGGCAGATCTGGCCGAAGAGCGACTCCGGCACCTGGAGCACGATCCCGAGCGCGTAGACGACGGAGAGCCCGGCCGCCACGCTCGCGGGGAACCGGCGGCGCAGCGCGAGGGGAAGGGTCATCAGGACGGCCCAGTGGGCGCTGACGACGGGGTGCGCCGCGTCCGGGAAGCCCGCCGAGGAGTACAGCGCGACGGAGACGATCGTCGCCACCAGCAGGATCCCCGCGGTGACCGCGTCGCGCACGTATCCGGCCCGGCTCGGCGCTCGCCGGATCCAGCCCGCGTCGAGCGGGTCCGCGGCTCCGTCACCTGAGGGCATGCGCCCCACGCTAACCGACGCCGGTCGGACGGGGCCCCGGGAGGCGGAGGAGCGCACCCCGCCACCTCCCGGGCGCGACGTCAGTACCGGCCGGTGATGCCCCGGGTCGAGGCGATGACGTCGCCCATCTTCTTCCCGAGGGCCTCGTAGAACATCGACAGCGGGAACTCGTCGTCCAGCACCGCGTCGGTGAGCCCGCGCGGGGCGCCGAGCAGCACCTCGTCCGGGAGCCCGCGGGCCCAGGCGGAGGCGGGGTGCGGAGCGAGAGTGGCCGCGATCAGCTCGTGCGCGGCCAGCCAGTGCGCCGTCTTCGGCCGGTCGATCGATCGCCAGTAGAGCTCGTCGATCGCGTCCGAGAGGGCGACGACCACGTCGGCGACGCCGTCCCACTCGAACGCCAGCCGGGTGTCGGTCCAGTGCAGGACGCCGTGCTGGTGCAGCCAGGCGAAGAGCAGCTGGCCGCCGAGGCCGTCGTAGTTGCGCACCCGCGACCCGGTGAGCGGGAAGCGGAAGAGCCGGTCGAACAGGATCGCGTACTGCACGAAGCGCGAGCGCTCGGCCAGCGCCTCCTCCTCGTCGTCGCGGCGGTCGAGCGCGCCGAGGCGGCGCTCGATGGCGACGGCCTCGCGGAAGGCGGTGAGGTCGCACCGCAGCTCCTCCAGCGAGTAGAGGAAGAAGGGCATCCGCTGCTTGATCATGAACGGGTCGAACGGCAGGTCGCCGCGCATGTGGGTGCGGTCGTGGATGAGGTCCCACATCACGAAGGACTCCTCCGCCAGGCGCTGGTCGGCCACCAGGCGCTGCGCGTCCTCCGGGAGCTCGAGACGGGTGATCCGGGCCGCCTCCGTGACGACGCGGCGGAACCGGGCCGCCTCGCGGTCGGCGAAGATCGCGCCCCAGGTGAAGGACGGGACGGAGCGCATCGCGACCGTCTCGGGGAACAGCACAGCGCTGTCGGTGTCGTAGCCGGCGGTGAAGTCGACGAAGCGCACGGGCAAGAAGAGGGCGTTGGAGTAGTCCCCGGCCTCCAGCTCGGCGACGAACCGCGGCCAGACGACCTCGACGAGGACGGCCTCGACGTGGCGGTCGCGGCTGCCGTTCTGGGTGTACATGGGGAAGACGACGAGGTGGCGGCGGCCGTCGACGCGCTCGAGCTGCGGCTGGAACGCGGTGAGCGAGTCGAGGAAGTCGGGCAGGCCGAGTCCGCCGGCGCTCCAGCGCTCGAGGTCGACGACCAGCGCGTCGAGGTACGCGGCGTCGTGCGGGAACGCGGGGGCGAGGGTGCGGACGCCGGCGACGATCCGCTCGACGAGGGTGCGCGCCTCCTCGAGCCGCTCGGGATCGGCGAGCGAGCCGTCCTGGGACTGGAGCGGCTGCAGCCCGGCGGCGGCCGCCTTCAGGTCGAGCCAGGCGGCGGACTCCTCCACGCGGTCCTCGACGACCTCGGGTTCTCCGACGACGGTGCTCTGCACGGCTTGCGACATGGTGATCCTCCTCACGCTGGTGATACGGGGCTGCAGGAGCGGAACGCGCTCCGACTCCGAGCGTATGGGCTCGTGCGCGCGCTTTTCTTGCGTCTCAGCGGAGCGAAGCGGCGATCTCGCGGGGGCGGGCGCACGTCTCCGCCGCCCCTCGGAGGCCCCGCGGTCAGCGGCTGCCCAGGTGTTGTGCAGGTGCCACCCCCCGTCCGGGGCTAGATTCCTCACCGCTTCCGTTTCCCTCCCCTGATCGGGTCGAAAATGGGGCGACACCGTGTCCGCATCCCGAGTGCGGAGACATCCGATCGGACAGGCGCGCCGAACACCCTGGCGGCGCGCTCGATCGGCGAGCCATCCTGAGAGAGAGGATCGGAGCGCGTGACGGGACCCGAACCCGGAAGCGACCAGAGAACAGCCAGCATCGACCACCACCCCGAGAACCTCCGCCTGCTCCCCTGGCCGCAGGCGGACGCCTCCGTCCTGCGCGACACCCTCGCGCACGCGGGCGGCGGACTCGAGAGCGAGAGCGAGATCCTCGTGCGCCACGACCGCTACCTGCGCGGTTGGGCGGACGGCGACGCGTTCTTCTACGTGGTCGAGCTGGACGGACTCTCCGTCGGCTCCATCGGCTATTGGTACGGCTGCTCGCGCGGCGTCGTCGCCTACGAGGCGGCGTGGAGCATCGCTCCGCACGCCCGCGGCATCACCGCGGCCTCCGTGCGGATGCTGCTCGAGGAGGCGGCGGCGTTCCCCGTGCCCCGCTTCGTGCACGCCTTCGTGGCGGAGAGCGACCTGGACGCGGGCGCGACCTGCGTCGAGGCCGGCTTCGACCGGATCGACCTCGTCGAGCAGGGCGAACCGCCGGAGCTCTACGTGGACTGGGCGTTCGACCTGGCCGCCGTGGCCTGATCAGATCCCGTGGCGCTCCAGCCACGGCCGCAGCACCGCGAGGAACTCCTCGGGGTGCTCGAGGCCGGGCAGGTGCGCCGCGTCCTCGAGCACGTGCAGCTCGGCACCGCCCACCTCGGCGGCGAGGTGCTCGCAGACCGGCAGCGACTCGGAGAGGTCGTGCGCGCCCGCCACGACGAGGGTCGGCACGGCGATCTCCCCGAGCCGCTCGCCCGCCGGCCCGGAGGGATCGATCGGGCGGGGGGCCTCCGCCTCGTGGCCGACGCCCGTGAGCGCGAGCTCCCGGACCCGCGCGAGGAACTCCGGAGCCACGTCGTCCGCGGAGCGGTCGGGACCCACGGCCCAGAGCTCCGCCTCGACGATCGCCGCGGCCTCCCGCTCGCCCGCGAGCTCCAGCGCCTCGACCTCCCCGAAGCGCCGCTCCTCCTCCGCCGTCAGCGCGGGGTAGTCGAAGCCCGCCAGGCCCGGCGCGATCACGACCAGGCCGGTCACCCGCTCCGGATGCTCGAGCGCCAGGTCGAGCGCGAGCGTCCCGCCCCGCGAGCAGCCGACGACCACCGCGCGCTCGACCCCGAGGTGGTCGAGCACGTCCAGGGCGTCCCGGCGCGGGTCGTACTCCACGTCCTCCGTGCTCGTTCCGCCCGCGCCGCGGACGTCGTAGCGGACCACCAGCCGGTCGCGCGAGAGGTCGGGGACGAGCGGGTCCCACATCCGCAGGTCGGCGATGCCCGCGTGCACGAGCAGCAGGGCGGGCGCGGAGGCGTGGCCGTCCGCCTCCCAGTAGAGGCTCGCGCCGGGGACCTCGAGATGCGGCATGCCGCACACCGTAGGCGCGTCCCGCCGGCGCTGCAACGCCCGGCCACTGCCTAGGGTGGAGGCGCGACAGCGGACGGGCCGCGGCGGGGAGGCGGTGGCGTGGAGGGCGTGCTCACCGGCTTCTCGATCATCGGGGTCGTCATCGCGGTCGGCTACCTGATCGCGCGGTTCCGGATCGTCCCGCCCGAGAGCCGGCTGATCCTGTCGCGGATCGCCTTCTTCGTCACGACGCCGGCGCTGCTGTTCACCGTGCTGTCGCGGGCCGACGTCTCCGTCCTCTTCTCCTCGTTCCTGCTCGTCTCGCTCCTGACGGTGCTGACCGTCGCCCTGCTCTACGTGCTGGCCTCGCGGCTGCTCTTCCCCCGCCCGCTGCCGGAGACGGTGATCGGGACCGCGGCCTCCTCCTACGTCAACGCCAACAACATCGGGCTGCCGGTCGCCATCTACGTGCTGGGCGATCCGCAGTGGGTGGCCCCGACGCTCCTCCTGCAGCTGATCGTCCTCGCGCCGACGATCCTGACGCTGCTCGACGTCTCGACGAGCGGGCGGACCTCGGTCGGCGCGATCCTCACGCAGCCGCTGCGGAACCCGATGATCATCGCCTCCGCCCTCGGCCTCGTCGTCGCCCTCACCGGCGTCGAGCTGCCCGCGCCCGTGCTGCAGCCGTTCTCGATCATCGGCAACGCGTCGATCCCGCTGGTGCTGATCGCCTTCGGGATGTCGCTGCGCGGGCAGCGGCCGCTGGAGGCGGGGCCGGCGCGGGTCGAGGTGGTCGTCGCCTCCGTGCTCAAGTCGCTGGTGATGCCGGCGGTCGCGCTGCTGCTGGGGCGCTTCGCGTTCCACCTCGACTCCGAGCACCTCTTCGTGGTGACGGTGACCGCCGCGCTGCCGACCGCGCAGAACATCTTCACCTTCGCCTCGCGCTACGACCGGGGCGTCGCCGTCGCCCGCGACACGGCCCTCGTGACCACGGTCGCCGCGGTGCCCGTGCTCATCGGGGTGTCCCTCCTGCTGGGCTGAGCGGAGCAGCATCCCCGGCTCCCGCTCGGGCCCGGCGGAGGCGCCGGACGGCCCGCGCATCCGCGTCGCGTGTCCCTCGTCCTGGGACGGGGCCGGTGGCGCGGGCCCGGTCGCACTCCGCCGACCGTCGCTTAGGCTCTCTCGAATGAGCACCACCACGTCCGCCGACCGCTCCGCCCGCGGCAGGCCGCGCCGCCGTCGCGGCCTCTGGATCACGCTGATCGTCCTCCTGGTCCTGCTGATCGGCGCCGTCGTCGCGGTGCTCCTCGGCGTGCGCACCTACGACAAGGCGATGACCGTCCGCGACAAGCTGACCGAGGCGATCCCGCTGGTGTCGCAGGTGACGGACAGGCTGACGACGTTCGACACCTCCGGGGCGGAGGAGACCGCGGGCCGGATCGCGACCCTCACCGGCGAGGCGCGCGACGAGACCGAGGACCCGGTGTGGCGGGTGATGGAGGTGGTGCCCGTCCTCGGGCCGAACCTGTCCGCGGTCCGCGCCGCGACCGAGATCGCCGACGACGTCTCCGGCCGGATCGTCACGCCGCTCTCCACGACCTCGCTCGACATCCTCAAGCCCGTCGACGGCAGGGTCGACCTCGCGGCGATCACCGAGCTGTCGCAGAAGATCACCGTCGCCAAGGAGGTCGTCGACGCGGCGCAGACCCGCGTCGAGGGCATCGACCGCGGCCCGCTGGTGCCGCAGGTCGCCTCGGCCCTCGACTCCTTCGCTCCGCAGCTGGCCACCGCGACCGCGGCGATGGAGCAGGTCGAGCCGCTCACCGCGATCCTCCCCGACTCCCTCGGAGCGTCCGGTCCACGCCACTACCTGGTGATGTTCCAGAACCTGGCGGAGTCGCAGGCTCTGGGCGGCGGCGCGTCGTCGGTGATGCAGCTCGACGTCGACGGCGGCGCGATCTCGATCGGCCGTCAGCTGGGCAGCGGCGACTTCCGCGGTCTGGCGCCCGTCACCGTCGACCAGAGCGCGCTCGACACCATCGGCGAGAACATGGCGACGACCTTCAACGTCTCGACCAGCCGCCCCGACTTCCCGACGGCCGCCTCGATCGCCTCGCAGTTCTGGGCGCAGAAGTTCCCCGAGCAGAGGATCGACGGCGTCCTCGCGATCGACCCCGTCGCCCTCTCCTACCTCCTCGGCTCGACCGGGCCGGTGACCCTCACCGACGGCACGGTCCTCACGAGCGAGAACACCGTCTCGACCCTGCTCAACGAGGTCTACTTCCGCTACCCGGAGTCGGTCGTGGCCGAGCGCACCGACGAGTTCTTCTCGGAGGCGAGCGCGACGGTCCTGAGCAAGATCCTCGGCGGGGAGATGGAGCCGACGAAGATGCTCCCGGCGATCGTGAAGGCGGTCGACGAGAGCCGCATCCTCGCCTACAGCTCCGACGCCGACGAGCAGGCGCTCCTCGCGCCCACGCCGATCGCGGGGGTCCTGCCGCAGACGACGACCGACGGCACGACCACCGGAGTGTTCTTCCAGGACGCCTCGGGCGGCTCGAAGATGGACTACTACCTGAGCACGGCGGTCACGCAGTCGAGCGCGGGCCGGTGCGCCGCCTCGGGCGCGGTCTTCACCACCTCCGTCACCGTGACCAACACGATCTCGAAGGCGGTCGCTCGGACGCTGCCCGGCTACGTCGCCGCGGCCGGCGGGCGCGGTGCGTACCCCCTGGGCGACTTCGTCACCAACATCTACGTCTACGGCCCTCCCGGGACCACGGTGTCGAGCGCGGCCTGGGCCGACGGCACGGGGTACGGACCCGAGAGCCTCGACGACCTCGGCCGTCCCGTCTCGAAGGTCGCGGTGCAGCTCTCGCCCGGCCAGTCCGAGACGTTCGACGTGCAGTTCAGCGCCGGCGACGCCTCCGGCTTCGGCGACCAGACCGTGCGGGTGACCCCGATGATCAACCCCACCGCGGTGACGCTGAACGACGAGCCCGCCTGCGGCTGACCTCGCCGGCGGTCGGCGCCCCGGGTCGGTGCTGGACCAGCGCTGACCGCGCCGACCGCTGACGCGCCCCCGGGTCGGTGCTGGACCAGCGCCGACCGCGCCGACCGCTGACGCGCCCCCCGGGTCGGTGCTAGACCAGCGCCGACCCGGGGATCGAGCTCGTCACGAGCGAGGAGGCGAGGAACGCGGTGGCGATGCAGAGCACGAACCCGATGACCGGCACGAGGAACGCGCGACGGCCCACGAGGTAGCGCACGACCGTCACGGCCACGGCGATCAGCGTCAGCGCGGGCGGCCCGATCAGCGCGATCGAGACGCCCCAGTCGATCCGGTCGAAGTCGCAGGCGAAGTTCTGGCCCTCGCACTGCGCGGGGAAGACCGAGAGGATCGCGGCGAGGTAGCCGAGCACGATCGTCAGCAGGCCGAGGGCGAGGCAGCCGAGGATCGAGAGCACGAGGTCCCAGCGGCGCCGGCGCGGCTTCCCGGCGGCGATGATCTCGCCCACCGAGCGGTAGGCGTCGGACCGGAACTCGTCGTGCGCGGCTCCGGGACGGGCGGTCGCGGGGCGGGCGGTCGCAGGGCGTGCCGTCGCGGGTCGGGCGGCGGGGCGGGAGGCGCCGGCCGAGGCGGCCTGGGCCCGCGCGCGCTTCTTCTTCGACGAGGCCATGCTCAGAAGATCATCGGGCGGTCGTCGTCGAGGGTCGTCTCGAGGTCGAGGTCGACCACCACCGGGACGTGGTCGCTCGGGGCGTCGCCCTTGCGCTCGTCGCGGTGGATCGAGGCGCCGGTGACGAGCTCGCCGAACGCGGGGGAGCCGAGCACGAAGTCGATCCGCAGCCCCTCGTTGCGCGGGAAGCGGAGCTGCTTGTAGTCCCAGTAGGTGTAGCCCTCGGGCACGAGCGGGCGGACGACGTCGCGCAGGCCCGCGTCCTCGAAGGCGGCGAAGGCGGCGCGCTCGGGGATCGAGACGTGCGTGGATCCGGGGCCGAGGCTCGGGTCGCCCACGTCGCTGTCGAGCGGCGCGACGTTCCAGTCGCCGACCAGAGCGAGCGGCAGGTCGGGCTCGGCGGCCAGCCACTCGCGGGTGCTCGCCTCGAGGGCCGCGAGCCACTCGAGCTTGTAGAGGTAGTGCGGGTCGTCGACCGCGCGGCCGTTCGGGACGTAGAGGCTCCAGACGCGCACGCCGTCGACCGTGGCGCCGATCGCGCGGGCCTCGAGCGGGAAGGAGCCGTCGGCCGCCGCCTCCTTCGCGAAGCCGGGCATGCCCGGGAAGCCGATCTGCACGTCGTCCATCGGCAGGCGCGAGGCGATGCCGACGCCGTTCCACTGGCTGAGCCCGACCATCTCGACGTGGTAGCCGGCGTCGGCGAAGGCCTCGTGCGGGAACTGCTCGGGCTTGCACTTGAGCTCCTGCATGGCGAGGACGTCCACGTCCTCGCGCACGAGCCAGTCGACGACGCGGCCGGTGCGGGCCCGGATGGAGTTCACGTTCCAGGTGGCGATGCGCATCCTGGAAGTGTAGGAGCCGCCGCCGACACGTCTCCTGCGCGTCCTCCGCGCGTCCCGGCGGCCGCGGGCCGGGGGAGTCATCCCCTCGGCGGATTGCGGAACCGGTGTCGGTGGTCGATGGTTGTCTAGCGCCGTCCCGACCGGCCGTTCGTTGTGCCGTCCGGACGCCGCCGCCGCCCGCGCCGTGCGGGCCCGACGGGCTCCCCGGCGCTCCGCGCTCCCCAGCCCGGTCCACTCCCCTCCCGCTCCTGCTCCGCCCCTCCGGAGGACCCATGATCCTGCTCCGCCTCGCCTCCGCCTACGCGAAGCCCTACGCGCGCTGGGTGGCCGCCGTCGTCGTGCTGCAGCTCGTCGCGACGCTCGCCGCGCTCTACCTGCCGAGCCTCAACGCCGAGATCATCGACCAGGGCATCGGCCGCGGCGACACCGACTTCATCTGGGGCACCGGCATGACCATGCTCGGCGTCTGCGTCGTGCAGGTCGCCGCGGCGATCGGAGCCGTCTACTTCGGCGCCCGCACCGCCATGTCCGTCGGCCGCGACCTGCGCCGCGACGTCTACCGCCGCGTCGACTCGCTCAGCGGGCTCGAGGTCGGCGGCTTCGGCACGGCCACCCTGATCACCCGCGGCACGAACGACGTGCAGCAGGTGCAGATGCTCGTGCTGATGACCCTCAACTTCATGGTCTCCGCGCCGATCATGTGCGTCGGCGGCATCGTCTTCGCCCTGCGCGAGGACGCCGGCCTCTCCTGGCTGGTCTGGGTGTCGGTGCCGCTGCTGTTCGTCGTGGTCGGCTTCCTGGTGTTCCTGCTGCTGCCGCTGTTCCGCCTCATGCAGGACCGGATCGACGGGATCAACAGCGTGCTGCGCGAGCAGATCACGGGCATCCGCGTGGTGCGCGCCTTCGTGCGCGAGCCGTTCGAGTCCGAGCGGTACCGCAAGGCCAACGCGGCGATCACCGAGGTGTCGATCAAGGTCGGCAACATCTTCGTGCTGATGTTCCCCGCGATCATGATGATCCTGCACCTGGCCACCGCGGCCGTGCTGTGGTTCGGCGGGCAGCGGGTCGACGCAGGTCAGATGCAGGTGGGCTCGCTCACCGCGTTCCTGCAGTACCTCCTCCAGATCCTCACCGCCGTGATGATGGGCGTCTTCATGGTGATGATGATCCCGCGCGCGGTCGTCTGCGCCGAGCGGATCCAGCAGGTGCTCGACGCCCGCACCAGCCTCACCACGCCCCAGGGCGGAGTCCCGACGCCCGCGCGCGGCCGCGTCGAGTTCTCCGGGGTCGTCTTCGGCTACCCGGGCGCCGAGCGCCCCGTGCTCTCGGGCATCGACATCGTCGCGGAGCCGGGCCGCACCACGGCCGTCGTCGGCTCCACCGGCGCCGGCAAGACGACCCTGCTCGGCCTCGTGCCGCGCTTGTTCGACCCGCAGGAGGGCAGCGTCACGATCGACGGCGTGCCCGTCTCCTCCCTCGACCGGGCGCAGCTCGCCGAGGTGATCGGGCTCGTGCCCCAGCGCCCCTACCTCTTCTCGGGGACGATCGCCTCGAACCTGCGCTTCGGCCGCCCCGACGCGACGGACGCCGAGCTGTGGGAGGCGCTGCGCATCGCCCAGGGCGAGGACTTCGTGCGGAGCAAGGAGCACGGGCTCGACGAGCCGGTCTCGCAGGGCGGCACCAACGTCTCCGGCGGGCAGCGCCAGCGGCTCTGCATCGCGCGCGCCCTCGTCGCGAAGCCGCGGGTCTACCTGTTCGACGACTCGTTCTCGGCGCTCGACGTCGCGACCGATGCGCGGCTGCGGGAGTCGCTGGCCGACGCCACCACCGACGCGACCGTGATCATCGTGGCCCAGCGGGTGTCGACCATCCGCCACGCCGACCAGATCGTCGTGCTCGACGCGGGCCGCGTCGTCGGCCGCGGCACGCACGACGAGCTCCTCGAGACGAACGCGACCTACCGCGAGATCGTCGAATCCCAGCTGAGCGTCGAAGGAGTGTCCTGAGATGGCGCGCCCACGCGACACCACCGTCCCCGAGGAGACGACGTCCCCCGAGCCCGAGTTCGAGCCCGGCGAGGGTGACGGCGGCATGTTCGGGGACGGGCCGCCCGCCCGCAAGGCGCAGAACTTCTGGCCCTCGGCCAAGCGCCTCTTCTCGCTGCTCGGCCCCGAGCGCGCTCGGATGGTCCTCGTGGTCGCCCTGGTCTCGCTGTCGGTCGTCCTCACCGTCATCGCGCCCAAGATCCTCGGGCAGGCGATGGACACGATCTTCAACGGCGTGATCGGCTCGCAGCTGCCCGCCGGCGTCCCGCTCGAGCAGATCATCGAGCAGCAGCGCGCCTCGGGCAACGGCACCTTCGCCGACATGCTGGCCAAGACCGACATCGTGCCCGGCGCGGGCATCGACTTCGTGGTCCTCGGCCGCCTGATCATCATCGTGCTGCTGATGTACGTCGTCGCGTCGGTGATCATGTGGGCACAGGGCTACATCCTCAACGGCCTCGTGATGCGGGTGGTCTTCGACCTCCGCCAGGACATCGAGGCGAAGCTCAACCGCCTCCCGCTGCGCTTCTTCGACACCCGGCAGCGCGGCGACGTGATGTCGCGCGTCACGAACGACGTTGACAACATCCAGACGGCGCTGCAGCAGGCCTTCTCGCAGCTGGTGCAGTCGGTGCTCACCATCATCGGCATCGCCGCGATGATGTTCATCGTCTCGTGGCAGCTCGCGCTGATCGCGCTGATCTCGATCCCGCTCTCGGGCGTGATCGCAGGCGTGATCGGCGCCCGCTCCCAGAAGCTCTTCGCCGCCCAGTGGAAGAACACGGGCGCGCTCAACGGCCACATCGAGGAGACCTTCTCCGGGCTCGAGATCGTCCGCGCCTTCGGCCGCGACCGCGAGATGCTCGAGGAGTTCGACCGCCGCAACGACAGCCTCTACACCGCCTCGTTCGGCGCCCAGTTCGTCTCGGGCATGATCATGCCCGCGATGACCTTCGTCTCCTACCTCTCCTACGTGCTCATCGCCGTGGTCGGCGGCCTGCGGGTCGCCTCCGGTCAGCTGACGCTCGGCGACGCGACCGCGTTCATCCAGTACTCGCGCGAGTTCACCCAGCCGGTGACCCAGCTGGCGAGCATGGCGAACATGCTGCAGTCCGGCGTCGCCTCGGCCGAGCGCACGTTCGAGCTGCTCGACGCCGAGGAGCAGGAGCCGGAGACGGCGACCGCGTCGCTCCCGCAGCGCACCGACGGCCACGTGGAGTTCGAGGGCGTCTCGTTCTCGTACGACCCGGAGCAGCCGCTGATCGAGGACCTGACCTTCTCCGCGCAGCCCGGGCAGACGGTCGCCATCGTCGGTCCGACCGGGGCGGGGAAGACCACGCTGGTCAACCTGGTCATGCGCTTCTACGAGCTCACCGGAGGGCGCATCCTGCTCGACGGCGTCGACATCACGAGCCTCGCGCGCGGCGATCTGCGCTCGCGCGTGGGCATGGTGCTGCAGGACGCATGGCTCTTCCAGGGCACCATCCGCGAGAACATCCGCTACGGGCGCCTGGACGCGACCGACGAGGAGATCGTCGACGCGGCGAAGGCCACCATGGTCGACCGCTTCGTGCGCCAGCTGCCCGACGGCTACGACACGGTGCTGGACGCCGACGGCGGCAGCGTCTCGGCGGGCGAGCGGCAGCTGATCACGATCGCGCGCGCGTTCCTCGCGAACCCGTCGCTGCTGATCCTCGACGAGGCCACCTCCTCGGTCGACACCCGCACGGAGCTGCTCGTGCAGCACGCGATGAACGCGCTGCGCACCGACCGGACCTCGTTCGTCATCGCGCACCGGCTCTCCACGATCCGCGACGCCGACACCATCCTGGTGATGGAGTCGGGCCGGATCGTCGAGCAGGGCGCGCACGAGGCGCTCCTGAAGCAGCGCGGTGCCTACTACGAGCTCTACATGACGCAGTTCCGCGGAGGAGGCGACGAGGCGGGCGAGCACGCCGCAGCGGGCGCGCTCCCGAGCGGGGGAGGGGTCGCCCCGTAGAGTAGGCGCGTGACCGACGCACGCCAGCAGCTCATCGAGTACATCGGCTCCGACGCCGTCTTCCACGGGGACTTCACCCTCACGAGCGGCAAGAAGGCGTCGTACTACGTCGACCTGCGCCGCGTGAGCCTCGACCACCGGGTCGCGCCGCTGATCGGGCAGGTCATGCTCGACCTCATCGCGCCGCTCGAGCGCGTCGACGCCGTCGGCGGCCTCACCATGGGAGCCGACCCGATCGCCGCCGCGATCCTCCATCAGGGCGCCGCCCGCGGTCTCGCCTACGACGCGTTCGTCGTGCGCAAGGAGCCCAAGGACCACGGCCGCGGCCGGCAGGTCGAGGGCCCCGACCTCGAGGGCAAGCGCGTCGTCGTCGTCGAGGACACGTCCACCACCGGCGGCTCGCCGCTGAAGGCGATCGAGGCCCTGCTGAAGGTCGGCGCCGAGATCGCAGGAGTCGCCGTCGTCGTCGACCGCGCGACCGGTGCCCGCGAGATCATCGAGGACGCCGGCTACCCGTACTTCGCCGCGATCGGTCTGGCCGACCTCGGCCTGAGCTGATGGTTGACGAGGGGGGACGCGGCGGGGGCCCGGGAGGCGGCGAGCACCCGGAGCCGGAGGGCCGCGGGTCCGAGGGCCGCGAGCCGGAGGGCCGCGAGCCCGAGCTTGCCGGATCGGAGACCTCCGAGCCGGAGCGTGCCGAGCCGGAGCGACCCGAGCCGGAGCGACCCGTCGGCAGCAGCGAGTGGCTGCTCCAGCAGCTCAGCGGCGGTCGCCTGAAGAGCATCTTCGACTCGCCCCGCCC